>CALRGO010000002.1 GCA_943357895.1 Parcubacteria group bacterium
TGTCTTTAACGCCACATTGTTTCCCATGACTACGCCGTCCTGACCAAATAATTGCACAGATTCGAAGCGGACGGCGGTCTTTTCGGCGTTCGACGCGGAGATGGTGGCTTTAACCGCGTGATTCACACCCTCACTTAATGCGGAGGAAAGGTCGAAGTAGTATTTGATAGGAGGGGTGGCTACGCCCGGACGGGTGATGATGGAAGCTTGTTGGATTGCGGCGAGGGTAAGGATGGGGTAGGCCGTAGCAAAAATAAGTGCAATGAATAGTCGCTTCATATTTTTATAGTAGCATGCGTCGGCGCCACGACTAAATCTTCAAGTATTTTTGTATCGCGAAATTGCTTGATATTACGCCGAGCGCGATACCGAATAAGAGCTGGTAACCCACAAGGGAGAAAAAGTGGGTAAAGAAGTAGGCGCGTAGGTCAAGGTCCGCTAAGAAGTATTTAAGATAGGGCGCGCCCCAATAAACGGCGGGCCAGAATATGAGGAGGCTCACGGCCGCTCCCATTACGCCGTAGATGATACCTTCTACCATGTAGGGACCGCTAATAAGGCTATTAGGGGCGCCCACGAGGCGCATAATACCGATTTCCTCGCGGTTGGAATAGATTGCCAAGCTTACGGTATTGAAGGTGATGACAATTGCTGTAAGCGTAAGAAGGATGGTGAGAATAAGACCAACGCGATTAGTTATATCAATAATTTTCGACAGGCGGTCGATAATCGTCTGGTTTTGGCGGTAGGTTATTTTTTGCGTGATGGGTTTCCAGCTTTCGCGTTCGAGTTCGGCGGCGATTGCTGCATACTGGTCGGGCTTTTTTGCTTTGATATTTAAGACGGGCGATAAAGGGTTTTCGTTAAGTTCCGCAAGGGCTTGGCTAATAGCTGCGTCGTCCTTATGGGTTTCTTTAAATAAGGCGAGTGCTTTATCGCGTGAAACGTATTCCACTTCGGCTGTTTCAGGGAGTTCTTCTATCACTTTTTTCACTTTCAGTATTTCATCTTCGGCGGTCTTCGGCTTAAAGTAGACGGATATATCTATTTTTTCCTGCAGGAGCGTTAGCGAGGTCTTTGTGATGACGGTGAATACAATAAGGCCTTCAAAGACGACGAGTGCAAGAACAATAATAACGAGCGTGGCGGCCGAAAGCCACTTGCCGCGGGAGAAATTCTGCCAGCCGTATTTGAATATGCGGGAGAGGAATGTTGCCATGCTTAGTTTAATATATATCGGCCGTTTTGCTCGTCGCGCACAACGCGGCCCTTATCAATGCTTACAACGCGCTTACCTAAGGCGTTTACGATGTCTTTACTGTGGGTTGCGAGAATGATGGTGGTTCCGAGCTCGTTTATTTTCGTGAGGAGCTTGATGATTTCCCACGTGTTTACGGGGTCTAAGTTGCCGGTAGGTTCGTCGGCTATAATAACCATCGGCCGGTTTATCATGGCGCGGGCAATAGCCACGCGCTGTTTTTCACCACCCGAAAGCTGGTTGGGAAAGTGGCCGGCGCGGTCTGCTAATCCCACCATATCGAGTACTTGCGGAACCACTTCGTTTATTTCGCGCTCTAGCCGGCCTGCAACTTCCATAGCGAATGCTACGTTTTCGTGCACAGTTTTTTTAGGGAGTAGGCGAAAGTCTTGGAATACGACGCCGAGTTTGCGGCGCAGCGTCGGCAGGTCAGTCGAGCGCATTTTGCCTACGTCCTGCCCCGCGACTATGATTTTACCCCGCGTCGGCTGCTCTTCGCCGATGATAAGCTTTATGAGTGTTGATTTACCCGCGCCGGACTTACCGACAAGTGTGACAAATTCGCCTGTGTTTATTTTAAGGTTTATTTCGTCGAGCGCGACGCTTGTCGAGCCGTTTTCGTAATATTTAGCGACGTTCGTAAATGAAATCATGACGAAGTGGTTAGTGGGTAGTGATTAAATCCACTACTCCCTACTCACTCAAGTGTAGTTCGCTTTCGATAAACTTGTCGAGCTCGCCGTCCAAAACGCGGTCTGGATCGTGTGACTCGGTTTTCGTCCTATGGTCTTTTACGAGCTTGTAGGGGTGGAGGACGTACGAGCGTATCTGGCTCCCCCACTCCACGGCGACTTTGGTTTTAAGATCGCCGAGCTCTTTCGTCTTCTTATTCTGCAATTCTTGGAAGATTTTAGCCTTAAGGAGCGCCATCGCCTTTTCCCTGTTTTGGGCTTGCGAGCGCTCAGAGCGCGATGAAGCCGCAAAGCCCGTGGGCAGATGGACGATGCGTACTGCCGTTTCAACTTTGTTCACGTTCTGGCCACCGGGGCCGCCGGCGCGTGATAGTTCGATCTTCAAGTCTCCCTCGGGAATAGTAATCGCTTGCTCATCCGTCTTCGGTAGTTCCGGCAGGACTTCCACAAGCGCAAACGACGTATGGCGCATTTTTTTAGACGAAAAGGGCGATATGCGCACGAGGCGGTGTACGCCATATTCCTTTTTGAGCGTGCCGTAGGCGCCGGCTCCCTTCATGTGGAAAGCGCGGTCGTCCGTTTCCGTTACCTTCCATCCCTTCCTACCCCCATACTTCACGTACATGCGCGCGAGCATTTCCGCCCAGTCCTTGGCGTCGTCGCCCCCCGCCCCCGCATATACTATGACGTGGGCATTATTATTGTCGTACGGGCTTTGCATTTTATTATATAGAGGAATCGAACTTCCGGCCTGTGCTTTCCTGCAAGCATTTTGCTTTAGCAAAATGGATACGGTATGCGGCGGTGGCCGCCACTTCTAGCAGCAAGCCCGCCATGGTCTTTCGCCTTTTGGCGAAAGCGGGCTTACGAAGGGATTGCTCTGTCGCTGAGCCAGTGAGAGGAATCGAACCTCCATCCTTGCTTTACGAAAGCATCGCTCTGCCATTGAGCTACACTGGCTAATTAACAAAGATTAGCATATCAAAAATGCAGGGGTTAGGCAATTAAAAAAACTCATGCAGTTAACAAATTATAACGGTCGTCAGATTTTGTTAACTTTTACAACCCCAAACTTTTCAGAAACTTTGCGAGGTCTTCGCCCTCTATCGTGCGATGCTCTTCGGGCTTGAGTCCCGAAAGGCTTACGGTGCCGATGCGGGTGCGCTTTAAGTCTGTCACTTCTTGGAATAATGCCACGCACATGCGGCGGATCTGGTTATTCTTTTCTTCTTTGAGCGCGATCGCAAAAAGATTTTCGCCGAGTATTTTTACGTGTTGGGGTTTTGTTTTGAATCCTTCTATTTCAACGCCTGCCGTCATTTTTGCGCGGAAGCTCGAACGCAATTTGCCGCGTACGCGTACCGTGTATTCTTCTTCGGGTTTCGTTTGCGGGTCACGCAGGCGCCCGGTAATACGGCCGTCGTTCGTGACTATTACGAGACCATGCGCCTTTTTGTCGAGGTCGCCGACGGGGAAAAAGCCCGCGAGCTCGCGCGGAAGGATTATATCCGGTTCTTTTTCACTGTTTTCACTATGTAGTATGCCGAGTGGTTTATGGTAGGCAAAATAGCTGAGCTTTGGCGCGCCTTTGGCGTTTACCATTTTCACGGTGTCGCCTTCGTTCACTTTACTGCCGAGTACGGCGAGCGTGCCGTTGATAGTCACCTTGCGGCGCGTAATAAGCTCGTCCGCGCCGCGGCGCGTGGCAAAGCCCTTGTTAGCCAAGTATTTATTAATCCGCATCGGGTAGAGCGGCTTTTCGGGTAGTTCGTTAGATTCTTGAGATTTCATGGAATGGTAATAATACCATGAAAATTAGATATTGGATAGCCCGTCCTTCGCACACTATTACATCATTTTTCTGAAATACAAGCATCATTATTATTATGCTTGCACTTCGTAGCTCGAAGAGCGAAGAAGTGAGCGGGATACGAGAATCGAACTCGTGCCACAACCTTGGGAAGGTTATGTACTACCACTGTACTAATCCCGCCTGCGCTAAAGCTTCGGCGGGCAGGCCCCGCCTTTTATTCTTATATATCCTTATTTCGCGAATCTGACAATGCGGCTCGCCTTTTTTTCCTCTTCTATCCATGCGGCGAGCGCCGCGTCGTCCCACTTGTTTTTCTCTTTCAAAATATCGCGCTCTGCCTCCGGCCGCGCAATGAGCTCCAAGAACCCCGAATTGTCTAAGCCGTAGATAAGGGACACCGCGACGCTGAAGTCCGGTTGGGCGGCGTATTCGTCTACCTTTTTAGCTATAAGAGCTTCAATTGCATCTTCGAGTCCTTCCGCGCGTACTGCGTTATGCACGAGGATATTTTCTATGAGGTTTGCCGCGCTTTTTTCATATGCGTCTTTTCGTACGCTACCCGTCACTTGTAGTGTGCTCGACGTATTTTCCAAGGCATTTTTATAGTATGTAAGCGCCGAATCCGCTACGCGGTTTATTTGGAATTCCCAAATGATATGGGCGCGGCCGCCGCTTGCGTCCGGCGTGCGCATAAGGATTGCTGGATACCATTGCATGGCGACCATGGTCGTCACGAGGCCTGCAAATATAAGAATGGCGAATGCGGTTCCGGCGTTTCTCATCAGTTATTTTTGAGATTAGCTTTGGGTATAATGATGAACATTTTTTCGCCTTCCGCCGCATAGCCCGCGTTATGCAGTTCGCGCTCGGCGCCATAGCCCTCTTCGAGCGCTTTTAGGTTTGCTTGTAATGCGGCATTGTCTACCGCAAGTGGCGCCATCTTTTTTAATATCTCGTCGTATTCACGCTGCGTTTTGCGGTACTGGCCGATGAGCCGGTATGACTGCAGGGAAAGAAACCCTATCACTATAAATAGCGCGCCAAGGAGGAATATCCGCATCCCCTAAGCATACTACTTTTTCATCAATTCTTTGAAGATGGACGCGGGAATCTTTATCTGCGTCTTTTCACCACGCTCTTTCAGGCGCTCCTTACCTTCTTTCTGCTTGTTCCATAGCTTCATTTTACGCGTGCGGTCGCCGCCATTCTTGCCGAAGTCGCCCAGCTTCTTTTTCATGGCGGGGATGGTTTCGCGTGCGATGATGCGCCCGCGAACGGAGGCTTGTATTGCCTGCGTGAACTGCTGACGTGGCAGTAATTCTTTTAAACGTTCCACGGAAATACGGGCTTCGCGCTCCACGCGGTCCTTGGGCATAATACGCGTAAGGCCCGCGATAGGGTTTGCGGCAACGAGTACTTCCACTTTTTCCAAATCATTTTTTTCAAAGCCAATCAGTTCGTAGCCTAAAGACGCGTATCCTTCGGTCATCGACTTTAGGCGGTCGTCGAGGTCGCTCATTAAGTCCGCGAGCGGTAGGGTGGCCGTAAGCACTAAGCGGCTGCCTAAGGTCTTTGTGTCGAAGGTGCCGAAGCGAAATGTTTCCGCTAAGGATAATATACTCCCCATATATTTAGGTGGGGTTATAATTTCGACCATCGCGATAGGTTCTTCTACACCCTCGTTGTCGTCCGGAAAGTCCTTAGGATTATGGATTAACTGCCATTCGCCTTTGATCTTCACGCGGTATTCTACGGACGGGAAGCTATGGACGGTTTCGATGCCGAATTCTTTATGGAGTCGCTCGGCGGCGATTTCAAAATGCAGGCGGCCGAGGAACCCACCCTTAAATCCCCTCCCTAATACTTCGCTCGTCTCTGGCTCGAACGAAAGCGCCGAGTCCGTAAGGCGCAGTTTACCGAGCGCCTGCTTTAAGTTGTCGTATTCCGTGGGGTCTTCGGGGTAAAAGGATACGAAGACCACTGGCTGAGGTTCTTTGTAGCCGGGGAGTAGGTCGCCCTCGCCTATGCGTATTGTGTCACCAATTTTTAATTGGTCGGGGTTTTTGATACCGGTTGCTATGTAGCCTATCTCCCCTTGCTCGAGCTTTGTCGCCACCTTCATGCGGGGGAAGAAGTAGCCAACTTCTTTTATTTTTGCGTGGGTGTCGGTAGCCGTAAAAATAACCTGCTCGCCCTCGGTAAAGCTTCCGTCGAATACGCGGACGAAGGCGATGATGCCCTTATGGTCGTCGTAGAGCGAGTCGAAAATAAGCGCGCGTGTGCCGTGGCCGTGATGCGCCAATTTATTTTCGGAATGCGCGGGTATTTTTTTAATTACCGTTTGCAGTAGCCCCTCTACGCCGAGCCCAGAACGAGCCGAGATGCGCGAAATGTCTTCGGGCTCGCAGCCGATCAAGTCCGCGAGCTCGTCTACAATTTCTTCAAGCTGAGGCGGGTTCATGTCTATTTTATTCACGGCGCCGATTATTGTGAGGCCGGCTTTACGCGCGTTTTCAAAGTTGGCGAGCGTTTGCGCTTGTATGCCTTGCGTGGCATCAACCAAAAGTATTGCGCCTTCGACGGCTGCTAACGCGCGCGACACTTCGTAGCCGAAGTCCGAGTGGCCGGGGGTGTCGATGAGGTTTAAAAGGTATTCTATACCGTCCATCGTATATTTCATGCGCACGGGCGCCATCTTGATGGTAATACCGCGTTCACGTTCAGATTCCAGTTGGTCTAAATATTGCTCCTTCATTACGCGTTGTTCTACCGTACCCGTGAGTTCCAAAAGACGGTCGGCAAGCGTGGACTTGCCGTGGTCGATGTGCGCAATGATGACGAAGTTGCGGATTTCCTTCATGTGCCGGTAATTATAGCGGTTTTGAGTGGTTTTTACCATACCAAAAATCCCTCGGGATGAGGGATTTTTGGCTAATAAACTCGTAGAGACTCTGCCTAGAAAGCACCGATTAAAGGTAAAATGGAATTCTAGCCTTTGTCCCACAGGACAGAGCGAACCGAATCCCTAAACTATATGCTTAACTCGGCTTCAAGGCACAATCTCTACTTACAGCGTAGCACGTAGGGCGGCGTGTCAAAATTAGTTATCCACATCCCTTAAAACGCAAAGGAATCGTAAATACTTCGCAGAAGAATCGTCATCGTCACTGCGTTTCCCTCTGACGTGATTCTAAAAGCTTAAACCTCGTTCCTCGGGATAGCTTTTATAATCAGCTACGCTTCCCTCGGACATGATTGAAAAATTTTAACCTCTTCGCCTGTAGGCGAATCGGGATAATTTTTAAATCATCAGCTCCTCTTCCACGCGGCGGTAGGAGTGAAGGTCTGCTGATTTGAACCAGAGTTTTATTTCGTGGTTTGCTTCGTCAATGTTTTCGGAGGCGTGTACTAAGTTGTGTATCGCGCGCATGGCGCTCTGCGCCGCTATCGGCGAGTCGGCGGAAAAGTCGCCACGGATGCTGCCGAGTTCTGCCGCGAGCGGGATAGTTGTTCCGCATAATTTACGCACCATATCAATTGCGTGCACGCCCTCGATGACCATCTTCAATACGGGGCCGGAGGTCATGTAGTCCAAAAGCCATTCGCGCACGATACGGCCGATTTTTTCGATATCGTCCGTGCCAATTTCTTTTTTCGGGTTGATGTTGTATTGAGCAAAGGTACTGAGCGTCTTTTCGCCCACGCGGCGGATCCACTTCGCATCCTTGGGGTAATGCTTGTCTATCTCCGCGCGCTTGGGCGCGGCAAGCGAGCAGGCAATAATTTTAAGTCCGCGCTGTTCGATACGGCGTATGATTTCGCCCGCAAGCCCGCGGCGCACGCCGTCGGGCTTCACCATCATGAATGTCCGTTCCTCTCTCAATACTGATTTTGTCATTTTTGGTTAGAACTTATGAAAATGGATGCAGTTCTAGGAGCACAAGTAAAATAGAATGAGGTGTACAGTGGGTACTCCGAATGATATTTTACGCAGTGCGACAACGAAATGCGCCATTTGCGTAAGTTCTATTTAAGCTGCAATCCTACTTCGTCCAGTTGATTCTTAGCAAGGGGGCTCGGGGCGTCCATCATCAGGTCGCGCGCGTCGCCGGTTTTCGGGAATGCTATCACTTCGCGGATATTCGGTTCGTTTGCGACTATCGCGAGCAGGCGGTCGATACCCATCGCGATGCCGCCGTGCGGCGGAGTGCCATAGGTAAACGCTTCGAGCATATGGCCGCAGCTTTCTTTTATGCGCGCTTCGTCGTATCCCATGATTTCTAATACCGTGCGCAAGTCTTCCGGCTTGTGGTTGCGAATGCTACCACCACCGATTTCGTAGCCGTTTAATGCTAGGTCGTATTGTGCTGCAAGAATACCCCCAATATTTTCTTTTTTACGTAAGTTTTCCGCGTGTTCTGGCTGCGCAGCAGAGAAGGGGTTGTGGGTAAAAGTCCATCCTTTTTCTCCCTGCCCCGAGTTTTTATCGAGGGGTTCAAAAAACGGGAAGTCGATGACCCAGCAGAATGCGAGAAGATTCGGGTCGTTTTTGTCTTCGCGAATATCTGGCTTGTCGCTTTCGTATTTCTCCATCGCTTCTTTATAGGTAAGGCGTGGGAACGGTATTTGCTGGATCTTCTTTTCCGGCATGAGCGTCATAATAGTATCTATATAGAGCGACTCAATGAGATTCATTATGTTTTCCTGCGTCACGAAGCTCATTTCGAGGTCGAGTTGGGTAAATTCTGGCTGGCGGTCGCCGCGCGTGTCTTCGTCGCGGAAGCAGCGCGCGAACTGGTAGTACCGTTCGAGGCCAGCGGTCATTAAGAGTTGCTTATATTGCTGGGGTGACTGCGGTAGGGCGTAGGATTTGCCGGGGTGCACACGCGAAGGCACTAAATAATCGCGCGCGCCTTCGGGGGTCGACTTAGAGATAATCGGGGTTTCGACTTCCACAAAGTCGCGGTCGTTCAAGTAGTCGCGCATATGGGCGATGACTTCATGGCGGAGACGCAGGTTCGCCTGCAGGCGCTCACGGCGCAGGTCGAGGTAACGGTATTTTAAGCGGTGCTCTTCGCCGATATCGTAGCCGTCGGTGTCTATTGCTATAGGCGGCGTCTCAGCAACGTTCAATACTTCGATCGCGCTCGCTTTCACTTCCCATGCGCCGTTTGCAAGGTCAGTATTTACCATGCTCTCCGGCCGTTTGGAAACCGTGCCCGTGAGTTTAATTACCCATTCGTGGCGCAGAGTCTCCGCTATCGCGTATACTTCTGGATTTTTGGCTATAAAAACGCACTGGGCGATCCCGCTCCGGTCGCGCAAATCGATGAATATAATCTTGCCGTGGTCCCTACGTACGGCAACCCAGCCCATAAGGACGACTTCTTTCCCCTCGTGTTCGCCAATGTCGTTTGTGAGTGTGCGTTCCATATATGCCTTCGATACTATCACTTTTCCGTATATATCTTCAATTGCCCGTCTTTCGGGATTATTTTTATGGTTCCGTGGTCGAGGGTCGCATATATTTTTGCGCCCACTTTTTCGATCCGCGCAACTGCGGCGGGTGCGGGGTGGCCGTATGAATTTTTGCCGACTTCGACGAGCGCGACTTTTGGTTTGATTTCTTTAAGAAAAGGAGCGGAGGACGAAAAGCGTGATCCGTGATGACCTATTTTTAATACGTCCGCCTTTAGCTTATATTCTTTCCGCAGACGGGTTTCATTTTCTTCGTGCGCGTCGCCCATGTAGAGTATGCGTGTGTCCGGCCCTTCGAGCATAAGCACGATGGATGCTTTATTTGGGTCGGTGTCATTTCGCTCCGCATCGTTCGGGGCGAGGACCGTGAGCGTATAGTCGCCGTAGGTTATCCTATCCCCTTCGCCGATTGTCATATCGGGTTTTTGCAGATTTTTGTAGGCGGGTGCCATGCCCGCAGTGCCGTCCGTCATGAATTTTCCCACGTTATACCGGTCTAGTATGTCGATGAGCCCGCCGAAGTGGTCGAGGTGTGGGTGCGTGAGGATTACGAGGTCGATGTAGCGGTCTTCCGTGCCGAGCGCTCTTTCTATCCCCTTAAGCGCCTTGCCGTTAGGTGGCCCGCCGTCTATGAGTATTTGTACGGGACCGAAGTTGAGGAGTTCGCTATCCCCCTGCCCCACGTCGAAAAAATAAAAACTTGGTAGTGCGGGCCGTGCGGCAATTATGACCTGCCGCCACGCGAGGCCGTTACATATAACGAGCAAACAGATGAATGACGCCCATTTCATAGGATAAGAGTACGTTTGCGAGCCATGCGGGCGCAAATGAGAGTGTGGTTGATACAAACCCGAGCGCGCCGGCGAGGAAGCCGAGTCCGACGGTGTATGGGATCGCCGCCGCCACGAGCATGTTCGGGATTATGGAAAAAAGGTTTACGCGACCTACGGCGAGGGCGAGTACCGGCATGACGCCGGCTTGCGCGGCTATGCCGGCCATAAGGTCTTTATTTTTCCACGGCGAATATTGTTCTATCGTCGGCTTCAAGTACGCCATGCCGAGGATGGCGGCGAAGGATAATTGGAAGCCGAGGTCGAACGCGGGGGTAAGGGGGTTCCATAGCGCCATCACGAATGCGGCGGCGATTATTGCGTTACGAATACTCCCCGTTCGTTCGTAATGGCTTCCGGCAAGCACGATGCCGTTCATTATGGCTGCACGCACTAACGAGGCTTCGGCGCCGGTCATGATTACGAATAGCGTGATTACGAATAGCGCCGGCCAGAATGTTTTTTTACGCGGCAAAAACCACGTGAGCGCGAACATAAGGGCATATATGATACCCGAAACGTTTGATCCGGAGAGTGCCACAAGGTGTGTGGTGCCGCTTGCGCGTAAATCCGCAAGAAAATCTTTCGTGAATTCGGCAGTCGAGCCCATCGTGAGTCCTGAAAGGAACGCGGCCTTTTCGCTTGGTAATACTTTTTTAATATTACTTTCGAACGCCGACTTAACGGCATACAGTCGTTCTTTGATTATATTTCCTTCGTGACGGCCGATAACTTTAATGTTTGTTCGGTATGCGCTCACGTAGCCGCGTATGAGAGGCGTCTTTGATTTTTTTATAGTCCCTGTAAGCGCGATACGGTCACCGTAGGCGAACGCAGGATATTTATCAGTGTGTATCCGTATGTCGTTTTCGAGACGCAATTCTTGGTAGTCGAGATGCTGTTCTGCTTGCGTTATAACGCCTTCTATTTTTATTTCGCGGCCGAAAACTAATGGCGTTGATTGTTGGTGTAGGTCGTAGGCTATGCAGTACGATCCACCGAGTAGTATTACGAGTGCAAGCGGCGCATAGGGCTTTTTAAGCGCATAGGTGGCCGTAAGCGCAAGTGCCGCCCCGATACCTATGAATGCGAGGCGCAGAGGCGTGGTGGGAAAGCCGATTGTAGCGGAGGCGACAAGCGTGCCAATGAGAAAGAAAAAAGCCCCCCAGAAAAACGTTTCATGGGGCGGCATCCGTTGCATAATTTTATTTTAGAAATCTAGAGCGACTTTAGCGAGCTCGCCTTTGTTAAAGGGGTGTTTAATTTCACGCATTTCGGTTGCAAGATCAGCCGCCTTAATAAACGAGGCGGGCGCGTCCCTGCCGGTTAGTATTACAAATGTTTCGAGAGGTGTTTTTTTAACGGCCTTAAGTACTGCCGTAGCGGATATAATTTTTAACCCCACAGCAACATTCACTTCGTCGAGCACTATCAGCGCCCATTTTTTTGACTTTAGTTCTTTCTCAAATGTCGCGAGAGCATTTGCCGCCGCTTCTTTATGTTTCGCGCGCGGTAAGGTGTCGCCCAAGATTCCCACGAAGCCGAGGCCCATTTTGCGTATTTCTAAGTCCGGCATAAGGCGCTTATATGATTCATCTTCGCCCGACTTCCACGGCCCCTTGATGAACTGGATCATAAGCGCGCGTTTACCGCGGCCTACGGTACGGAGCATTTGCCCTAAACTCGCGGTGGTCTTCCCCTTTCCGTTACCCGTAAAGACTATCAGCATGCTAGTACCCTACCATCACGTTTTGATTATTTCCAATGATATCATTGATTTTTAGCAGATGATACCGCCGCCGAGCATTTCGCCTTTTTCCGTATAAAAGACCGCCGATTGGCCTAGGGCTAGGGCTTTTTGTGGTTTATTAAATATAAGTCTTCCAGTTTTATTTTTACCTATAGTTAATGTCGCTCTGAAAAGCGGTTGCCGGTAGCGTATGCGGGCGTGTAAGGCTATGGGCTTTTCTGCAGTTATTTTTCCTATGATATTTATGTTTTCAATCATTGCTTTCGTGCGGTATAATTCCGGACTATTTTCGCCTTCGGCGACTGTCACGGTGTTATCCTTTACATTTTTATCGGTGACATAGAGTGGCTCTTTATAACCGCCGATTTTAAGCCCATGCCGTTGACCCACGGTATAAAACTCAGCGCCGTCGTGCGTGCCGATTTTTTTACCCGCGCTGCTTACGATAGCCCCCGTGCGTACGGGAATGTATGTTTTAAGAAATTCTGATGCGGGGACTTTGCCTAAAAAGCATATCCCCTGCGAATCTTTTTTTGCGGCGGTTAGGAGGCCGTGCTTTTTTGCGATTATCCGTACTTCGGGCTTTGTAAGATTACCGAGTGGGAAGAGGCAGTGTGCGAGTTCTTTTTGCGTAAGCGTCCAGAGGAAGTATGACTGGTCTTTATTTTTGTCTTTTGCCGCGTAGAGCGCATACACGCCAGTAATCTTTTTAATCGCGACGTAGTGGCCGGTTGCGATATAATCAGCACCGAGTTCGAGCGCGCGCGTAAGGAATAGGCCAAACTTTATTTCTTTATTGCACATAACGTCGGGGTTGGGGGTGATGCCCGTACGGTAGCCGTTTACCATGTATTCCACGACGCGCTCTTTATATTCGCGTTCGAGGTCAAAAACGTAGAACGGAATGCCGAGCTGCTCTGCTACGCGGCGGGCATCTTCGGCGTCTTGCTCGGCGCAGCCGTCCACGTTGTAGCACTTCATGTGGCAGCCGACCACGTCAAAACCCTGCTTTAAAAGCAGTGCACCAGCGACGCTTGAATCCACCCCGCCCGACATCGCTATGAATACTTTCTTCCGCACCTTCATGGCCGTTATAATGCCATTTTTACGGCTTATATGCAATATTTACTAGAATATGCAATTGCATAGAATAGTATATATTGGTTGATTTTGGCCATGTTTTGGGATACACTCAACGCATTATGGCAACGCTTGGATATAATGATTTACGTAAAGGGGTCGTTTTTAACATCGACGGATCTCCCTATGAAGTGACGGAATATGCCTTCGTGCGCATGCAGCAGCGTAAGGCCGTGGCGCAGGTGAAGATGAAAAACTTGATTACCGGTAAGGTACTCAGCCGCAACTTCCACCAGAGCGAGAGCTTTGAGGAGGCGGATATGCAGCGGCAGACTATCAAGTTTTTATACCAGAATCGCGGTGAGTATTGGTTTACGGAAAAGAACGATGCGTCGAAGCGATTCTCCCTTTCGGGCGACGCGGTAGGCGCAAACGGTCAATTTTTAAAACCGAACACGGAAGTTTCCGCAATCTCTTTTAACGGGAAGATCATTAACGTTGAACTACCTATTAAGGTAGACCTGCTTGTAAAAGAAACGCCCCCTGGCGAGCGCGGTAATACGGCGCAGGGCGCTATGAAAGTTGCAGAGCTCGAGACGGGCGCAAAGATTAATGTGCCGCTGTTTGTTAATACTGGCGACGTTATTCGCGTAAACACTTCGACCGGAGAATACGCCGAGCGCGTGGAGAAGAATTAAGATTACTCCCCTTCTTTTTTATCTCCCCGTGCTTTCTCTAGCGCTTCTTTGAGTGCTGATATATCAATAGGCTTGCGTTCGCGCGGGGCTTCCGTATGACGTTCCGCGGAACGTTGTTCCGCCTCGGTTGCATGGGGAATATTTTCATGCGGGGTGGATTGTGCTTCTGCGGGTTTTTTTCTAAAATCTCCGCCGCCGCCCATGGGGCGTTTTTTTATAACTGGCGCGTTTTCGGTAAGGACGCTACCGAGGCGGCGTTCGTCGCGGCGCTCCGTTTTTACGGCGGAGCCACCTCCTCCACCGCCTTGGTTAAGCCATTCGAGGGCAATCTTAGCTTCGACTACTTCACGCGGCAGGGCGTATTTTGTGCGCGCTATTTCGATAATCTCTGCCCTATAAGATCGTGCGGGTTTTGGCGGGGGTGGCAAGGTGTTCGCTGAAAACGGGCGCGAGGCGATGCCGTCGATCATGAGTTTTATATAGACGCTGTACTTTGCGAGGCTTACCATGTCGCCCGCGAGGAATTCGGGCATGAATTCTTTTTCGATAAACTCGCCGTCCTCCGCACCAACGCGGAAGATTATCATAGTGCCGACGTTACCAAAGATTGCGTCTTTTACTGTCGACTTACCTTCTTCGTCGAGCTGGCGCAGATATTGGTTGGCAACCGTTAAGGATAGCCGATATTTACGGGCTTCTGATAAGATGCTCGCGAACGATTCGGTGGCAAAGTTTTGAAACTCGTCGACGCAGAGGTAAAAATCGCGCCGGTCTTTTTCGGGCGTGTCTACGCGGCTCATGGCGGCGAGCTGGAGCTTTGTAATAATCATGGCGCCTAAAAGCGCGGAGTTATCTTCGCCAATGCGCCCCTTCGAGAGGTTTACGATGAGGATTTTCCCCTCGTCCATAACTTTACGTAAATCGATTGACGAATGCGCTTGCCCTAAGATATTACGAACGAGCGGGTTCGAAACGAACTGCCCGACCTTGTTTTGGATGGCGGCTGTTGCCTCAGTTTCGAACTTTTGGCTGTAGCGGGCGAATTCGTTCGTCCAGAAGCTTTTAACGACAGGATCCTTCAAGTTGTCGACGACTTCCTTGCGATATACAGCATCGTTTAACATGCGCATGATACCGAGGAGCGTCGTCCCCGGATATTCGAGAAGTGCTAGGAGTGTATTGTTCATGATATATGCCATACGGGCACTCCATGCATCCGCCCAGATTTTTTGCAAAACGCCCATCATACCACTGGCGACTAAGTGGCGGAATTCCGGATCCACCTGTTCCAAAGGGTTAAAGGCTATGGGGAACTTGCTGTCTGATGGGTCGAGATAGATTACGTCTTCCACACGTTCTTCGGGAATATAATCCAGGATTTTTTCTGCGGATTCGCCGTGCGGGTCGAGGAATGCGACGCCTCTGCCCGCGCGAATATCTTCGATAATCATGTTTTCGAGCAGGGTGGATTTACCGACGCCCGTCTTCCCCACGATATAAATGTGGCGGCGCCGATCGTCTTCCTTTATGCCGAACTTGCGCCGTTCGTTACGGAAGTTCGTTTCGCCGAGCCATGTAATATTATTTTCCATAACGAAGTGGTTAGTGGTTAGTGATTAGTGAATAGATACGGACGGCTTGCATATCATTCGACTGGCAAGCTGGCTGGTGGTGTGCCTTTCTTTGCTTCGACCCTACCGAGCATCGGCGTCTTAACCGTTGCGCTCGGGAAGTGGTAAATAGTCGCGAGCTCTTCGGTGTTCATCATAGAAAACTTTTTGGGGAATCTACGCTTAATAGAACTTTCATATTGCAGGCGTTTTTTAATAAATTGCTTCCGTTTTTTAAAAGGCCACTTAGCGGTGACGGTATAGGTCGGTAGGTACGGCCTTAATAGGTTAAGATTTTCGTCGGCAAATTGCTTTGCCCAGGCAGCTATACCGCGCGTGTTTGCTAAATTCATTTCTTCTTTGCGGTTGATGTGCGTCCAGCGTATAACGCTCTCAAACATAAGCTTTGAAAGCTTCATATCTATCGCCTCGAGCTTTATTTTTTGGGCCGGCATTAAATCCATAATTTTTAACTTCTCTCCTTTTTTATCTTCCGGCCATTCCAATTCTTCATCTTCCTTTAAGAAGGGTGCTTTAAAAAGGTTAAAAAAGAAGGCTTTAACAAAATCCCCAAATGGGACTTTCTTTCCCTCCGTCGTAAGAATTGTTTCGTCGCGAAATCTGAGTGCCTTTTTAATCCACTGGCTGTCTGTGGGGCGAATTAAGACGTGTATCCATGTAGTTTCGTCGCCCGTGTGGTGCGAAAGCGCTTCCATGAGTGTGCTAATGGTGTCTATTTTTTCGTCAGCCTCTTTTGCCTCGAAATATTCGTAGGTGCGTATGGGGAGTGTGTTGTCGTACGTAAGGATGAAGTCCGCGCTATGTAGGTCGTACATGGCGTTTGGCAGTACTAACGGGAACTTTGCCGTATAGTCTTCGGCGAGCATTATTTCGGCATCGGGGTATTGGGAATAAATCGCCGCCTCCATCATTTTTTGCGCACCGGCGACCACGCGTATATAAAAACGAGGGCCGGAAGAATCTGCCATAATCTCGAACGAAGACCAGTTTTCCACTTCGCCGTTCCACCATTTGTCGTACCACTTGATGCCATGCGAGAACGTGCCGTGCGCGGCGGCAAATATCTGCTCCATCGCCTTCGGCGTCTTTAGTACTTCTATGGGTACGCTTACTTGTAAGTTAACCCACTTAAGATTCATGATGTAGTTCTTTCTTATGTAAAAAAGCCACATCTTCACGAACATAGGGAAGAGGAGAAGCGGAATAATGAACCACCACGTGGCGTCCCAGAGGTTAGCAAAGAGGATTATCGAGGGTTCGCTGATAAACATACGCATGATAGATATAAGTATATCCTAATCATATAAAAAATACCCCCAGAGGGGGTATTTTTTAAGCTTTGCGGATGAAGTACTTACCTTCGTCCATGCGCTTAAACCAATTCTTGTTTTGGAGATTGATTAAGAGCGTTTTTTCTTTGAACGGGCGGTGGGTCAAGGCGAGTTCTATAATATCCTTACCGGGCATCGGGCCGTGCTTCTTCAAGAGATGCGAAAGTACTTCGCGGGCCGTGCCTGCTAAGATATTGAACTCTTCAAGGCCGTACATGCCGCGACCGACGAGGACAAACCGCTTGTCCTTAATAAGCTCGTTGTGGATGGTCTGCGGGTTAACCTTTTTCGTTTTGCGGATCTTATTAATTTCCGTCGTAATTTGGGAAAAATGGAGCGGCTTCTGCGCTTTTTTAAGCACTAAGAATGCCCAGTCGCGGGAGACTTTCGGGTTGATGTCGCGCCATTCGGCAAGGCCGAACTGCCCGTGCGGGCTTACCGCAAATTTTTTAGATATTGATACGTAGTTAACGCTTGCGTTGTCCGTCGGCATGCTCGCCGGCTTCGTGGCCGTGCGCTTTAAAGACGAAACAAGTTCGGCGGTAAATGCTATACCGCGCTTTACGTGGCTGTCCGAGAGGCTCCAAAAAGAGTAATGCGCCTTGTCTTCGGGGTGGAATGCCGCCACACCACTTGCTTCGAACGCGCAGCGGATGACGTTGCCGTTTTGGCCCATGTCGCTTGCAACGAGGTCATGGCGGCGCATACCGTTGTGCTTCTCGAGGTAGGTCGCGACGGCAGCACGGAAACCGTCAAATTCTGCCTTAGCAAACTGCGCGTTAAGCGAGCGCAGGGCTTGCGCCTCAATTTGGCGGATACGTTCGCGTGTAACGTTGTACCGCTTTCCGATAGCGGCTAAGGTCTCCCCTGCGGCGGATTTAAGTCCATAGCGGAGTTGGATAATATCCCGTTGGCGCGGGGTGAGTGGCGCAAGCGCCTGCGTGATTATTTTTAACGGATTAATCTCCATAGATGTAATACTTATATAGTACCACAGGCATTATATGGAGTCAAGCATCTTACTAATGTATTATGCCCGACCCTTATTCCAGAGCACTAAAAGGGGGCTTGCGACGAAAATCGAGGAGTATACTCCTATGACGACGCCGACGAGAATCACGAGTACGAAGTAGAAAAGGTTAGCTGACCCGAAAAGAAGGAGTGCGGCTAAGGTAAGAATGAGCGTAAGCGAGGTGTTTATGGAGCGTATCATCGTCTGGTTTATACTGCGGTTTACGAGCTCCCCAAAACTGAACGAGGATGACTTTTCAAGGCGTATGTTTTCGCGGATGCGGTCGAATACGACAATGGTATCGTGTACCGAAAAGCCGATGATGACGAGGACCGCGACGACAATGTTTGTATTAACTTCGATGCCCTGCGTATGACCGAGGTATGCCACGAGGCCGAGTGGAATCACTGCGTCATGAAAGAGTGTGGCAAGGGTAACGAAGCCGTACTTCCATGAGCTTATGGGGCGCGAAACGTGGCGGAAGGCGAAGGCGATGTAGAGCGATATAGCTATAAGGACGCCGAGGAACGCCCATAAGGCCTTTTGCCGTAACTCGTTACCAACGGCAGGGCCGATGGTTTCGTAGTTTAGCTCTTCTACCGCGCCGAATTCTTTCTCGAGCGTCATGCGGTAGTCCGTATGCATTACTTCATTAAGTTCTGGCAGACGGAGAATAATACTTTTGGTTGTGGGCTCGGGGATGGCGATTACTTCTTGCAAGTTAAACTTTTTCTTAAGCGCCTCCCCCACCGCTTCGGCGGAGGGGTTTTTCGCGATGCGTATCTGCCACGAGGTGCCACCGACGAAGTCTATTCCTTCCTTAAAGCCGTATACGCTGATGGTTGCGACAGCTACGATAAAAAGCAGTGCTGATACTCCGAGAAAGAGATATTTTTTTCCGATTATGTCGTACATAGGTTTATTGTTTTACGGTTAGGCTGCGGAGTAATGCGCGGCTTACGGTTATGGCGCTGAACATGCTCACGATAACACCGACGATGAGCGTAAGGGCAAACCCTTTTACAAATCCCGTCGTTGCGTAATATAAAACGAGGCCAGTAATAATAGTCGTAATGTTCGAGTCCCTAACGGACGGCCATGCGCGGCGAAAGCCTTCTTCGAGGGCAATTTCGGGAGCTGATCCGTTTACGCGCTCTTCTTTGCTGCGCTCAAAGATAAGGACGTTCGCGTCTACCGCCATGCCGACGGATAATATGAATCCGGTGATGCCCGAAAGCGTTATGGTGATACCAAACAGCTTAAAGGCGGCAAGCGTGAGGACTGCGTAGATTATAAGGGCGAATGCCGCGACGACACCCGAAGCGCGGTAGTAGAGCATCATAAAAATGATAACGAGCGCCATACCGATAAGCCCTGCGAGGGCAGTTTTGTGTAGGGAGTCTGTGCCGAGCGATGCACCGACTGTCTGCTGGCTTATAAGGTTGATAGGTGCGGGCAACGCGCCGGCGTTAAAACGGGCAACCATTTCTTTAGCTTCTTTGATAGTAAACCGGCCGGTAATCTGGGCTTGCCCGCCGGTAATTTTTTCCTGAACTGTGGGTTCAGATATAAGTTTGTCGTCGAGGAATATTGCGAGGGGCTTGCCGACCAGTTCTCCGGTGAGTTCCCCAAATATCTTTGCACCCTCGTCGTTGAATGTAAGGCTAATTTGCGGAGCGTTCGTGGTAGAGTCGAACGAAAGCTGAGCACCTTTGATATACCGGCCAGTAAGTGCGGTTTGCTGGTGGGCGGGGATTTTTTTGCCATCTTCGCCTTCGAATTCCACTTTCTTGGCGAAATAGAGTGAGGGCGTGGCACCGATCTGCTTAATAGCTTCTTTTACGTCTTTGATACCGGCGAGTTCTACGACGAGACGGGATGATTCACCGGACTTCGTGGCGTATACCTGCGGCTCGCTTACACCAAAAAGGTTAACGCGTTTTTCAATGACGTCGCGTAAACCGGCGGCAACCGAGTCGCGGTCGGCAGACGGGACGTCCTTTAGATCTATTTCATAGACGAGGTGGCTGCCCCCCACGAGGTCGAGGCCGAGCTTCCATGGACGAAATTTGTAATGCGCGTCAAATAGTTGCGGCGATATAAAAATCGCAGCGAGGGCGGTTACGGCTAGTATCGCGAACGAGAAGCGATAGGGGCGGTAATTCATTGGGTTAGAGAATAGCAGGAAAAAGAGAAAAAGAAAAGAGTCTAAATACAAAAGCCCTTTCGTGTCCCCACATGGAATCGGACCATGGTCAATTGCTTAAAAGGCAACTGCTCTACCATTGAGCTATGGGGACACGAAAGGGCTTTTATTTACATCATACTATCGTAGACTGGGTGATTTTTCAATAAAAAAAACGGAGCTGTCTGTGCAGTCTCCGTGTTGTGAGAAGTCCGACCCCTTATGTCCATTGCGCTCGGAGACGCCTTGTCTCTGCAAAGGATTAAAATCCGTTCATAAGGGGCGGACTATGTATGACCTGCGAGGCGCATGGCGCTTGTCCGACATGTGCGTCCAACTGAAGGGCTGGCGCTTTGTCAGCATACGCTCGCAGGCTTTACGCAAAATCAAGAAGAGCTAGAAACATAATTTAGCTCTTTTACTGTAAAGATGCAAGCGAGTTACCGCGACGGGTATAATGGCACGATTTCCACGTCCCCTTTCTGGTAGCCGCGGATAACATCTATTACTTTGCCGAATATGTTGAAGTTGCGGTGTAAAATGATCGGCTTGTGTGCGGGGTCGCTCGAAACGGGGCGGAGAATTACGGCGTTATTGGCATACTCAATTTTTTTGATAACGGCGAAGCCGTCGATGACTGCCACCACTAAGTCATTTTCCATTATCGCTTGCGTCATCTCGACCAAGACGTGGTCGCCTTCGTTGATACCAGCGTCGTTCATCGAGTCGCCGATGGCTTTTATACAGGCGATGCTTTTGATGTTCTTACCGCGTACGAGTTCGTTCGAGACGCACAGGTATTCGCCCGCGTGTTCTTGCGCAAACACTTTCATGTTGTCGCAACCGGCGGAAGCGATGACGGGAATAGAAACGGTTTCGGATTCGTAGCTGTTGCCCAAGATGCAGAGTTCAATGCCGCGCCTTTGATAACGCTGCCGGCGGATCAGGCCTTTGCGTTCCAAAGTGCCCAAGTACTGGGTGACGGCGCGCGGGGAGGAGGATTTGGTTAACGTAATAAGTTCGTCTACCGTGGGAGACTCTGCATGGCGCGAAATATACTTCTTAAGTGTCTCGAAAAACTTCGTTTGCTTGCCCGTAAGGGATGCTGCTTTGGTATCCATATGTATATATAGTATATATCCATCGTTACGGATGTATATACTCCCCTGTGGACAACTATTTTGGCGGCGTGCGTCTTATTCCAACTCCTTCTTCAAGTCTTCTAACAATCCTTTCGCCTTAGTGGAGAGTTTTTTGGGTTTTACTATGACGAGCTTTACATAGAGGTCGCCGCGGGATTTGGAGCCTAGGCGGGGCATGCCGGCGCCTGCGATGCGGATTGCGTCGCTAATGGGTGTGCTTTCGGGGATGTCGAACGAATAGGTGTCGTTACCGATGCTTGTTATGTCGAGTTTCTTGCCGAGTAGGATATCGAGCGCGGAGATTTCTTTTTTGGTGATAATGTCCGCGCCGCGGCGTTCGAAGGCTTTATTTTTTTCTACCCCAATGCGCACGTAGGCGTCGCCTGCGGCTGCGCCGCGCGCGCCCTTGTCCCCTGCGCCGGAGATTTTAATAATCTGGCCGTCCTCGATACCGGCCATTACGGTAAAGGAAATATTCGTTTTTTCTTTTACGCGGCCGTCCCCCGCGCACGCGGCACATTTTTTATTCGGGATTGTTCCGGTGCCCATGCATGCACTGCATTGTTTTACATGCACCGAGTTACCGAAAAATCCGCGGCGGGTTTCGCGCACTTCTCCCTGACCACTGCACGTCGCGCACTGCGTTGTACCAGCTTTTTGGTCGCTGCCCTGCCCTGCACAGTCCTTGCATACGGTAAAGCGACTCGTGGGGACAATTTTTGCCACGCCCGTAAATGCTTCTTCGAGCGTTATAGAAACGGTAAATTCTAAATCCGCACCGCGTTCGTACGTACGCCTACGGTTTTTGATGCCCATGCCTTCGAAGAATGCCTCGAAGATATCACTGCCTTCCATGCCCTCAAACATGCCCGGATCGAAATTCACGTCGAAACCGAAGCCGCTAAACGGGTTCGGCCCGCCCTGTGGTGAGCTTGTCGAACCATCGAATACACGGCCGAACTTGTCGTACTGGGCACGCTTTTCTTTATTAGAAAGCACTTGGTATGCCTCGTTGATAGCCTTAAATTCCTCAGCGTTGCCACCCTTTTTGTCGGGGTGATGCTGGTGGGCGAGCTTGCGGTACGCCTTTTTTATCTCCTCTTCAGGGGCATTCTTTGCTACGCCTAAGATTTTATAGTAGTCCTTATTCATAAAACAATCGTCTCCTTATCTGCCTTTTCCGTAGTTATAGTAATGAAATTCAGCTTTAAAAGCAATCGAAGAACGCACCAAACAAAGCCCATGACGAGAGGTATGAGTATGTTAATAAGACTGCTTGCAAGGAGGAATATAACGATACCGACACCTACCAAAATACCAGATTTTGCCTTAGGCGGGACTTTGCCTATTACTGTCTCCGCTGCTGCATGTATACCGTTTGCTATTCGGCTAATGGCATCTGCAGATTCTTCGGGTGTGATTTCACGGCCCACGATCTGTTCCATAAAGCCCTTATTGGCGTCGCTCATCATATTATTTAATGATTTTTCGATAAGCGTGCGTGAAACAGCGATGCTTTTTGGATCCACGAGCGAAAGGTATGTCGCAATACCGAGGAAGAGTACGGCGCGGAATGTCGATTTTATAAATCCGTACGCAAGCTCCTTTAGGCGAATGTGCATCATGTTCTCTATTTGCCGTCTCCCCTGCCGCCACGCGGCGAAGAGCCAGATGCCAGTGATGCCTGCGGTTGCCGCAAGCCACGGGGAGAAATTCCCCACGAAGGGTAAAAGGAATAATACGAGGTCGCATGCGATTAAGCCTGCCATCTGCCTACGGTTTTCCGTCACGAGCATGCGAAGCGTGAAGAACGATATATAGAGGAGCGCAAAGACGACGGCGATTATAAGGGAGTCATAGCCGCCGATAGTCGCGTACCACGAAAAGAACCAGCCGAATGCGCCGGCCGTCATGGCGCCCAAGGCGCCGATAGCCATGATTTCAGGATGCATGGCTCTAGTATAGCACCTCTCTTTTATTGCGCAGGGGTTTCGGGTTCTGCCGGTTCTTGTGGCTGCTCCGGCTTCGGTTCTTCTGCGGGCGGAGGTGTTGTCGTTTGCCCATACTGCTGGCCGATTTTTTGAATTTCAGCCGAGAGGGCTTCGTGCGCTGTTTTTATCGCTGTCGCATCCGTGCCGTTTTGTGCGGTTTTTAAGGCTTCGATTTTTTCCGTAATCGTCGTTTTAACTTCTGCCGGCACTTTGTCGCCATGCTCCTTAAGTGCTTTTTCGGCGCTGTAAACCGCGTGCTCGGCTTGGTTTTTTGTATCTACAAATTCCTTTTTCTTTTTGTCTTCTTCTGCGTGCGCTACGGCATCCGCCTTTAAGCGTTCGATTTCTTCTTTCGATAGGTTAGTGCTAGCTTCGATTTTAATTGTTTGGGATTTACCGCTTTGCTTGTCTTTAGCGGAGACACTTACAATACCGTTCGCATCTATGTCAAAGGTGACTTCGATTTGCGGCGTGCCACGGGGTGCATTTGGGATGCCGTCTAAGTTGAAGCGCCCCAATGTTTTATTATCCGCTGCCATTTCGCGCTCACCTTGTAATACGTGGATATCGACCGAGGTCTGGTTATCTGCTGCTGTCGAAAATACTTGCGTCTTAGCGGTTGGTACCGTTGTATTCTTTTCGATGATGCGGGTTGATACGCCACCGAGCGTTTCGAGGCCGAGCGAAAGCGGCGTGACGTCCAAGAGTAATATGTCTTTTACATCGCCCTGCAAAATGCCGGCTTGTATAGCTGCACCGATTGCGACTACTTCGTCGGGGTTAATGCCTTGGTGTGGTTCCTTACCGAACGCCTTTTTAACGGCTTCCACTACAGCGGGCATGCGGGTCTGGCCGCCCACCATCACGATTTCATTAATATCCGCTACCGCGAACCCTGCGTCTTTGACGGTTTTGAGCGTGAGCTCCACGGACTTCGTGACGAAGTCGCCTACGAGGCTTTCGAGTTTTGCGCGCGAGAATTTCAAGACGAAATGGCGCGGGCCGGAGGCGTCGGACGTTATATAGGGTAGGTTGATTTCGGTTTCCTGTGAGGTTGAAAGTTCGTGCTTGGCGCGTTCCGCTGCTTCCTTGAGGCGTTGTAATGCCAGTGCGTCTTTTGATATGTCGATGCCGTCGGCTTTCTTGTATTCGAGCACGAGGTGCTCGATGATGCGCTTATCGAAGTCGTCGCCGCCAAGGTGCGTGTCGCCGCCCGTGGATTTAACTTCTACCGTGTCGTCGCCTACTTCGAGCACGGATACGTCAAACGTGCCGCCGCCCAAATCGTACACGACGATCTTTTCGTTCTTCTTCTTGTTCATGCCGTATGCGAGCGCGGCCGCCGTCGGTTCGTTGATGATGCGCATGACCTTCAGGCCTGCAATTTCGCCGGCGTTCTTCGTTGCCTGCCGCTGGCTGTCGTCGAAGTACGCGGGGACGGTGATAACGGCTTCCGTTACCGGTTCGCCGAGCTTCGCCTCGGCATCTGCCTTAAGCTTCGAAAGGATCATCGCCGAAATTTCTTCCGGCGTGTGCCACGTTTCGCCGATACGCACTTCTATGCCGCCCGTAGCGGCTGCTTTTATTTCGTACGGGAGCCATTGTTTGTCAGCCTGCACTTCAGGGTCCGTGAACTTGCGGCCGATAAGGCGCTTTACGGAGAAGATGGTGTTATGCGGGTTCGTGATGGACTGGCGCTTGGCCAAGAGCCCCGCGAGGCGTTCGCCTGCTTTCGAGGTTGCGACGATCGAGGGGGTGGTGCGGTTACCCTCGGCGTTTTCCAAGACGCGCGGCGCGCCAGCTTCCATTACGGCGACTGCCGAATTAGTTGTTCCTAAGTCTATGCCTATAATTTTTGCCATATGTTTTATTTAGTGACTATTACTCGTGCTGGTTTTAAAACTTTTCCGTTAAGACTATAGCCCTTTTCAATCTCTTGCGCTATGGTCTCCGGCGGTTTGCCTTCTCCGTCTACTAAGGCCATTGCCTCGTGCTTTGAGGGATCAAAGCCATCGCCAACATTTGCCGTTATTTTTTCGAGTCCGTGTTTTTTGAGCGCCTCTTCAAGCTGGGACTGGATTATCAGTAATCCTTTCTTCGCCTCGTTCGCCTCGGGGATTGCGGCGGAGGCTAAGGCGAAGCTGTCGAGTACGGCCGTAAGGTCCTTCATTACCGCCTCGCTCACGAACTTAGCGAATTCCGTAAGGCGCCTACCTTCTTCGGCCTTGCTGTTAGCTAAGTCCGCCTTCGCGCGCTTCCAGCCGTTAAGGTATTCCTCGCACTGCGCCTTCAGGGCTTCGATTTCGGATGGCGTTTCGGCCTGTTGTTTATTTTCCGTAATTTCTTCCATGTAAGGAGGGATTATAGCAATGCGTTCCGATATTTTTCAAGCCTAGTATGAGCAGCACCATACGGGTAGCATGTCGCATGAGTAGGTTTCTGATAATGCCCCCGCAGTGGTTACGAAGCCGCCGAACGCCCAATTCGTCGTGGCGCCCGCGTTAGCAACCCATGCCCATGGCTGGCCGCTCGTGGTTGCCCATGTTGCGATGTCATCTAAATACGTCGGCGTGGGGTTTTGGCGTTGGTTGCATTCAAGATATGTCCGGTTGCCTGATCCGCATGCGGAAGCTCCGGTGCCCCGCTCTGCTGCCGAGCATACCCACCATCCAACGGGGCATGCCGCTTGCGCGTTATCCCATACTACGGGCCGCGTGCTACGGCTTACCTTTACCGTTCTCCCACTTACCGTGCGCGTACATTCCCCCGCGGTATTAATGACGGCGGTATTTTTTCTTCCTTGTCCCCAGAGTCGCGCGGAGGACGAGCTGACATTTGCCGCCTGCGCATCCACGTACGCCTTATTCGCCGCGTCGAGGCTCGATGTGGGGGTAGCTACGTTCAAAATCCTATTATTCGTCATATCAAGCGACTTACGTATGGTCGTCGTGCCGTTCACGTCTAAATCGCTCATAGGCGTACTTGTTGCTATACCGATATTGTTCGTTCCGTCAGCAGATAGGACTCCCTTCGTGGTGCCTACTGTTCCTGCGGGCGGGTTAGCAAGTGTCCACGCACCGAGAAGTACCGACCAAACGGCGATTAATATGAAAGATCGGCGCATTGTTGCATTATATTAATATGAACAGCACCATACCGGCGCGAGTGTGCATGCGTAGTCGTCGGCAAGCGTGCCGTCCGTGAGTTGTATGCGTCCGTAATCCTGATTAGTGACGGATCCCGTGTCCGCAAGCCAACCCCATGTGTTTGCCATGGCGAACAAATCGTCATTTCTGGTATTCGCCACGTCGCACCGCACGCCGTTGCGGTTGCCCGATCCGCATACGCCAGCGCCCCGCTCTGCTGCCGAGCATACCCACCAACCTACGGGGCATGCGGCCGCTGATCCTGCCCAGCTCGCGGGCCGCGTGCTACGGCTTACCTTTACCGTTCTCCCACTTACCGTGCGCGTACATTCCCCCGCGGTATTAATGACGGCAGTCCCTGGCCTGCCTTGGCTCCAGATCCTCGTAGTGCTTGATGTCATCGCCGCGATCTGCGCATCCACGTACGCCTTATTCGCCGCGTCGAGGCTCGATGTGGGGGTAGCTACGTTCAAAATCCTATTATTCGTCATATCAAGCGACTTACGTATGGTCGTCGTGCCGTTCACGTCGAGCGCGGTCGCAGGGGCTGAGGTTTTTATACCGATGTTCATCGCGCTATCACTGAAAAGTCCGCCGAGAGTGATTCCCGGCGTACCGGACGGTGGCGAAGCGAACGTCCATGCGGCAAGTATGCCGGACCATGCGAGTATTAATATAAAAACCTTGTTAGGCATCTTGATAAGTGTACCACGGCGTACTACGCTCTAAGGGATATATGTCATTAGTTATCCACAACACGCTTACGGGCACGAACGAGATTTTTAAGAAATCAAAGAAGTCTTTAAAGATGTTCGTTTGTGGGCCTACCGTTTATGGGCCGGCTCATATCGGCCACGCGCGAGTAGAAATCACATTTGACGCGTTCGCGCGGTACCTACGCGAGGCGGGATACGGTCTTACGTATATTCAGAACGTTACGGATGTGGATGATAAGATTATTGTCGCGGCAAAGGCTGAGGGTGTTTCGCCCGTGGCGCTCGCGCGGCAATTCGAAAAAGAATATATGGCGATAATGAAGATTTTGCGCGTGACGAGCGTAGACCGTAGGGCGCGCGCTTCGGCCTTTATTAAAGAGATTCAAGAGCAAATTATACGCTTGCTGCAAAAAGGATATGCCTATGAAACGGAAAACGGCGTGTATTTCGAGGTACGGAAGTTTAAAGAGTATGGCGCTCTTTCGGGGCAGGATTTGGATGCTACGCGCCCGCATTACCGCATCGAACCCGACCCCAAGAAAAAAGATCCGCTCGACTTCGCGTTGTGGAAAAATACCAGCAAGGACGACGGCATTAGTTGGAAGAGCCCGTGGGGCGAGGGTAGGCCCGGGTGGCATATAGAAGACACGGCAATCACCGAAAAGCTTTTAGGCCAACAGTACGACATCCATGGCGGCGGCTTGGATTTGAAGTTTCCTCACCATGAAGCAGAAATCGCCCAACAAGAAGCCGCGTCCGGCAAGAAACCCTTCGTGCGCGCGTGGATGCACGTGGGCATGGTGCTTTCGGCGAAGGGTGAAAAGATGTCGAAGAGCCTTAAGAACTTTTTGTTAGTGGAGGACTTCTTAAAGAAAAATTCCGTGGATGTTTTGCGGTTTATGTTCCTTTCCGCGCATTACCGCTCGCCTATTAATTATTCAGACGGGCTTGTGGAGCAGTCCCGCGCCGCACTCGCGACTATCAGCGAATTTTTAGGCAAGCTTGATTTCGTGGCCGTGTCTGGCAAAGCCGGCGCCATTTCGCGCGCCATTTCGAGCGAGATTATAAAATGCGAAAAATTGTTTACGGTGGCGATGGATGACGACTTTAATACGCCGCAGGCGATTGGCGCGCTTTTTGCGTTTATGAACGGACAGGGAAAATCCGTATGGATTTTATCTCGCGCGGAGGCCGTTGCCGTACGTAGCTTTCTCCTTAAAAAACTTTCGGTATTCGGTCTTATTTTTAAAAGTTCTGCGGCGCCCGCATCCGTGCGCGCATTACTTAGGAAGCGCGAAATTGCCCGTATCGGCAAAGATTTTGCCGCGGCAGACGCGGTGCGCGTAGAAATAGCGAAGGCGGGCTATGCGGTCGAAGATACGCCTATTGGTCCCCGTATTTTTTCTCTACCCTCTACCCACTAATCACTATCCACTCCGTTGCCCACGCTTAAAGTCCCGCCGCAAAACATCGAGGCCGAAGAGGTTGTGCTAGGCGCGATAATGATCGACGCGGATGCCATTATCAAGGTGACGGACGTCCTTGCGCCCATTGATTTTTATTTACCCGCACATCGGCTTATTTTTGAGACGCAGGTTGCGCTCTTTGAACGGCACCAGCCGATAGACATTGTAAACCTCACGAACCGCATGAAAGAGGATGGTACGCTCGACCGCGTAGGCGGGGCTTCGTACCTCTCTACCCTCATTGAGGGCGTGCCATCGTCTTCACACATCGTCCACTACGCCGGCCTCGTGAAAGAAAAGCGGGTACTTCGCTCTATTATCGAAACGGCGGCCGAGGCGACGGAGGCGGCATTCAATCCGCAAAAGGAAGTCGAGTCCATTTTGGACGACGTCGAGCAGAAGATGTTCGCCATTTCGCAGGGGTCCGTGCGGCAGAAGTTCGTAGCAGTTAAGGACGAGCTAAAGAACGCCTATGAGCGAATTGAGCGCCTGCAAAGCGGCGACGGCGCTTTGCGCGGCGTCGGTACCGGCTTCCGCGAACTCGACAGTTGCCTTGGGGGGTTGCAGAAGTCGGACTTGGTAATCGTGGGTGCGCGCCCGTCTGTTGGTAAGACTACGTTCGTTATGGATATTGCGCGGCACGCTGCCATTAAGGAGGGGGTGGTTGTTGGCGTATTCTCGCTTGAAATGTCGCGCGATCAGGTCATTGACCGCCTCATAGCGGCCGAATCGAATGTGGCTTTATGGCGGCTCCGTAACGGCAAAATCCAAGACGATACGGAATTTCAAATGATACAGGCGGGGCTCGACGTTCTTTCCCGCGCGCCGATATTCATAGACGATACCGCCGGCCCCACAATGCTCCAAATCAAGTCCATGGCGCGGCGGCTCCAGATGGAGCACGGGCTTGGGCTCCTCGTCGTCGATTATCTTCAGCTCATACAGCCGCGTACTAATAGCGATAATATGGTGCAGCAGATTACGGAAATCTCGCGTGCCCTGAAGGGCCTTGCGCGCGAACTAAATATCCCCGTGGTCGCGTTATCCCAACTTTCGCGTGAGGTGGATAAACGCGAAGTGAAGATCCCCCGCCTTTCGGATTTGCGCGAGTCAGGCTCGATAGAACAAGACGCAGACGTTGTTATGTTTTTGTACCGCAAGGACCGCGATAAGCTGAACCCCTCGCCCGAAGAGCAGAACACGGCGGAGGTGATTGTCGCTAAGCACCGCAACGGCGCCTTGATCAACACGAAGGTTAAGTTCGACCCCGACCGCGTAAGCTTTAGGGATATCGACCACGTGCACTCGAACAATAACGGTTTTTAATATGCTCCCCCGTTCTATACAGAAATTCATATCCGCCTTTGCCGCCTTGCCTTCTATCGGGCCGCGACAAGCGACGCGCTTGGCGTTTTATTTAGTGTCGTTAGGTTCGGCTTCGATAGTCGACATTGCGGATGCCGCGCGGGGCTTGGCGGCGCTCTCGACCTGCCCCGACTGCTTCTTTTTTTCCGAAGGGCCGGTATGCCCCTTCTGTGGTAACCCTGCACGGCGGAAGGATGTGCTAGCCGTCGTTGAGCGGCCGACAGACGTTATAGCAATAGAGGCAACTCGCAAGTTCAACGGCGTGTATTTGGTGCTCGGCGAACTTAAAAAGACGGGCGCATTGCAGCCGGAGCAGAAGCTTAAGCTCGAGCGTGGCAAGGCGCGCGGCCCGTTTAAAGAAATACTCTTAGCGCTCGACCAAACTACCTACGGCGACTTTAACGCGCAGACAATTACGAAAGAGCTTTCGGGCGTTACGGAAAAAATAACTCGCTTAGGCCGCGGCATCCCCACCGGCGGCGAAATAGAATTTGCCGACGAGGATACCTTGGGGAGCGCTATCGAGAAGAGAAGTTGATTAGAACCGTATCATTATAAAGACGGTCGTCGTTATAATGATATGATCGGGTAGTGCTGAGTAAGCCGGCGCGCATATACTTCTCGGGAAACGTCCTCGCTGCTCTCCTGCGGAGCAGCGGGACTCGCTCTCAGCGGCGCAATCGCCTAAAAAGGCGATACCCAGAGCTGCGCCGCCTCCGAGATGTTCCCGATAAGCATATCCACGCCGTCTTTCCGCTATGTCAGCGCCATCTAATTATTGTGGATAACTTTTAACGCCCGTTAGCTGGATTATGCAATACTTAGAAGTATGAATAAAAAATTCTTACTTATTTCGATTGCCGCCGGCACCTTGCTTGCGGGGGGGGGCTTCAGCAGATGTCGCGGATTCATATAGAGAATGCATAGATACTACCGATAGGGCTTATTGTGATGCCTTGTTTCCGAGAGAGTTTGTTTATGAAAATGGATCACGATTTGTTAGGGGAAGAGACGGTTTATATTTTTACGAGTACGTTGATATTAATGGAAGGATTGTGCGTGATGAGCGTGCGGGTGCGGGATACCCTACCATAGAGTCTATTGTAGAAGATCTTAGTAGAGGTCCTTCGTTGCCGCCCGGTCACTATCGGTCTTGCCCTTGCGGACCCGCAACGATTTCTTCGAATTCTTGTGCGTCGTGTCCTCCTGCGTACTTCCCTCCCTCTACTTCAGTGCCTAGGCCGGAAGATTATATTTATTTAATGCATCGTCCGCGTCCCTTGCGAGTGACTCTCTTAAGTCCTGTAGCCCCCTCAAGGACTAGATATTCCCGTCCAAGAATAACCCCCGGCACTCCTCCTAGTGTGAGTATTTTACCAACTTGGCTTCTTCGAAATTTATTAGGCAACTCGCCAACGATGGATAGCGGAAGCGGACTCGGCCCTCGCTCGGGAGGCGAGCGTTAAAGTTGCTTCTAGATTTTTATGTCATCGAGGAAAGACGGCGTGGACGTGTTTTGAGGAACATCTCGGAGGCCCGATAGCTCTGGGTAATTCGCCGCAGCGAATTTATCGGGCCGAGAGCGAATGCCTTTTTTCCGCAGGTGGGGGCTTTCTCTAAATCCGTCGTACGGATTTAGCTAGAAAACCTTATGCAAAGCGCAGCGGAGCTAACCTTTAGCTGATGTTTCCGAAAAGCACGTGCGCGCCGGCTGATTAGGTGATGCGTATAATTTTATCAATCAAAAAACCGGCTCAGGGTTCTGAGTCGGTTTTTTCTTTTCCTATTTAATACCAGTTATCTCCACTTCGGTGAATTCTTGGCGGTGGCCTTTCTTCTTCTTATAGCGAGCTTTCGAGTGGTATTTGAATACAATTACTTTGCGTGCCCTGCCTTGCCCTACGAGCTTCGCCGTAACCGTTGCGCCGGTAACGAGCGGGGTGCCGACGATGACTTTACCGCCGTCTTCGGTTAAGAGAACCTCCTTAAAAATAACGGAGCCGTCGGCTTCGGGCACTATTTTTTCTATCTTCAGTTTTTCGCCAACGGCCACCTTGTACTGCTTGCCGCCGGTTTTTACAATTGCGAATGCCATTTCTTTAGGTGATTAGTTAACGGTAATAATACACGATATTGTAATTACAATCAAGAGCGCTATAAAGGCGGTTACGGCGCTTGTAATACGCGCAAGGATAGGGTTTCTGCTCACGAGCACGCCCGCAAGGCATGCATTTAAACAGGTAATAATAGCGCCTGAAAATAACATATGGAGGGCATCATATTTTTCCCCGAGGAAATCCGCTCCCCGACCGCCCAAAAAGTGGATTATGATACGGCCTTCCGTATTCGCGAGCTTTACGTAATACAGGGAAAAGCCTATGAGGAGAGTGAACGCGGCGCTTGCGAAAAGCGCCGCATCCGCGTTTTTACGTAAATCATACATACGCTTATTTCCCCCTCCCGAGTTTTTTAGACCAATCCGCGTGCGCAAGAATGCTCGAGGCGAAAGTGGATGTGAAGCCTTTTTTCTTTTTATTTTTTTCAAGCGCAAGCGTAATAAGCTTCTTTACAAGTTCTGGAAGCGCTACGCCGCTCTTTTCCCATAGGTGGTGGTAGAGTGTCCCTGGCAGAGGGTTGATTTCGTTCACATATAGTTTTTTTGATTCCTTATCGTAAAGGAAGTCCACGCGCGCGGTACCTGAGCATTCGAATTTTAAAAACACTTCTTTCGCAAGATTTTGTACGGCGGCCGTCGTCGCTTCTTCGAGCTCCGCGGGGATTATAAGGCTCTGCTTTGCGTTGCCGAGCTGGGCGCCGCCGCCCGAAATATATTTATCTTCGTACGAAAAAAAGTCTTCGGTAAATACCGATTCTTGCACTAAGGAGGCACGCGGTACGTCGTTGCCTATTACGGCACACGTGAGGTCGCAAACATTCGGCACGCCTTCTTCAACTATTACTTTTTCATCGTAGTGGAAGGCGACATCGAGCGCAAAAGAAAGCTCCTTACCATTACGCACCTTAGCGATACCGATGGATGAGCCAAGTCGCGCGGGCTTTACGAAGAGCGGCCACGCAAGGCCCGTATTTATTTTTGTCACATAATCTTCCTTTTTAGCTTCCCAGTCAGATTTATAGAAGTAGATGAATTTGGTCGTGGGGAATCCCGCCTGTTCATATAGTTGTTTTGTTAACACCTTATCCATGGCGATGGCGCTTGCCGCTACGCCGCAGCCGACGTAGGGAATATCGAACATTTCAAAGAGTCCTTGCACGGTACCGTCTTCGCCGTTTTGGCCGTGGAATGCGGGGAATGCGACGTCGATTGTAATTGTTTTCCCGAATAATCCTTTTTGGTTAAAAACCATTTTTCCGCGGGATGATTCGAGGTCGAGATTCCATTTCGCGAGCGAAGAAAAATCACTTTGTTTTTTAAAGTTCGCTATATTATGCAGTTCGTCCCCTATGTGCCAGCTACCATCTTTACCAATATAAATTGCATGCGCATCAATACCAGCCTTTTTGAGGCCTGCAAGAATGAGGTGGCCGGTCAATATTGAGATGTCGTGTTCGGGGTTCTTACCTCCGAAAAATACGCCGATAGTCATTGTTTTACAGGTAATTATCTGGCCAATCGTTTTGGAATAGTACTACGTCCCCACTCTTTAGGATAGCGGGCAACGCCGCATGGGCATCTAGGGCGGTATCGAACCATAGGATACCTTGGCTCTTAAAATCGCCCGCTTTTAGTCCTTCAGCTATGGCGCCCGTCGCACTGTTTTTAATGAGGATTACGATATCTGCCACCGCGGCGAGATCCGTACCGATCATGCGGTGAATTTCGGCGCTTCGCGAACCCATCTCTACGAGGCCGGGGGTGACGTAGATTTTACGTTTGTTTTTAAAGCGCGCGAGAACGCGCACCGCTTCACGCGCGCCGTCCGGGTTGCCGTTATAGCTGTCGTCTATTACAAGTACACCGCTTGCTGCAGTAAACGGTTCAAGGCGGTGTGCTAGGGGGCGGGTCATTGCAACGCCGTGCGTAATTTCAGCGCGTGTCATACCGAGTGTTTCTGCAACGCAGACGGCGCCCATTATTGTTGCGGGCGCGTAGCCGCCTAGGAGTGGGGTTGAAAGATGGTATGCCTCCCCATGCGCGTTCGTAAGTGAAAATGACTGCCGCAAGCCGTCCGGTTCGAAGCGGACGTCCGCGATGCCGTAGCGCGGTAGGTCGCCCGTAAGGTCGCCGTAGAAAATTACCGTACGTCCTTCGAGATTTTTTTCATATTCCCCGCGCACGCGCTTATCTTCGGCATTTAGTACGGCGATGGCTGCGGGTTTGCTGTGGCGCACAATTTCGAATTTAGCGCTTACTGTTTTTACAAGGCTACCGAATCGTTCCATATGCGCTTCGTTGATGCCCGTCAGCACGGCGACGTCCGGCGGGGTAAGTGCGCAGAGTTCGCGAATATCTCCTATGTGGTGCGCGCCCATTTCTACCACGAGGACTTCGGTTTCAGCCGATACCTTTTCGAGTATAAAGCGGGCGATCCCTACGGGGGTGTTTACGCTTTCGGGTGTTGCAAGCGTCGCAAACCGTTCGGTGAGTATTGCGGCGAGTACCGCCTTCATCGTCGTTTTGCCGTAACTGCCGGTAATAGCGACAACTTTAAGGTTGGGGAATCGCGCGAGCTTATGCCTTGCTTTGTGTAGTATGCGGCCTTTTGCGAACGAGTCGAGTGGCAACGTTATAAGTACGGCGAGCGCAAGGTAGGTGGGGAAAATAAAAAGGCTTATGAGTGCGAAGATTGCGGCGGCTATAGCACCTGCTAAATAGAGGCTAATGGCCGTTACGGCCGCGGCCGCGATTATAGCGATGAGTGTTATCGCTTTAAGCTTCGTTGTCCAAACAGCTTTTTGGCGCATGTCGGCGTTAACCGAATAGCGGCGTGCCAAAACGCCAAAATAACGCCCAAGGTCGTACTGTTCGAGCTGCAGGAGCGCGATATGGTAGCGGATGAGTCGTGCTGGATTCATGGGGGTTATTATAGCGTATTTTGTTGGTTTTGGCGATTTTTTGACCGACTATTTATTTTATGGCATTATAAGCCCGGTTGTTTCCAAATTTACAAGAATCACACGCGTCTTTTCAGGAGTAATATCATGCAGCGAACTGTTAATGATCTTATCAGGCAAGATGTTTTTACTACGGGAGAGATCGCCTTGCTTTGGGATGTTGCGCCCCGTACGGTTACTAAGATGACTGATCGTACCCACAATCCCTTACCGTCATATCGTATCGGCGATGGTCTTGATAGACGCATGCCTCGTGACACGCTTCTCATTTTCATGAAGGCGCATCATATTCCCCTTATGCGTTTAGAAGATCCTTCGTTTCCGCGGGTTTTATTTGTTTGTACGAACAAAGACATCGTCGAAGGATTTTCAGGGCAGAGCTTCTCGGTACGTTTCGCCGGCAACTTACTTGACGCTGGTATCGAGTTGCAGTCATTTTGGCCCGCATTAGTCATTTTGGATTACGATTTCTGTCCTGATGCAGATGTGGTCTGTGCGCAGGTACGGGCGTATCCAACTAATCCCCTCGTTATCGGCATTGGAATGGATATGAATATTCCTCATGAGTATGTGAATTCATTCATTGATAAGAAGTTAGCCATTGAAGGTTTGCTTCAGGTTGACGTTGGTCGTTTGCTGGCTAAGCGGTACGAAAAGAAAGGTGACGAGTGAAGACCTTCTATCCGCCGGCACATGGTGAACCGCCTCTCATTTTTTCGAATGGGTGGCGGTTTTTTATTACGTAATAAAGCGGGAAAGTATGCCAGTAAATTTTTCCGGCTGTTCGCTAAAGCAATAATGTCCTGTGCCTTCAATAACTTCGAGGCGGGCGTTCGGGATGAGTTTCGTTATATGTTTGCCGTACGTAAGTGGGGCTGTAACGTCCTTATCACCCCAGATTATGAGCGTATCGGTTTTAATATGCGGTAAGAGCGGGTCGAGGTTTTCGTTGATAATATTTACGAACGTTTTTTGGAGGTCGGGGGTTGCAAGGTAGTCTTCTGCGCCCATCGCGGCGTACAATTTTTTGCGGAGCGGAGCCATGAAGTGCGGCGTGAAAAAGGGCTTCGCAATTTTTGCGAGGCAAGCTTTTATTTCCATAAAGTTTGGCCGTGAGCCGCCACTTGCGACGAGTACGAGCTTATCCATGAAATTTGGATTTTCTACAGCGAGCTTTACGGCGATGCGCGCGCCGGCGGAGTGGCCGATGACGGCATGAATTTTTATGTCGAGTTTTTCGGCGAATAGACGTACGGTTTCGGCATAGTCATGGAGCATATATGGCTTTTTTGGCGTTTCTGATACGCCGAATCCAGGAAGGTCGATAAAAATAAGGCGGTAACCGGAATCTTCCATAGAACGGGCTATTGGAAGCCATGCTTCTTTATTCGATCTCCAGCCATGGAGAAAGATAAGGGAGTGGTCGCCGCGTCCGGCGGTGACGTAGGATACAATAGATTCGTTGATGATGATTTGTTTGTTTTCCATAGTTTGCCTGCACCGTAGCTCGATACGTGGTATCGAGCGGGCGTAAATGTTCGTCCTCGTCGCACAAATAAAATATCTTTTTTCAAAGATATTTTATTTGTGCTCCCACGGAGAATCGAACTCCGGTTTCGACGATGAGAACGTCACGTCCTAACCACTAGACGATAGGAGCTGAGAATCAGTAGCCTCTTTTTGAGATTGATCCTAGCGTTTCAATAACCGCTTCGAGTCCCTGTCCGCTTACGAGAACGAGGTCGTCGCGTTCGATGATAGCTTGCAATTCGGCTGCCGCCGCTTCCCCGTTATTAAAGTGTATTTTCTTCTTACTGTCAACGTTTATAGGGCCCTCCCCTACCGTTAATATGGCGTCACACGCCTTAATTGCGAGCTTGTTTAACGCGTCTTGCATGCGCCATTCGTCACCGCGCTTTCGTGCCGTGCCAAATACGCCGATTACGCGTTTTGCGGGCATGCTACTAATTGCCTCGAGGGCATTGAGTAGCGCTTCTTCGGTTTCGGCTCCCGTATCATTTACAACATATGTCCCTTTTTTGCCTATCAAAAAGCTCATGCGGCCTTTTGGTAGTTCAATATAGCGTAATGCCCCTGCGGTGCGAGCGAGATGCAAACCAAACGCCGTACCAACGCACATTGCGGCTGCTGCTGCATATGCAGCGGCTTTGCCGAAGGCGTTATCCATTGCAATATGTGCGGATTGGTTACCATATGTGGCGGTAAAGGAGATGCCGGCGGGTTTCTGTATGCCTTGCGCTTTTTCTGACCGATAGGCGAGATTGCTGATTACGAGATCTACTCCATCTTCGAATCCAAATGTTATTGCGCGCGCACGGGTGCGGAGTGCAATTGCGCGCGCTCGTTCGTCGTCGCGGCATATGACGGCGTAGCCGTTGGATGGTAGGTCCCCTAAAAGCCGCCCTGCATCGGCTTCATTTTCCTTTGCTATTGCCGTTACAATGGTTATTTGCGGGCGGGTAAGGGAGGTAAATTCACGAGATCTACCTTCGGGGCATTCAAGGATAAGTAATTCGGGATAGTGGGGAGATATGTATGCTGTTTTAAATGCCTTCCACGCTATGCGCATGGAAAAGAGGATGTCAGTATCTTCCGTATCAATGCCGAGTGCGGCAAAGGGAAGGCGCATATGCTCGCTTATTTCTTCGCTTGTCGTATGCATTGACCGGATATCCGCGAGAATACCAATAAGCGCTGCTTGCGTTGTTGTTTTGCCGATCCCGCCCGTTATTGCAATGACGCCCGGTTCGAATTTTTTAATTGCGCGTCGCGCGCAATGCATAACAAACAAATCGCGCTTTTCAGAAATAAAAGACATACGACTACCGTATCACAGCTTCTTGTTTTAAGTTGTCGGGCGGAATGCCGTAATAATCGATTATAAATTCAGCAAGCTTACGAAACGCAGGTACGACGGTTGTTCCTGCAAGTGGTGCCCCCGCAGGCTTGTCGAGTTTGATAAGTATGGTTATGCGGGGCTTTGAGGCGGGAAAGAATCCCGTATAGGTATTGATAACGTCCTTCGTGTAGCCGCCACGCACGAAGTCGACTGCTTGGGCGGTTCCGGTTTTTCCTGCGACGGTAAAATTGGGAATATCCGCCACGTGAGCCTTTTTAACAGCAGATACCATCATCGCTGTGGTTTTATTCGCTACCTCTTTACTTAGTACCGTGCGCACTAGCTTCGGCTCTGTATTTTTAGTAATAAAAGGCTTCATAAGTGTGCCGCCGTTGCCGATAGTCGAAATTGCCGTGATGAGTTGTATCGGGGTTACTGCTATGCCTTGCCCGAAGGAGGCGGTAGCAAAGTCGATATCTGCCGTATGCGTTTTTATGTTCTTTAAGTTGCCCGCGACTTCACCCGGTAGTTCAATGCCCGTCACTTCGCCGAGGCCAAAGGCTGTCACGTATTTGTAAAAGGGCGCGTTGCCGATTTTTGTTTGCATAAAAGCGGCACCGGTATTTAACGACTCTTCAATAATATTTGTCATCGTCACCGTGCCATGTGCCTTTAAGTCCCAATTACGAATGACCGCACCGTCATCAAACTTTAAGGCGCCAGTGTCGTAGTAGGTTGTCCCCTCCGTGAACGATTTTGTGTCGAGCCCAATTGCTGCGGTAATAACTTTGAAAACTGATCCCGGTTCGTACCGCGCCTGCACGGCAGGGTTTGTAAGGTTTTTAAGCGGAGAGTCGGAATACGACGCGGGGTCGAAGTCTGGCGCGGATGCCATAGCGAGAATCTTTCCTGTTTCTGGCTCCTGTACGATTATTGTCCCCCCTTCCGCCCGCTTTTCTTTAATTAATCCTTTCAATATTTTTTCGGCTTCTGTTTGTATTTGTCGGTCGATAGTGAGATTGATATTTGCTCCCTGCTCGGGCTCAGTGATAGCGCCGTTTTCGAGCGAACCCGCTACCCCCGCGAGATCTTTTTCAAAATGCTTTTCGATGCCGTAACGGCCAACAAGGCCATTATCGTCGCCCGAGGGAGCTACGAAGCCAACGACGTGGCTCGCAAGCGTGCTTAATCCATAAAGCCGCTTTTCCTGCTCGTCCATACGAATACCCGTAATATCAGCTTCGGCGATTTGGGTAATCTGTTCGGGTGTCGGATCTTTAAGGAGTACTTGGTATGAGCCTTTTTTAGTGAGAATGGCGCGTAGCGCATCTGCCTCCATGCTGAGTATTGGGCTCAAGTTTTCGACCGCTGCATCAATATCTTTTATTTCACGTGGTACGGCGATGACTACTTGGTGAGGTTGGTTGGACGCTATGGGGAATACGTCATCGTTCTTGTCAGTTACGGTTATAAGTCCGCGGTGCGGCTCTATAAAACCTGCAAGACGATATTGGGTTGCTGCGCGTAAAGAGTAAAATGACCCCTTTGCAATTTGGAGGTCGTAGAGCTGTAGGCCGAGCACGATGTACGCTACGGTGATGCCGGAGAAAACTGCGTATGACCGTAGCGATTTCATTTAAGACTGGAGATAGCGGGGGGAAGTTATTTTTATGAATCCGTATTCTTTTACGAGGCGCTCTATATTCGCGCCATTTACCGCTTCGTACCAACTGTTTTTAAGCGTCGCATTTTCTGCACGTGCGGCGTCGTATGTTTTTTGTTCCGTTTGTACGTCGTGCGTGACGGCCACTGTTTTAGTATACACTACGGCGTTCAGACCGGTAAGCGCGATTATAAATATAAGCCCAATAACGAGCACTGGATTAGTTTTTGAGCGTTTTATTTTTTTTAGGTGGATGATTGTCATGCGATGAGTGGGTAGTGGTTAGTGAGTAGTGGATAGAGACGGGTTTACTATACAGATTCTTAATTTTGCGGAACGGGCGCGGGGATTTATTTTTATTTCTTCGTCGCTCGGGATGATAGGCTTTTTTGTGATGAGCGTTATCTTCCCCTCCTTCGCTAGTTCGCGAAACCGGTGTTTCACGATACGGTCTTCAAGTGAATGGAAGGATATGATAGCGACCCGTCCGCCGGAGGCGACCACATTCGGTAGGTTTTTGATAGCAGTCTCCACATTTTCCAGTTCCCTATTAGCGTAGATACGGAGCGCCATGAAGGTGCGCGTTGCGGGGTGGATGCGATATTTTTTTCCTTGATTGGGCACCGCGCGCATGATTGCCGCTACGAGTTGCCCTGTTGTTTCAACGGGCATAGCGCCTTTTATTTCGCGTGCGATGCGCGCGGCGTAGCGTTCTTCGCCGTAGGTTTTTATAATCGCGGCTAAATCGTCTTCGCTTACGTGCTTTAAAATATCCGCAATGGTTTCTTCGTTGTCGCTGTAGGTCATAATTAAAGGCTCGTCTTCGCTAAAGCTGAAGCCGCGGCCGGAGTGGTGTAGTTCGTCGGACGAAATACCGAGGTCAAGTATCACAGCGTTCGCTTTTGGGAAGAGACTTAGCCGCGCGATATCTGCCATTTCGGCAAAGTTGCCCACGGCGCAGGTGACGCGCGTGTCTTCTGCGTAGCGTTCCGCACAGCCCCGTACCGCGTGTTCGTTCCAATCTATGGCGAGTAGTTTTCCGTTTGCGCCGATGCGTTCCAAAATAAGCGCCGAGTGGCCGCCCGCGCCGTAGGTACCGTCTATTATCGCGTCGCCTGCTTTGGGTATTATCGCGTCTACCGTTTCATTAAGCATGACGGGGATGTGCGCGGTGGTGGCGAGCGTTGTGTTCATATGCGTCAAATGCCGAGCTCCGAAAGGCGCGAAGCGATTTCGTTCGACTGTGATTCGGTTTCGGCCTTATATTTTTTCCACGCCTCGTCGTGCCAGATTTCGATGCGGCTGTAGAGACCCACGACAACCGCCTGTTTGGTAATAGATGCGTAGGTGCGCAGATAATCGGGTACTAAAATACGGCCCTGCGCGTCGAGCGGGGCTTCCATGGCGCCTGCGAGCATTAAGCGGCCGAAGGCGCGGGCGCTTACGTCCGTAATAGGGAGCGCGGCTAATTTTTTGGCTAATTCTTCCCAGTCTGATCCGGAGAATAAAAAAAGACAGCGGTCGAGGCCGCGCGTGATTACGGCACGTTCACCGAGCGTTGCGCGGAACTTTGCGGGGATGGCGATGCGTCCCTTTTCGTCCGTACTGTGCTGATATTCGCCGATAAACATGCGTGTATTAAAAAGTTATCCCCTGATTAGCGTGTTATCCCCATAGTTATCCACTCTTCCCCACAAATCCATATTTAAATAGTACTCCTCCCCACTTTGGGGTCAACTGTGGATAACCTCGAATCCGCGGTGCTATGGGGACCCGTTACGACGCATGTAAATACAACCTCTTTCGTCGTTAGAAGCGACGTAAAAAACAGAACTTAACCTCAGCGCAAGCGATTCGGGATTCAGACAGTAGTTTTTTACTGCTTCTTTCCTCCTCTTTCGGGTATTTACTATGCGTCTCCACTTAGGTCCCCATAGCACCGCGGATTCGTTTCGTTTATAGGGAAAGTTTGTATAAAAAAGCCGGACGAGATGTCCGGCTTAGAAGATGACTATATACAGATCAAGACAGGGTTGGTTGGGGAATCCGACGCGTGTCTGCGTTTTGTGGCTTCGTAATTGCTTTCGGCAAATAATTTTTTTGGAGGCGTATGATGATTTCGTGCGCCCACGCTTCGGTGAGGTCGGGGTATTCGGCACAACCGCCTGCGCGCGTCGCGATGAATCCATAGCGGTATTGCCGTCGCATACTGAGTCCAAGGACTATCGTGCCGATACCGTATTCACCGTAGCGCTGGCCTAAGATGCACTGTTCGTTATCAGCGAGATTCAGAGTACTTAGGTCGACATTATTTTCCCAGTCCGGACGCTCGCGGTCCATGAAGGCGGCTCCGCGTGCTACTCGGTGTTCAATAGATGTTTTCTGCATTAGTCAGTCTCCTTTGTTTGCGTTGTGATATGACGCCCGAATAGGGGCTTGGAAAAGACGCTATAAATAGCGTATGAAGTTTATTAGTAGAACGTCAACTGTGTGCGGTCGCGCTCGTAAGCGCGACACTCCAAGCAAAAAGATAACCTTTTTGCTTTCCGCATTACTGGAATCGGACCAGTGACCTAAAAGGAATCGTCCTCGTCGCTGCGGCTTCCCTCGGATGTGATTTTAAAATCATAACCTCACGCGGCTCGGGATAGATTTTAAAATCAGGGACGCTCTACCATTGCTTATTGGTGCGCATTGCTGGAATCGGACCAGCGACCTTTCCGATGTGAACGGGACGCTCTACCACTGAGCTAAATGCGCTTACTTTTCGTATCCATAGTAAACAAAAACAGCCTTTTTGGAAAGGCTGTTTTTGTTTGGGTTAACCGTAAAACTATTGCAGTTCGACGATTGCGCCGGCGGCTTCGAGCTTCTTTTTGAAGTCTTCCGCTTCGTCTTTTTTCAATCCTTCTTTCGCTACCTTCGGTACGCCGTCGACGATTGCCTTCGCTTCCTGTAACCCAAGTCCCAAGACTTCCTTGATGACCTTGATTACTTGAATCTTCTGGCTACCACCGTCCTTCAAGAGGACGTTCCATGCGGTCTTTTCGTCTGCTGCAGCTGCGTCACCCGCGCCCGCACCTGCGGCTACGCCTACCGGCATTGCGGCCGAGATACCGAATTTTTCTTCCATCGCCTTTACGAGCTCAGAGAGCTCAAGGGCGTTGAAGCCTGCTATCTTTTCTAAAATGTCGTTGAATTTTTCCATTGTCGTTTAGTTATTAGTTTGTCTGCTTCGCCCTTTCGTTTAACGCCACCATAACCTTCTTTATCGGCATGGTAAGCATGAACGCGATCTGCGTAAGAAGTACTTCGCGCGACGGGAGCTTGGCAATTGCCACGAATTCCGCAGGCGTAATTTCTTTTTTAGTTACGAGGTCTACCCCGCCCAAAATCTGCAAGTTCTTCTTCGTTTTCGCGATTTCTTTTACCAATGCGTGGATTTTTCCGGCGATTTCGAACACTTCAAGTGGGCTCGCGATCATGCCTGCCTGTTGTTCAAACTTCGTCGAGGGGTCGAAGTCGATCCCTTTGTTCTTAAGCGCAATGCGCAAAAGACGCTTTTTGATGACGGTGAAGCTTCCGCCCATTTCGCGCATTAATATGCGCAATTTGCGTACGTGCGCCGTTGGCACGCTCGTGAAGTCGGCGAACAAGATGTTCTTGCTTTTACCGATAATTTCTTCGCCAAGCGCGACCGCCTGCTTTTTTTCTTCTTTAGTTAGCATTGTTTGGGTTTATTTGATGGCATCCCCCTTCGCCTAAAAGGCTTCGGAGGGATTGTTATTTTTTAGCATATGCAAAAAATTAACAAAAAAACGACCTTTAGGGCCGCGGACGTAAGAAATCGCAGTAGTTTATATAACTAGTGCCTCCCTCGGCGAGTCTATACATATAGAGGCTCGCTGTCTGCGGAACGTGAACGTATTGTATTATATTCGGCTTTTTTATGCAATCTCGTAGAATATTTGATTTAAAAAACGCCGTCTTGTGAGAAAGGCGACGTTCAGAAAATTGATTAGTACGCTTTTTTACTCAATTTTCTTTAAAATCATGCGGCAGAACAGGGAGAGGTGTATTTCTGTATTTGCGTGTATTTCGTCTCTTCCCTCGGATTCCATTTGTATGCCATTTACTACGACATGATTAGCGCTCTGTAAATCACGCAATATGATTCGTCCGTCCGCGTGAACTGTAATCATGCAATGTATCCTTGAGATGTAGAGATTTTCAAGAATAATATTGCAATCATCGTTACGACCAATAACATATTCGCCAATATGGAGTCGTACTAGTTTTGGCGGCAATGTATTTTGGTAAATTTCCAGATACCATCCTGGTTCAAGCAACTTATCGGAAAATTTGCCGATAATCGTTTCCATGCCAACGGTTCCCTGCGCTTGCTGGAATTGGTTGAAAATTGCTTGCACCCTTTCCGCATCATATATTCTTCCAATTTCATTCACCATCGTTTTGCTAGGGATCATTTAGTTTTCCTTTTACATGCGTATGTTGATTTTCAAAATATCGGATATTTCCGAAACTAGGAGATAATGTAGCAAATTTACTATTATTTGTCAACTATTTTAGGCGTTTTCCGTGCGCCATTTTTCTATTTCTTTGTGGTGGCCGGAGACGAGGACTTCGGGGACTTTCCATTCTTTTGTTTTCGTTGGTTTGAATATTTCGGGGCGAGTGTAGGCCTTGTATGAGCCTTTTATGCTTTCAAGGGATTCGATTTTACCGAGTACTTCTGGCACGAAGCGGCTTACGGCCTCAATTACCGTCATTGCGGGTAGTTCCCCACCCATTAAGACAAAGTCACCCATCGAAATTTCTTCGTCTGCGATATGTTCCGCTACGCGTTCGTCTACACCTTCGTACCGGCCGCAGATAAAGACGATGTTTTTATACTGCGCCAAGCGCTCGGCTTCTGCGCCGCTAAACTGTTTGCCGCGGGTTGAAAATAATATAATACGAGTATCTTTTTTTGCCGTGCCCTTAGTCACGGCTTTCACGGCTTTGTAAATTGGCTCTATGCCGAGAACCATCCCCGGCCCCCCGCCATAGGGAATACCGTCTACCTTGCGGTGAATCCCCTCACCCCATAGGCGTAGGTCGTGAGCTTGCACGCTAATTTTCCCCGCCTCCTTCGCGCGCTTTAAAAGCGAGTGGTCGCTATAGGACCCCGCGCCGAAGAGTTCGGGAAAAATGGTGATGATGTGGAAATTTATTTTGGGAGAATTCATAATGACATTTAGATGTGAAAGTTTGATTTAAAAGTTATCCCGAGTTTTGGCGAGGCTAAAACTTTTCAATCATGTCCGGAGGGAAGCGAAGCGACGAGGACGATTCCAATATTTTAAAAGAAAAACCGCGTGAGGGATATCCTTACGCGGCTTTTCAAATAACGTTACGGGAGATTCTAGAAACCGTCTGTTTGCGTTTCCGCGTGCTGTTCCGGCTCTACGTGCTGTTCGCCCTGTCCTACCTGCGGTGTCATGCCACGGGTCGAGCCTTCGGGCTCTTCGATCTTTAGGTTTACGCGGGCGTTGTTCTTGATGCCGACGATTCTAAGGAGTGAGCGGATGGATTTTGCCGTAGCACCCTGCCGGCCGACGACGTGGCCCATGTCCTTCTGGTTAACCTTCAGCGAAAGCAAAACGCCCATTTCGTCGATCTTCCTTTCGACTTTTACGTCTTCGGGAGTGTCGACAATAGACTTAACGAGGTATTCGAGAAATTCTTGGTCTGCGAATCGTTCTGCCATATTTTTAGATTACCACGCCAGCTTTTTTAAGCAAGGCGCTTACCGTGTCTGTGGGCTGGGCACCCATTTTAACCCAATGCGTGACGCGCGTGCCGTTAAACTGTGACTTTTTCGTGTGCGGGTTGTACCAGCCTAAGTCTTCGACTTGGCTGCCGTTTAACTTATCGCGCTTTTCGCCGACGATAAGGCGGTACATCGCCTGATGCTTCTTACCGATGCGTTGGAGTTTTATGGCTAACATGTGAGTCTATAATACTACACAGACTTCTTTTTTTCAAGTGCTTCGAGTGCCTTCTTTGCGGCATCTACTTCTGCCTCTTGCTTTGAGTAGCCAACGCCTTCGGCTACGAACTCGTTTTCGAAGTAGACGCTTACCTTGAATACCTTGTTATGCTCCGGCCCCGTTTCGCTTATTACGCGGTAGCTCGGCGTCATTTTTTTACTTGCCTGCGTCATTTCCTGCAGGGTGCTCTTGGGGTCGCGGTGGCTACCATTTTTCATAATCTCGTGCAGATTATTCATAACGAAGTTCGCTACGAAGGTGCGCGCCGCCGTAAGGCCGCCGTCTAAATATAATGCGCCTATCAGCGCCTCCATGGCGTTTGCGATAATCACTTCGCGGGCGCGGCCCGTGTCTTTGGCTTCGCCGCGGGAGAGGAGTACGGACTTTTCGAGCGCGATATCGTTACCCGCCTTCGCGAGCAACTGGTAATTCACGAGCGCGGCGCGAAGTGATGTGAGCTTACCTTCGTCTTCGTCGGGGAAGCGGTTATATAATTCCTCGGTTACCGTAAGTTCGAGTACCGCGTCGCCTAAAAATTCCAGCCGTTCGTTGTGCGGCGTTTCCCACGCGGGGTTTTCGTTGCGGTATGAGCGGTGCGTTAAAGCCTCCTTTATAAGGGCTTTGGTAGTAAAAGAATAATTGATTGTTTTTTCGAGGCTTGCGCTATTCACTTTTGGGTTGTTCTGCGGCGGGCGTTTCCCCATTAACCGCTTCGAGTTCTTTGAAGATAGTCCCCAAAACGCCGTTGATAAATTTACCGGAGTTTGGGCCGCCGTAGTTTTTAACTATTTCGATGGCTTCGTTGATGGCGACCTTGGGTGGCACTTCTTCAGGGTTTGCGTAGAGCAGTTCGTAGAGGCCAATGCGCAGGGCGTTGCGGTCGATTATCGCGATGCGTTCCAAGGGCCATTCGGGGGCTGCCTTTGTGATAACGGCATCAATCGCCTCTATATGTTTTTTTACGCCTTCGGCAATTTTACGCGCAAATTCGGGCTCGTCGATCCCCGGGGCAAATTCCTCGAGGTTGCGGTCGACGATCTTTTCTAAGTCGTCCTTCTGCCCAAAAAAATCCCATTCATAGAGGGACTGGAGTACTACGGAGCGCGCTAATTGCCGAGTTGCCATATGAAGGCAGTATAGAACCCATCTCAAAAATAGTCTAGGAAGACATCCACGCCGCTTTCGGTTATTTCCGGCTGCGAATCGCGATTTTCTCCTCGGAATACCTCGGTATTCCTCGTCGAAAAATCCCGTTTCTCGCTCGTAAATACCACGAAACCGCCTGCGGCCTATTTTTGAGATGGGTTCTGCTACTTCTTGCGGGAAGGGTACGTGCCGCACTGGGCGCACGCTTTGTGGGGAACAATCGGGCCTTTGCATTTTGCGCATGCCGCCATGTTCGTTTTCTTCATGGCTAAGTGGGACCGCCTGCGGCCTACTTTGCCCTTGCTGTGATGCTTTACTGGTACGCCTCCCATGTCTTCTGGATTTAAGATTAAGTTAAGTAGCCTTTAGTATGACAAGATTCTTGATAAACGTCAAACGGTGCAGGGGGCATGGGCCGTGGCGCTTAAGCGCCTTTATATGGACTGCCGTGCCGTAGCCCTTATTCTCTTTAAAATTATAGGCTGGATGGCGCTTATGCATGCGCTCCATGTAGGCATCGCGCGCGACTTTAGCAAGGATTGAGGCGAGAGCGATGGCGGGGATTTTCTCGTCCCCTTTTATTATTGCCTTCTGTGGGATGGTTTTTGGGAGCTTTATTCCCGCGTCGAGCAGGGCGGGGGTATTGGAATTACCGGTTACTTTTCTATATGCGCGATACGCGGTACGGTTTGCGGCTGCCGAGATATTTATTGCGTCTATGGTCGCAGGCGCTCCGCGTGCGACGGCGTATTTTATTTCTTTGCGGGTTTTGATCCATGCGCACCATGCCCCACGTTGCTTCTCGGTAAGCTTTTTGGAGTCACGCAGTGGCAGGCCGGAGCTTTTAAGATCGACGTTGTCTGGCAGCGCAACGCAAGCCACGACTACCGGCCCTGCAAGCGGCCCGCGCCCCACTTCGTCTATGCCGATTATCATAGGGCGACTATAGCATAGTCCGGATTAATTTATTGACTTATTACCATTAATAATGGTATTATATAATCAGCAATTAATCCGAATTTCTCGGAAAAATCTTCCATAAACCCCTAGCGAGGAATCAATATGGCCGCCACAATCCCAATGCAAAAAGACAACTTGGCATCGCTACCTGAGCTCACTCCTTTACCTGTTCCATTCAACGGAAATCTAGTTAGGTACATATGTTTTCCATTAGACTTAGGAAGAGAAAAAAATACGCGAACGGTGTGTCATGTGCTAACGCGAAGGCTGGATAAGGTTGGTGTAATGGATACTGATAAGACCGAAAATGCCATCCTATTCGGCTCTGATGAGCCTAGCGACTATTTTGTTCAAGTCTCGTCATATGCTCTTAGTGAGGCTGAAAAAACGCATCCGAATCCGGAAAGCGTCGTTTTTCAAATCCATCATGGCAAGCAGTTAGGAAAGTACTACCCTCCGTTTTTTCAAAAAATTCTTTTGGTGGTTGATGCGGAGGGAGTTACACATCTTACTAATCTTGCGGCTTGGTAATCTGAGATTGGATGCAGAAAATGAATAGCCCGCCGGATGAAAGTCTGGCGGTTTTTTTATTCTTCCCGCATACTTTTATCGATATGAAATTCGTCCACCTGCATACCCATAGCCATTATTCTTTGCTCGATGGTTTAGCGAAGCCCACGGAGCTTGTTGCGCGGGCGAAAGAGTTGGGAATGGAGGCGTTGGCGCTTACCGACCACGGCAACTTATACGGCGCAATCGAGTTTTACCAGCTGGCGAAGAAGGCGGGCATAAAGCCCATTTTGGGTGTGGAAGCATATATTTGCCCGCGGACGCGCTTTGACAAGGCGCACGGCGCGGACGACAAGAGTTATCACTTAACACTCCTCGTCGAAAATAAAACGGGCTGGCATAACTTAATGAAGCTCGTCACGAAAGCGAACCTCGAAGGATTTTACTATAAGCCGCGTATGGACCGTGAGTTACTTCGTATGCACCACGAGGGGCTCATTGCCCTTTCTGGCTGTGCATCAGGCGAATTAATACGCACTATTTTAAAAAGCGGCATGGTAGCCGCTGAACAAGTGGTGCGCGACTACGAAGAAATCTTCGGCAAAGGCAATTACTTTTTAGAAATTGGGCACCACCCTAATTTTTCGCCTAAGGATCATGCGGTCGTAAAGCCTGCGCTCATCGAGCTTTCTAAAAAATTTGGCATACCGCTCGTTGCTACGCAAGATATTCATTATTTAAAAAAGGAGGACGCACAGTACCACGATATACTGCTCGCGGTCGGTACCGGTAACCGTATAACGGATGAAAAGCGGTTAACGCTGAAGGCCGACGACTTTTCGATGCGTAGTCCCGAAGAAATGGCCGAGTGTTTTGCCGATTTACCAGAAGCACTTGCGCAGACGGTAGTTATTGCCGAGCGGTGTAATATAGAGCTCACGCTTGGTAAGAGCATTTTACCCGTATTCCCTTTACCAGAAGGCGAAACAGATAATTCGTACCTTATGCGGCTTGTGCATGAGCGCACAGCCGGCCGCTACCCTGAAAAAACGAAGGAAGTTGAAGATCGTATTGCCTATGAGCTTTCCGTCATCGCCGGTACGGGCTACGCTGGCTACTTTCTTATCGTGCAGGATTTTATTAACTGGGCGAAAGATCGCGGTATTGTCGTCGGCCCTGGCAGAGGCTCCGCTGCCGGCAGTATCACCGCCTATATATTAGGAATCACAAACGTTGATCCCCTGCCTTTCAACTTACTCTTCGAGCGTTTCCTTAACCCCGACCGTATACAGATGCCGGACATTGACGTGGACATCGCCGACTCCCGCCGCGGGGAAGTCTTGGGCTACTTGAAGGAAAAGTACGGCGACGACCGCGTTGCTAACATCATTACGTTCGGTACCATGGCCGCGCGCGCTGCGGTGCGCGACGTTGGGCGCGCTTTGGGTGCTGATTATTCGCTGTGCGACAAGCTTGCGAAGCTGATCCCTATGAAGGTTGGGCAAGAATTGGCCGCCGCGCTCGAAACCACGGAAGACTTGCGGTCGTTCATCGCGAGCGACCCCATGGCGAAGCGCATCATAGACGCCGCCGGCCACTTAGAAGGCGTTGCGCGGCACGCTTCGGTGCATGCATGTGGCACCGTGGTAGCCCCTGGTACGCTTTCTGATTATCTCCCCTTGCAGTACGCACCGCAGGACCCGTCTACCATCGTCACGCAGTTTGAAATGCATGCCGTTGAATCCTTGGGTATTTTAAAGATGGATATTTTAGGTTTAAAAAACCTTAGTATTCTTGAAGAGGCAATCCGTTTAGTACGCGAAGCCGGCAAGGGCGAAATCGACGCGAACCATTTGCCGCAGGGCGATGAAAAAACGTATGCGATGTTGCGGGAGGGCGATACGACGGGCGTCTTCCAGTTCGAATCCGCCGGTATGCGTCGCTATATGAAGCTCTTGAAGCCTAATCAGCTCGAAGACTTGGTGGCGCTTGTGGCTTTATACCGCCCCGGCCCTATGGAATCTATTCCGTCTTTCATCGACCGCAAGCACGGCAAGGAAAAAATAAAATATTTGCACCCCAAGCTTGAGCCGATCTTGCGACCAACCTACGGCATTGGCGTGTACCAAGAGCAAATGATGCAAATCGCCCGCGACCTTGCGGGCTACACGCTGGCCGAAGCCGATACCTTACGTAAGGCTATTGGTAAAAAGATACAATCACTCCTCGACGAGCAGCGCGAAAAGATTATTAAGGGTATGGTTGCGCGCGATATCCCTATGGACGTTGCTAAAGAGATTTGGGAGTTATTTCCCTCGTTTGCCCGCTATGGCTTCAACAAGAGCCACGCTGTGTGCTATGCCGTGATTGGCTACCAAACGGCATACCTGAAGGCTAACTATCCGGTTGAGCTTATGACAGCGCTTTTGAATGCCGATGCGGGCGATACCGAGCGTATGACATTCCTTGTTGCCGAATGCGCGAAGATGGGTATAAAAGTACTACCGCCCGATATAAACAAAAGTGCGGTTCATTTTGCTCCAGAAGAGCAAAATATCCGCTTCGGGTTGCTCGCTATCAAAAATGTGGGCGCAAATATTGTGGATGCGCTTGTTGCGGAACGGAACGCGGGCGGCCCCTTCGCGACACTTGCGGAGCTTTTGTATCGTGTGCACCACAAGGATTTGAATAAGAAGTCACTCGAAAGCCTTATGAAGGCAGGCGCCTTGGATTCGCTCGGTACGAACCGATCCACCCTCATCGGCAACCTCGAGGAAATTATTAAATTCAGTTCGCTCGTGAAGAAGTCTAAAAACGAATCGCAGGCGGGGCTCTTCGGCGGCGCGGTTATTTCCGCAAACGCACTTAAATTAACGCCAATGCCTGAAATCCCTTCCGCTGAACAGCTACAGTGGGAAAAGGAATTAATTGGGTTTTATATATCAAGTCATCCGCTTGAGGCGTACAAGGAAAAACTTATTGCGATAAAGGCACGGCCGATAAAAGAAGCGTTGCTGGTAAAAGCGGTGAAAGAGGAAGTGATAGTAGGTGGGCTTGTTGCTGCGGTGCGGAAAATTATGACCAAAACAAATAAGCCGATGATGTTTGTTACGCTCGAAGACATGGGTGGCACGCTCGACGTTATTGTATTCCCGAAGACTTTAGAGAAAGGTGAAGAACCGTGGCAGGTTGGTGCTGTTATCGCTATCTTAGGCCACATGTCATGGCGCGACGATGAACCGAGCTTGATAGCAGAGGGTGCTCGCATCCTTTAATTCTATAAAAAAAGAACGCCCGTGCCGGCTAACCGGTTACGGGCGTTTAAGGAAATGACTTGATTATTCCTTTTCCATCTTTCTTTATGCGGATTGTTCCCCTTTTAAATCCCCAAGGTGGAGGATATTCAAAAGTGTAGAACGTTGCTGCTGGTTCGCCATATTCTTCGTAAAATTCATGCATTTCCGTTACCACGAAGCCGATTTTTTTGGATGCGAGAAATAAATGCATGTCTTTATCTTTGTCGCTTACATCAAAGCACAGGCTTTTATTCCATTCCTCCAAAGCTTTTGAAAATAGCCGATGCATGAGGCGCATTCCATATCCCTGCCTTCGGTAATCCTTATCGATTTGGAATAGATGAATATATGCTCGGTTGTTTTTTTCCGCAAATGCCATTATGCATCCTCTAATAGCATTATCTTCTTCGATGACGAGGCCATAATGGCGATCATCACGCATCCATTCGCGGAATGCATCATATTCATAATTCCAATCAGGCCGAGGATTTTGGCTCATAAGGCGCATGATGTGCGGTATGTCACCATAATCCCATTCTCGTATGTTTTTTATAGATTCTTTTTTGCGTAACCATGAGAACATATAAAACCTCTTTCTTTTTTCGTATTTTTTTGAAAAGTACTCGTTGCAAAGGACCATCCCCTGCCATATTTCGGATAGTACTCTCTCTTTTTACGGTTTGCCAGTGCCACGTTTTTCGTTTATCTTTTCATTACTATGGAAGAACCTGAAAAGAAGCATCGTGATCACCGTGAATTAGGGCAGTTGCTTGATTTATTTTCGTTCCACGACATCGCCCCCGGCGCTGCTTTTTGGCACCCCAACGGCATGACTATTTTTCGCGTACTTGAATCTGCCGCGCGCCAGATGAACGACCGCGCGGGCTATAAAGAAATCTCGACGCCTATTATGGTGAAGAGCGACGTATTTAAAAAATCCGGTCACTGGGAACATTACCGCAAGAACATGTTCCACTTTGTGAACCCAACGGACGAAAACGAAGAGTTGGCAATAAAGCCGATGAACTGCCCCGAATCGACGTACGTGTTTAACGCTTCGACCCGCAGTTATCGTGACATGCCTTTGCGGTTCGCTGAATTGGGGCGCTTACACCGTAACGAGCTTTCGGGAACGTTAGGTGGGCTCTTCCGCGTGCGGCAGATGACGATGGATGACGCGCACGTATATTGCCGCCCCGACCAAGTAGAGACGGAGATTCGGCATATCGTGGACCTCACGATGCGTTTTTACGCCGTGTTCGGCTTCAAGCCGACGTGCGTCTTGGCAACCCGCCCCGAGAAGTTTATGGGCGATGCGGCCGATTGGGATAAGGCCGAGGCGGCTTTGAAGAGCGCCCTTGCGGCAAGCGGTATGGAATATGAATTACAAGAAGGCGAAGGCGCCTTCTACGGCCCGAAGATCGAGTTCCACTTGCGTGACTCGCAGGACCGCGATTGGCAGATGGGTACGGCTCAGCTGGACCTCGTAATGCTTCCTAAACAGTTTGAGACGCAGTACGTGGACGAAAGCGGCGAAAAGAAAATGCCATGGGTGATCCACCGCGCCATATTCGGCACCTTTGAGCGCTTCATCGGCATGATGCTCGAGCACACGGATGGCACGCTCCCCGTTTGGCTCGCGCCCGTACAAGCAACAGTGCTTTATGTGAACGACAGTCAGCGTGCCTATGCAGAGGAAGTGGTTGCAGCGCTCGTAGCGGCCGGCGTGCGTGCAGAACTAGATACGCAAAACGCCACCTTAGGTAAAAAAATCCGCGCAGCGGAAGTGCTGCGCATCCCCGTGATAGCCGTAATAGGCGAAAAGGAAGTCGCTGCCCGTACCGTAAGCGTACGCAACGACGTAAAGCCGTTCGATGTCTTCATCGCGGATACTGCTAAAGCGGCGAAGATTCCGATTATTTAGTAATAGTAAATAAAAAAACTAAGGAGCTCTTCCTTAGTTTTTTTATTCCTTTTTTTATTTAAGTAGACGTTCAAAAATTTCCCTAAGGAGGGCGGGGTTGCCGGTGCCTTTCAGTTCTTTCATTGCCTTACCTACTAAAAAGTGCAGGGATTCTAGTTTTCCTTTTTTGTAGTCTTCGAGTGCTTTGGGGTTTTCTGCGAGGATTTTTTGCGCCGTTTCTTCGAGTCCTGCCGCGTCTGAAACTTGGTGGAGGTTTTTTTCGGTAACCGTTGCTTCGGCTGTGGCACCGGTTTTTACCATATGTGTTAAGGCGTCTTTCGCGCCGCGACTACCTACTTCGCCTTTCGCTACCATCGCTACGAGGGACGCGAAGTTAGCGGGCGTTAGTTTCAGACCCGTAAATTGCATGCCGTCTTTTTTCATCATTCCCCATAAGTCGCTCGTGAAGTAGTTGAGGAGTAAGGCGTAGTTGGGTGTGGCGTCGAGTTCTTTGAGTTCGCTTGCCGCTTCCTCAAAGAATTCTGCTGCTGCGCGGTCTTCGGTTACCACATAGGAATCCACCTCCTTCATGCCGTATTCATTAATAAAGCGCGCGCGCTTTTCGTGCGGTAGTTCAGGGATGGCCGCTTTAAGCGCTTCTAAATCGAAGGCGTCTGCATACATCGGCGGCAAGTCCGGCTCGGGGAAATAGCGGTAGTCGTGCGCATCTTCTTTCGTGCGCTGGCTTACGGTAATCCCCTTTTCCGCGTTCCATCCGCGCGTTTCTTGAATTATTTTTTCACCTGAGTCGAGCGCTGCCGCGTGTCGCTTGTATTCGTATTCAATGGCGTCATGAACGGCCTTAAACGAATTGATGTTTTTAACTTCAACTTTCGTGCCCATGTTTATAGAGATGTTGGCTTCCAAGCGCATGAGGCCTTTTTCCATATCAGCGTCGGACGTCCCCAAGTAGCGTAAAATGCGGCGCAGTTCTTCACCGAAGGCCGCAGCTTCTTCTGCTGTCCTAATATCCGGCTCTGTGACTATTTCCATAAGGGGCGCGCCCGCGCGGTTAAAATTAACGAGCGATTCGTTTCCAGTGTGCGTCAAGCTGCCCGCGTCTTCTTCTAAATGGATGCGCGTGATGCGGATGCCGTTCAAATTGCCACCTAAAACGAGTGGTTCGTCGTACTGCGATATTTGGTAGCCCTTGGGTAGGTCGGGATAAAAATAGTTTTTGCGGTCGAACTTCGACCGGCCTTTAGGGAATACCGTGCCGCCCAAGGCCAAGCCGAGCTGGAGTACCAGTTCAACGGCCTTCTTATTAATGGTTGGCAGCGTGCCGAGGTGGCCCGTACAGACGGGGCAAACATTAACGTTCGGATGCGTTTCGTCGGGGTCGTTAACGCAGTCGCAGAACATCTTCGTGCGCGTTTTCAGTTCCACGTGGATTTCGAGACCGACGGTAAGTTGGCGTTCTTCCATGCGCTGATTCTAGCGGAGACTCCCTAAGTATTCAATTACCGCTGCTTTTGTGGCGTCTCCCCACGACCCCTTGGCATACCTCAAAAGCGCGCTTGCGAGCCTCCATGCTTGCGGTCCTTTTACTGCCTGCACGACCGCTTCCTGCAGTTCCTCCACCGTGCGTTCGGTGGGCGGTCCATATATGCCGGTTGCGCCAGTCGTCGCTAATGCCCGCGCCTCCGGCCCCGTGTTCCATTTAATGAGAAGTTCTTGGAGCGCGCGCACGTCCTCTCCCGCATCCCCGCGAATGAGCGGCGTTTTTATCATGGCCGGATCCTTTTGCGTTGCCGGTGCCGGTACCGGCGTTCCGTTCGCACTTCTCCATTCCGCTACGGCGCGTTGCGTTACCGGCCCGTAATAGCCCGTCGCCCCCGCAGCCGCAAGTTCTCCCGCAGCCGGTCCGCTCGCGGCACGTATCAAGGCGCCTTGGAGTAACTTGACGTTTTTACCGCGTTTTTCTTTTTGGGCGCGCTGTATAAGCGTTTCAATGTCGGTTTCTTCTGGCGCTCCCCCTGCGGTGCCTGCAGGGGTGGTGGGGGAAGCCGGTTGGGTTGCGGCCACCTGAATTAGGGGTTGCGCCGAAGAGTTAAGCCGTACTCCGCCGTTGCGTGCCGCAATTACGACGCCGAATGATCCGTTATTGATATCGCTCGGCACGGGTTGCGTTCCCCATAGGTCGCTGCCGTTGCCGTACGACCTGAATTCGTCTTGTGCGGGCCACGGCTCTTCTTTGGCATATTCCCCGCCAACAATTTTTCCACCCACGACAAGGCGCACGGAATAATCTTTTATTGAGTCAGGGCCCTCGGCAGAACGTTTAAGGTCGAGTGTTATGCCCTTTATAGTGCTTGATTTTGGAATCGCAAAGCCGAAGTTAAGTGCGCGTATATAATACGATGATTCGCCAAACTGCATTTCTGCCGCTGAACGGTTACCGTCTTCGATACCGGCATTTTCAGGGTAGAGCCAGCCTGTTCCGCCGACGCTCACGTCGTTTGATACCGACCCGAGCGGCTTCGTTTGGATTTTTCCATTATCGTAATGGACGGTAAGGCGTAGATAGTCGATACGCGCCTTGGTTTTAGGCGAATACGAATAACCTCCGCCACCGCCTCCTCCTCCCCCGCCACCGCCCGAACCGCTGCTCGTGCCGCCGCTGTCGCCGAAGGCAATGTTGTATGAGAGTGGAAGTGACGAGGAGTTAAGGAACGCGCCACCGCCTACGAATATGAAAAAGAAAAGAATGCCGACTGCCGATTTGGCATTTTGGCTTCCTCGCTCGTCCGCGAGCATACGAAAAAATTTCCGCCTGAGCTGTTGCGTCATGCGTATGTATAAATACTATCAGGAGTTACGATGCTTGCGCACTGTTAATAACTTATAATGCGAGGCCTGCGGGCGCGTATTTAAGAACTCGCTCACTTACGCGGGTGAAATAAGGATTATTCTGAGGGTATATGGGCGTGCTACGGCGAGCGTTATAGATAAGGGACGGAATCGCGAACGATTTCCACGGCTCTTCGTTGAATGACGCAAAAATTACGGGGTGCCCCGTGTACCCCCCGACGAACCCTCGATATATCGCATTGTTTATGAATATCGGCATGCCCCCGTACTTTCCTTGCAGGGCGGTAAGCTCGGCAAATTCTACACGGTTCACGAGAGGTTCCATGCGTGCAGCTTGATACAGGGAATATCCTGCGAGCGCGGCTAGTATGAAAAATAACGCTATTTTTTTGAGGACTGTTTTTTGGCGGTATTCAAATAGGGAGAGCGCATACCCTGCAAGGACGATGCAGCTTATATCAAATAGCACGATGAACCGGTTGTGGAATACCGCATTGACCGAAACGAGGACGAGATTTACAAGCGCGTACCATCCGACAGCCGGCATTGATTTTTTTCCCACGCACCATGCAATACCGAGAAGCGCGAATGGGACATAAAAAAGCATGAGCGCGTCATGGTAAAAGGAAAATCCAACGAAATGCCCCGCAAGAAGTCCCGATACAGAGGGTGCATACGTTTCTTGTGCGTAATCCGTTGCATATGTTGCATAGCCGATTATTTCTTTCGCGTGGAATGCCGTCATGGCGAGTACTGAGATCGCTGCGGCTTTGAACGCATACGCTTTTTTATTATCTGTTATACCTGCGGCAATAAAGGTTAGTGCAAGTGGAACCGCCGTAAGGGGGTGGATGATTCCCGCAAGTGCCGCGTATACGAATCCGCGCGTACGGGCTAAGCCGTAGGCATGGAGAGCGAAGAGCGAAAATGCCATACCTATTTCCATTTTAAGGAAGAACGACCAGTAAAAAAGAAATTGCGGCAGGGAAAGCGCGTAGGCTATAAGGCTGGAGAACGCCGCTCGCGCGCCGAAGCGGTCTTTTGCGAGTACATATATCCCTCTGCCGATTACTGCAGTGGTCAGCAAATGGAATGCGATGAGAATGGCTTGCGTTCCGATACCTGCGGCGTATAAGGGGAGGCCAGCAAGTGCAAGGGGGTTGCCTGCGCAGGAGGCGAGAGATGCGAAGCAGGTGTTCCATGCGCCGTAGTACGCCCCTATATCTGCTCCGAGTGCCGACCACCCGTAACGTATGAAGGGTATGAGGCGCGTAGTGGCGAGGATGGTTAGGGGGATAAGAAATACGAAGAACGTGGGCTTACTACTTTCTATTTTTTGGGTATCGGCTCCGAGTGTTACGAAGACGCCCACCCCGAGCATGCAATAGAGCAAAAAAATCGGGATGGTTGCGTGAAGCGGCGTTGCCAAAAGCACAAGCGCGAGATAGGTTGCTAGTACGTACATGTCTGTATCATCGTAATGAAAGGGATTGCTGTTGTCATTCCCGCATATAATGAGAGTGCTCGCGTAGTAGCGGTTGCTTTGGGAGCCGCACGGCATGCGGAGTTCGTTATTGTGGTGGACGATGGGTCGCGCGACGGTACATGGAAGGCGCTCGCGGATCTTCCTCGGCCCGTCTATGTTCTCCGGCACCGTGTGAATATGGGTAAGGGGGCAGCGCTTATGACGGGGTGTGCGGCGGCACTTCGCCTCGGGGCGGAAATTCTAGTCACAATGGACGCAGATGGTCAGCACCCCCCGGAATATATTCCCCGAATCATACGCCATATGCGCGAAAAAAATCTTGATTTCGTTTTTACGGAGCGCATGGCGGGAAACCAAATGCCCTTCGTGCGGCGCGCGGGTAATTATGTGATCAATAAGACGGCGCTTCATTTATTTGGTTTGCGTACGAATGACGTATGGTGCGGATTCCGCGCAGTGCGCGCATCATGCTTACCGCGCGTCATGTGGCGCGCACGTGATTATTCGGGCGAAGTGCAGATGGCTCTCGCGGTGGGTCGTAGCGGCATGTCATACGGTTCGTATCCTATTCCCACTATTTATGATGCGGGCGCTGCTAAAGGTGTGCATATTTTACACGGGCTTAAATTACTTGCGCAGATGGCGGTTTGGCGTTTTTTTAGTTAATTATAATTTCCATGTCTGAAAAAATAATTCGGAGGGATCGTTGTCCATTGTGCGGCTTCAAGGCTAAATCTATTCTTTATGACGCCGATGTTGCTCATCCTTCCGTGGCTCATTTTTTAAAAGATTATTACAAGGGGCGCGTTACTATTGGGGATCTTAAGGAGTGGCGTTATCAAGTCGCAGAATGTCCATTGTGTGGGTTTATTTGGCAAACATACGTTTTAGGCGATACTTTGGCGCATAAGCTGTATTCCGAATGGATATCCCCTTCCGAATCAATGGATAAGAAAAAGGCCGCGGGGATGGCACTTCGTCGCGGTTATGCGGAAGAGGCGGTCGCTATTTCCTTTTTAATTAAAAAGCCCGCTGAGCAGATTATTGTTTTAGATTATGGTATGGGATGGGGGCAATGGTGTTTTATGATGTGGGCTTTTGGATATAAGATTTTCGGATACGAGATCGCGTCCGAGCGCGTATCTTCAGCGCAGGGGGCGGGTATATCCGTTCTCGATGACGACGCTTTTAAAACGATGCACTTCGACTTCGTTAATTGCGAGCAGGTTCTCGAGCACGTTTCAAGTCCCCTCGAGACGTTTAAAAAATTAGCCCAATCTTTGAAATGCGGAGGTTACTTACGCGTAGCGGTTCCTAACGGCGCCGGCATAAGGCGCGCTATGCAGGATCCTTTTTGGATCCCCGGCAAGAATGCTATACATCCGCTTGAGCATGTCAACTGTTTTACTCGAAAGACATTGGTTAATCTGGGTATTGCCGCTGGTTTGCGGCCACTTAGCCGCTTTGGTCTTTTGCGTGTATTTTTTTCTTCGCCGCGTTTATGTGTGCGGCATATTTTAGGCGGCACTTCCCTTTATTTCTTAAAAATTTGATAATCTTTCATAATCCAAGCAATCTATGGTCGGTATTCAGCTTATATGTATTATCATCGGTCTTGCGGCAATTCATCTTACGCATTTGTATTATAAGCGTTTTTATTTTTCAAAAAGGGAGTTATTTTTTTGGGTGGGGCTTTGGTGTATTTTTATAGTAGTTGGGCTTTTTCCGCAGAGTGTTTTGCCGGTGAGTGGTTATTTAGGGCTAACCCGCCCTATGGATTTTATAATGATTCTGGCTTTTGTAGTCCTTTTTTCCCTTGCTTTTCATAATTATGTTCTTGGTCGTAAGCAGGAGCGCGATTTCGAGCGTTTGGTTCGCGAAATTGCCTTGCGAGATGCGAATTTGAAATAGAATATGCATATCATATTTTTTGCGGCTTTTTACTATCCGTATCGCGGTGGATATGTTGAAAGTATCTATGAGGTTTCGCATGGCCTCGTCCGCCGCGGTTTTACCGTAACTATAGTCACTTGTAATACCCATGCCATAGCAGAAGAAGAAAACCATGAGGGGGTTCGTGTGGTACGTATTCCTTGCTGGAGCCCCGCATGGCTTCATAGCAGCTTTCCTTTGCCGAAGCCATGGGCAATCTTTTCTTTCTTGTGGCGGTTCCGCGGCTGCCGCTTAGACGCCATAATTACGGAAACCCGTTTTTATCCCACGACCTTTTTAGGATTCCTTATAGGGTTTTTTCGCAGGATACCGGTTGTGCATGTGGAGCAAGGAAGTTGCCATCCGGCAAGTCATAATTTCCTTATCAGATGGATGGGCCTGCTTGTAGACCATACTTTTGGATCCGTTGTTTGTAGGAGTGCCACGGTAACAGTGGGCGTTTCTGCCGAAGCAGCGGCTTTTGCGCGGCATCTCGGCGCGCGGAATCCATTTGTTATTTATAATCCAGTTGATATAGCGTTTTGGCATTCGCAGTCGCTTGTTTATACGAAAGATGATTTTTTTCGCATTTTGTTCGTGGGGAGGCTCGTATATGCTAAGGGTGCCCAAGACCTTTTATATTCACTTGTTTCCTTGCGGGCGTCCCTCACGCAAAAAGAATTTAGTCGGTTGCGCTGCATCGTTATTGGAGATGGTCCATACCGCGCTTCACTCGTACGTCTTATTGAGTCTCTTTCGCTTTCACAGGTAGTTATTTTTTTAGGTGAATGTGGTCGTGCGGCTATTCGTGAAGAGCTTTGGCAGGCATCCGTTTTCGTTAATCCTTCATATTCCGAAGGCTTGCCAGTATGCGTTTTAGAGGCGGCGGCATGCGCGGTGCCAATAATTGCGACAGACGTCGGCGGGACGAGGGAGATTATTTCTGCAGGTTGCGGCTTACTCATTTTGCCACGTTCTCCGGATGCGCTTGCTGGTGGCATTGCTCGTGCTTTGCGCTACCCAGCTGAATTTCGGCGTTATGGTATAGCCGCCCGTGCCCGCTCTGAAGACTTTTTTTCAACTCCGCACATCGTCGATGCGTATGAGTCGACTCTCCGTTCGGCTACCTGTCATGCGTAATGTCCTTATTTTTTCCGTTGATTATTTCCCGTACGTCGGAGGCGCGGAGATTGCGGTGCGTGAGACGTGTAAGCGTATCCCTGACTGCGCATTTACTCTTATAACGTGCCGGAATAGCCGTATTCTTCCGCGACATGAAATTATTGATGGTGTTTCGGTTTTTCGTGTCGGCATTGGCTTCCGACATATCGATAAATACATCATGCCTTTTACTGCTTTCGTTACCGCGATTCAGTTAAACCGCAAGCGCCGCTTTTCTATGGCATGGGCAATCATGGCTAATACGGGGGCTATCGCGGCGTTCGTATTCACAAGGCTGTATCCGAATGTTCGTTATCTTTTGACTTTGCAAGAAGGCGATTCCGATTCGTATTATCGGAATCGTACGTGGTTTTGGGCTCCTTTGTATCGCGCACTTCATGCGCGCGCTGATCATATGCATGTTATTAGTAATCATCTTGCCGCGCGTGCCCGTCGATTCGGCTATCGTGGGTCCGTTTCGGTTATTCCTAACGGCATTGATCCGGCGTTATTCAATATAGACCCCCTTTCACCCGAATTGATCGCGTGTATAAGAAAGGATATGGGTATTTTACAAGGTGAACAGATTATCATTACCACTTCCCGCTTAGAAGAAAAAAATGGCATTGATATTTTTTTACGTGCGATTGCTATCGTTACGCGCGATATTACATTACCAATCAAGGCTGTTGTTGCTGGATCGGGTAGCGAAGAAAAACGCCTTAAGCAGATTGCTGTGGATCTCGGTGTCGCCGATTCGGTTATTTTTTTAGGTTATAGCGTTCATGAAAAGATGCTACGCCTGCTGAAAGCGTCGTCCGTTTTTGTGCGACCTTCCCGCTCGGAGGGATTGGGTAATAGTTTTCTTGAGGCGATGGCATGCGGCATACCGATTATAGGAACGCCCGTCGGCGGTATACCCGATTTTCTTATTGATGGGAAAACGGGCCTTTTTTCTAACCCGGAAGATCCGGCATCTCTTGCCGATGCCATACGACGGATACTTTCTGATGGTCAGCTGCGGAACGTTTTGGTTACAGGCGGAATTGCCGCGGTGGAAAAAACCTATTTATGGGATTCTATTGCATCAAAAATTTCATCTATGCTCAATCAGACGCTGAAATGCCGCGCGCATGACGTTGTATATACCGAGAGCGAAAAAAATAAGCATAAGCAGAACAAAGGGAAGTAAAGGAACTAGATAGCGAGTAAATCCAACGCTCACTATAGTCAACGTTGCTGCCTGCGTCAGTACCAGGCCGCCCGTAAGGATATAGTCTTTGCGTTTGACTGCCGGCGCTATGCTACGGGGCATCATAAGATACAGGACGGATGCGAAAAGAAATGCAATAAAAGGTATGGATATTGCGATCTCTACGGGATTAATGCCGAAGAACACCTCCGCTTTACTTATAAGGAGACGTCCATATGCCCGCGGCTCCTCCTGCATCCATTGGAAGGTGCGGGTTGCGCGGCCGTCGACGAACCGATACGCTATTTTTTCGACGAGGGGTGGGAGAGGCTGCTGTGGCACGAATGCCTCCGGAACGGGCGTGCCTATCATCAGGCTTGATGTGCCGCTTGATCGCAGAAAGAGCTCTGCTTTTCCTCCTACGGCAATATTTCTTATTACGAAAGGAGCGAGCATTAAGCTATAGCTAATCATAAAAATAACGGCAGGTAAAAGACTTTTTCGTTTTAGGCTTACGGCCATCCAGAGCAGAATAACGGGTACGAAAAATTCCATATTGCTTCGCATGAGGACGAGTAATCCCGTAAGTACTCCCCCTACCCCGAAGAGGGCATATTTTTTTGAATTTACTGGTTGTTTTTCCGCCGAAAAAAGAGCGAGTACTGTTATTGCGGCTAATAATGCGCCTGCAGGATATAATTGTGTCGAATAATTCCGCATAAGCGGGTGAAAAAATACTCCTATGCCCGCCATGTAGAGAAACGGATTACGTGTCCCAGTTATTATTTGACCGATTTTTATTGTTATGAGTGCTGTTCCTATAAGCGCAATACTTTGAATGAAAAATATGGGGAAAAGAGCCTCTCCTAAAATAAGGTGTGCGATGGCGAGAAGGTAGTAGTATAATATTTGCCAATAGTAAGAATCTTTTTCATATGTGGTCATCGCCCAGTCGCCTGTTGCGGCGATATGGCGTGCAAATGTTTCGTAGAGAACGGGATCATTCCCTGTTGGGAGTAGATTAAAATACCGCGACTCTGCCATAGCGAGGAGATTATATGTTGAAAAAGCAAGTCCTGCTAAAAATAAGACTGAAAATATAAAACGATCCGATCGTATCCATTCTCGCCATGCTGCGCCGCGGGTTTTCATTATTAAATATGCTATTAAAAGCAGGAAAATAAGCATGATTCCACTTTCGTTTACTATCCCCCATATTCGATCTTCAGCAAGCCTTTTTTCAGTCGCGGGATGAGTATAGAAAAATCTTTCCGTAATTGCCGTTTCTTCACCCTCTGTCCACGCGAGGTAAATAAATCGGTTTGTTTTTGCCCCCGCATCGTAGCGTATCTCAAGTGGAATGGTGCCGCTTGAGCGTGAGGGAAGATGGATGGCGGCGGGGAGATTGCCTATGGGGGTGATAACCCTGTCTAGTATGACGGTAATTTTTGCGTCTTGATTAGCAGAGACTGTTATAGAGTCGTAAGTTGGAGGAACGCGTAGATTTGTTTTCCAAAGAGCTATAAACGGAATAGCGGTCTTATCAATTTCTTTTCCGTTGCCGTTAAAGCGATCCTTTTCGTTCAGAAACCATAAAGGAAAAGGATCGGCGTGGAGTGAGTAGCCGGCGTTATTAAAATTGATTTCTTGGTCAATCTTCGTAGTCAGGAACGCTGTCGGCGCGCCGTATTCCGTTGTCTCGGGGGCCTGATATTCGCTTATTACGCCATGGGCGGGTGAGAATAGTGTTGCGGCTATTTTTATGCCGATACAGAGCGTTATAGCGCACGCGAGTAGTGCGTATCGTTTGCCCCCATCTATTTTTGTGGTGGAAGAATTTTCTGGTAGGGCTACGAATAAGACAATAAATGCCGCGATAAGTAAGAGTTCATGAAGCGAGCCTAAGGGAATTCCGTTCACCCACGACCCAACGCCGGGAATCGCGATGAACGTTAAAAACAGAAGCTCGCAAAAACGTTTGAGAATGAATGGGTTTTTGTTTATGCTGGATGGTGATGTCATATTTCGTTCTTACGAGGCCGGGTCAGTGGATTAAGAATATTCTCGTTTTTGCCCCCATTTTTTTTATAGGAAGGGCGGGAAATTATGAAGATATGCGCGCCGTCTTTTTTACGTTTCTTGTATTTACCCTTTTTTCCGTTGCTGCTTATATCATTAATGATATCATCGATCGCGATGATGACGCACTCCATCCAGTAAAACGTTTTCGCCCGATAGCGAGCGGGGTTATATCCCCTGCTCGTGCGGCAGTTTTTGCTGCTGTTATTTTTTCTTGCGCTGTATGGATAATGATGCGTTTTATTCCTTCTATCATGCATAGCATGGTAGCCTATGCCTTTTTAACAGCGTTTTACACCTTTTATTTAAAGCGAATTCCCCTTGTCGATATAGTTACGGTTACATCGTTTTATTTGCTTCGTGTTGCGGCAGGAGGGTCTGCGATACATATCATTCCTTCACGTTGGCTTGTCGCATGCGTCATGTTTCTTGCCCTTTTTATCGTATTAGGTAAGCGTCGTGCGGAATGTGCGCATTCCGCCTCAGCTATTCGTCCCGCACTTACTTTATATGCATCTGAACCGTACGGTATGCGAGAGATGCTTGATCATCTTCTCCCCGTTGCCGCCGCAGCAACTATTTCATCGTACGGAGCATATACAATCCTTGCCGTTCATTCTGATCTCGCTGTATATTCGCTCTTTTTCGTTATATTTGGCATATTCCGATATTTTTTTCTGATTTACCGTTCGGCATTCGCTGAATCTGCCGAAATAGCGCTTACTAAGGATATGCCATTGCTTTTTTCCGTTTGCGGTTGGGGTATTTTTATGTATATTGTCGTATATCATTTATGAATCATTTTGATTATATCGACGACTACGATGAGGAGATTCCCTTGCATTTGCGAGATTATTTTATGGAGCGAAAAATAGGTTATATTCGCGCCCGTATCCTTGAAAACTACGGGAATGCATCATGTTCATTGCTCGATGCCGGTTGCGGTACTGGCTGGCACGTCGCCGCTCTTATCGACGCTGGTTATGATGTGACAGGAATCGACGCATCTGAGCGACAAATAGCCCATGCGCGGCTGACGCATCCGCAGTGTAAATTTATTTGCAGTAGCATGCTCTCACTTCCTTTTCCCGACGGCTCCTTTGATGTTGTTTACGCGATAAATTCTTTACATCATCTTGATTCTCCTGCGGCGCAGAAAACCGCGTTAGGGGAATTACGTCGCGTAACGAAAACCGGGGGGATTATAATCGTGCATGAGATGAATACCCGTAATCCCCTTATTCGGTGGTATCTTAGATTTCTTTTCCCCCGCTTAAAATCAATTGATGCCGGAAATGAACAATGGATCCTTCCTTCGTATTGGGAGAAGCATTATCCAGAGGTCTGTGGACCCGTTTCTTATTTCACTTTTACGCCCGATTTCACTCCACGCTTACTTTTGCCTTTTTTTAGGATGGTAGACCGTTTCTTAGAGTCGACTTTATTGCGCTTTTGGTCTGCGCATTACGCTGTTACTTTGCGTTTTGAAAAAAATACTCTATGAAATATCTTGTTACTGGTGGCTCGGGTTTTCTCGGTATTAATCTTATCAGGCATCTTCTTGGGGAGGGCGCCGAAGTTCGCTCTTTTGATATCGCGGATTTTACGTATCCTGAGGCGGCATACGTGGATGCCGTTTTAGGCGACGTGCGGGATAGCGCGTCCGTTGCCCGCGCCATGCGCGGTGTTGATGCGGTAATACATTGCGCCGCGGCGCTTCCTTTGTATTCCGATTACGACATCGTATCTACTGACGTCTCAGGAACGGAAAATATTCTTGCCGCGGCGGCGTCGGCGGGTGTCTCGCGTGTTGTGTATATATCCTCTACCGCCGTTTACGGAATTTTAAGCGCTTGCCTAGCGGATGAAGATACGCCGCTCGTCGGCGTTGGTCCGTACGGTAAAGCAAAGATTGACGCCGAGGCATTGTGCCTTTCGTACCGCAGGCGTGGCATGTGCGTCCCTATCCTCCGTCCTAAATCATTCGTCGGTCCCGAGCGACTTGGTATATTCTCCTTGTTATACGAATGGGCGTTTTCAGGAAGGAATTTCCCCATCATCGGCAGTGGGCACAACCGGTACCAGCTTCTTGATGTCGCCGATTTATGCTCTTTTATTTCAACAGTATTGCATGCTGACGCCCGTATAGCAAACGACACATTTAATGTCGGCGCGCGGGAATTTTCAACCGTACGTGAGGAATATCAAGCGGTGCTCGATCGCGCGGGGCACGGCAAGCGCGTTATTTCGTTTCCTGCCGGCCCCGCCATAGCTGCTTTGCGTATGCTTCACGCATGCCGTCTTTCGCCGGTCTATCCATGGGTTTACGAGACTGCAGGTAAGGATTCGTACGTTTCCATTGCGAAAGCCGAGCGGGAGCTGGGATATTCGCCGCTATATTCCAATATGGACGCACTATTGCGCAATTACGAGTGGTATATTGCTAACCGTCCGGCCTCCGGCGCGCGGGGTATATCCCACCGAACATCATGGAGGGGGGGCATGCTTGATTTTCTTAAATTATTTTTTTGATGGCTAGTCCGCTTCATTATTTTTTCGAACTTGATCTTACGGCTTTCTCTCAAGACGTTTTTATTGTTGATGTTGAGGGTACAATTGCCCTACACGGGGCACATGCGGCGGATCCGGCTTCAGCTCGCAATATGGACGCCGTGCGTAAAGAAAAAAATATATTTCTTTGTTCGAATGCGCTTGATCAGTTGCGTATCGAGCGCATAGCCGCCGCTATCAATGTCGGCTGCATCGCCTTATGGGGGGGGAAGCCGTGGGGGCGATTACCGGCCAGATTTCCGCGTAGTTCCGCTATAGTAGTTTTTGGCGATAAGTTCTTAACCGACGGGTTATTCGCTTGGCGTATTGGTGCCCGTTTTATAAGAGTTCGCCGTCTTGTTTGCGGGAAGGAATCATTTCTAGAAAAGATATTTTTAAAAATAGATGATTATCTCGCCTTATTTTTAAAATGAAAATTCTCATAGCAACGGGTATTTTTCCTCCTGATATTGGCGGGCCGGCGACCTATGTTCCTTTCGTTGCAGATGAGTTCGTCCGGCGCGGGCATTCGGTGCGGGTTGTGACGTACGGATCACGCCGCGCCGGCGGCTTATCGTATCCGGTTACGGGTGTTCCCCGCTTTCCGTTGCCGTTGCGGTATTTTTTGTTTTTTTTCGCGTGTGTCCGATACGGAGTTTTTGCTGATTGCATTTTTGCGCAGGACGCCTCGTCTTCGGGTGTACCCGCGGCTTGCGCCTCCTTCATTTTACGGAAACGACTTATTGTGAAAATAGTGGGCGATTTTTCTTGGGAGTATGCTCGTAATGCGGAATTAGTGATGGATGAAATTGATAATTTTCAAAAGAGATCTACGTATCCTTTTATCGTGCGGATGATCCGTTTTTGCCAAAAGGCCGTATGTCGCCGCGCCGCTTGCATAACCGTACCAAGTCGTTATTTGAAGGGCATTGTTATGGGTTGGGGTGTTAATACGGAAAAAATAACCGTAATACCTAATGCGGTTATCGTTACCGCGCATCCGGTTTTGGCGGAGCGAGACCGCTTCATGGTTTTTACTGCGGGGCGTTTTGTCCCATGGAAGGGTTTTGATGGATTAATTCGCGCTTTCGCAAAAGCGCGAGATGCGGCTCCGTCTGCGCGCCTCATGATTGCAGGAGACGGCCCGTGTCGGGAGAGTCTTGTTATGGTGGCTTCCGATGCAGGGGTTCTCGATGTAGTTTTATTTTTAGGGCGCATATCCCCTTCGGAGATGGCTACGTGGTATTCCCGCGCCGGATGCTTCGCTCTTTTTTCTTCGTACGAAGGCCTTTCGCACGTCATTCTTGAGGCGTTGTCGTACGGGCTGCCTGTTATAGCGAGCGACGCAGGAGGAAATGCGGAGGCGGTTACTGACGGCATAAACGGCATAGTGGTTAAAAGCGGCGACGAAGAAGCTCTCGCGATGGCGTTGGTGAATTTTTTTAAGAATCCTATGTTTATTAAGAAGAATATAAGTTATTCGACCGCGGCGATGATCGATGATATTTTAGGGGTATTACAGGGTTCATGAAATTACTCATGTTTTCGCTCGACCGTATGATTTTAGAGGACGGCTCCGCCTCGCAGAAAAAAATAATCGAATATGTAGCGTTTGCCGAAGAAATCCATGTTATTCTTTTCTCTTTTCGTGGTGAATCATCCCACCTGATCCATCCGCGGGTTTTTATATATCCTACAAGTCATTATTTCCGTTTTAATCCATGGTATTTTTTCCGCGCTTTTGCAATGGCACGTACTATTATCCGTGTGCGGAATTTTAGTCCTGAAAAGGACGTTATGACGGCGCAAGATGTATTCCCGACGGGGGTCGCGGCGTATGCCGTACGGAAGCTATTTGGTATACCTCTTCAGCTGCAGGTGCATATCGATTTTTTTAAGGCTCGTTTTAGGACTGAGTCACTCATGAACCGTTTATATTTTCTATGTGCGCGTTTTCTTTTACCACGTGCGGATGCGGTCCGTGTTGTTTCAGCTGAAATCAGGGAATATCTTGTTGATGTAATGGCAATTAAGCCTAAAAAAATAGCCCTACTTCCTGTATTTTGCGATATCCGTTTCATTGTAGATGCCGCACCCCGTTTTGATTTGCATAAAAAATATCCTGATCATTCTTTTTTGATAGTCGCTATCGCCCGTTTTGTTCCCCAGAAGAACCTCGAGCTTTGTATTCGCTCGATGGACTTAATCTTTGCGTCTCATAGGAATATAGGGCTTGTTCTTGTAGGAAGTGGGCCGGAGGAGCATCGATTGCGTTCTCTCTCGGCTGCGGGCAGTGCTCATAAAAATATATTCTTCGAGTCATGGACGGACACGGCTGTTTCGTACAATAAAGGTGCGGATGTTTTTCTATTTCCCTCATGGTATGAGGGTTGGGGGCTTGCCGTTATTGAGGCTATGGCATGCGGCGTGCCGGTTGTAGCGACTCCCGTCGGCTGCGTTCCCCTGCTGATTGAAAACGGAAAGAGCGGTTATATTATAGAACATGATGATGCGGCAGCGGTCGCGCAGCATATACGTTTTCTTTACGAAAATTGCGCTTCGCGTTTAGCTATGGGGGCCTTTGCTCGGGAGGCAGTTCTTACCCGTTTGTCATATGATAAAACCGCATATTTTAAGGAGTATGCTCAGGCGCTCGCTATAGCATTTCATGGAGCATAAAAAAAAGATTCTGCTTTTCAATCTTGCCGTCGATGAGGACGACCCTATTTTGGCGTTCTCAGTTACGCTTATCGCGCGCCTTGCGCGCGAAGCGGAGTTAGTACATGTGATAACAGTTCGCGCAGGACGTTTTCGACTACCTTCGAACGTTACCGTGTGCTCCGTCGGGCGCGAGTCTGATAGAGGCAGGATTGCCAGTATCTTTTCTTTTTATGGGCATCTTTTACATGCTATAAAAAAGGAGCGCTTCGATATATGCTTCGCCCATATGAATCCTTTATTCGTCGCGCTTGCAGGCCCCGTCTGTTTTATTCAGCGCATCCGGATTGTGTTATGGTACGCACATCGCCATCAGGGAATTATCGCACGGATCGCTCACTTTTTTTCATGGCGCGTACTTACGACTAATCGGGGAGGCTACTCTTTATTTTCAGATAAGGTGGTAGCTACGGGGCATATGATCGATACAGATTTTTTTAAGCCCGTTATAGGGCTCAAAAAATCAGCCTCGCCGCTTTTTGTTTCCGTCGGCAGGGTTGCTCCTATTAAGGATTTGATGACGTTCATTCGCGCAGCGGGTATTTTGCGCGATAACGGACATCAGTTTCGATGCGTTTGCGTCGGCCCTGTATTGCCGCATGATGAGGTGTATTATTCGGCTCTGCAGGCTGAGGTCGCCCGACTTTCTCTTTCGGAATATTTTTCTTTTGCTGGATCCGTTATGCGTGAGAATCTACCTTTCGAATATGGGCGCGCCACTGCCCACGTAAATTTATGCCCGTATGGAGCGCTCGATAAAGCCGTCCTTGAGGCTATGGCATGCGGCGTGCCGAGCTTTTTCGCGAATGACGAATTCGTTTCGGTCGCCGGCCGTTTTTCGAGCGGGCTGTTTTTTAAATACGGCGATCCGCGCGATCTCGCCCGCCTTCTTGAGAAATTTCTCCTTTCGCTGGCTCAAGATAATTTAGTTCGGAATGAATTGCGTGCTATGGTCGTGCGACGACATAGTCTTAATTCTTTTGCGCATACATTCATGGAATTAATTACATGAGAACGATAGTGGGTGAATTAGTTCGCGGCAAAGGATTATGGCGCGCCTTGTTGTACGAGGCAATCTTTTCTTCAGCGGTTGCTTTACGTGCGCCGATTATAGACATCGCCTCCGGAGGCAATCCCGGTTATTGGCGTATTTTAGGTTTAAAAAAAGCTGATATAACGACGATTGACGTTAATGCGTCCACCCACCCTTCTTTAGTCTATGATTTTTCTTCGTTTCGATTATCCTATCCCGATGCGTCTTTCGAGTCGGCATTTCTTATGAACTGCGTTTACATATTCTCCGACCCGCTTTCCGTTATGCGAGAAGTGCGCCGTATATTACGGTTGGGCGGTGTGGCACTTATGAGCTTTCCTCTTGTATTTCCTTATACTCCAGAGCCGCGCGATTTATACCGGTTTACCGAAGAGGGTGTTCGGTATCTATGTGCGGAATCAGGACTTGTTATTGTAGCTCTCATGCCACTTGGCGGAAGATGGGCATCTGCCGCATATCTTATAAGTCCTTTTTTGCGTCCGTATTTTATTTTCGCATTCCCCGTATATTTTATGACCGTTTTTCTTGATATGGTATCCGCTTTTTTCCTTCCTCGTCTATCTTCCGCACCAATCGGTTATTTCGCCATCGTTAAAAAAATATGATTGGATATTGGGCACGAGAATTACTTTACGGTGTCCTTCGGGTAACGTTATCGTTCAAGCGCGATACCAGTCTCTACGTGCTCATGTATCATTCTGTGGGCGGCGACGGACCCCTTTCGGTTTCTGTTGCAGAGTTTAATTGGCAGATGCGCTTTATATCCCTTAATTACGACGTTATTTCGCTTTCTAGCGCTCTTTCTGTATCTCGTCTCCCGCGCGTCCGTCCTGCTATATGTGTGACTTTTGACGACGGGCTCGCTGATCTATACGCAAATGCACTTCCTATTTTAGAGAGGTGGAGAATTCCAGCGACTTTTTTTATTACGACGGGATATATCGGCGGCTTACACCCCGTTTTTTACGGGCATGAGCGATGTATGTCTGCCACAGAAATAAAAGATCTGCATTTTCGCGGCTACGAAATTGGCGCACATACCGTCAGTCATCCCAAGCTCGCCCGTATTGACGCGCATGCTGCGTACGGGGAGATTGCTGGTTCTAAGGCGGTGCTTGAATTGATAACTGGCGCTCGTGTCCGTTCTTTCGCTTATCCTAAAGGTAGCTATACTGAAGCAGTGGAAAAATTAGTTGAGTCCGCCGGTTTCGAGGTGGCGTGTGCGGTGCGTGAGGCTGCGTGCGATTCTCAAGGTGATCGTTTCGCCTTGCCGCGCATAGCCGTCGACGCCTCGATAGGACGAATGCAGTTTAAGGGGAAGATTTCTCCTGCTATATCTGTTTATGAATATATTAAAAAATAATATGCCAATAACTAGCGGAATTTTAGCGTTCGAGAACTCGCATTGGTCGCGCGGCGATCAGGAATTGGTTTTGCGACATACGCTTGCACTTCCTTTTATTTCCGCCGGACCCGTTCTTGATATTGGGGGTGGCGACGGCCTTTTTAGCTCTCTTATAAAAAAGAAAACCGGATTTGATATCCGTCTTGTCGATATATCCCCCATTGCCGTTCAGAAGGCGCGAGAAAAAGGTCTTGACGCTGAAGTTCTCGACATATCCGCCGACTTGCCATTTCATGATAAGAGTTTTGGTACTGTTTGCGCTCTTGATGTATTAGAGCATGTTTATGATCCACTTTTTCTTTTGTGTGAAATGAAGAGGGTGGGTGGGTCGGTGGTTATATCCGTACCTAATTTCCATTTTATTTTAGGGAGAATAAGTATGGCTTTTGGCTATATACCTTTTCAATCGAAACCGCGCCGCGGGCATATTTATTGGTTTAATTATCCTATTTTATTAAAAATAATTCGTGATGCCGGCATGCATATCGAATCTATTTCCTACGGACCGATTATGCGCTTAGGTGTGCTTGGCCGCGCACTCGCCAGCTTATGGCCAAACGTTTTTGCTGATAGCTTTGTAGTTTTATTAAAAGAAACTGGTGCATGAGCAGTATATTGTCGATTGCATATATCGCAAATATCCGCCTACCAACGGAAAAAGCACACGGTTACCAGATAATGAAAATGTGCGAAGCTTTGGCGGACGAAGGCGCTCATATTGTTCTTACTTGTCCCATCCGTCGTCAAACGAACAGCGTGATACAAGAAGCGGCGGACCCCTTCGATTATTATGGGATTCGGCGCATTTTTACGGTCAGATATATCGCCAATTTCGATATTTTTAGGATAGAGCGGTATATTCCAGCAGGATTTTTTAAGTTCTTCTTTTATATACATTCGGTCGTATGGGGTGCGTATGCTCTTTATATGGTTAGAAAAACCTCTGATGCTGTGTATTTGCATGACGATATCCCGCTAGGGATGCTTGCGACGTTTTTTAAAATTCCCCTTATATACGAAGTTCATGGGATTCCAGCGGGCGTAGGTAGGTTGACCGTGCGATTTGCGTGCGGCTCCTCCACTTTATTAGTCGGTGCCCTTACGGCTCATATACGTGACCGGCTCATTGGTGAATTCGGCTACGATTTCGCAAAGACTGTCATCCTTCCCGATGGCGTTGATCTCGGCTTGTTCTCAGAAAGCCATCCGCGAAGCTATTTTAGAAAAAAAGCCGGTTTTCTGGCACGCGGGCCGCTCGTGGGGTACGTCGGTACATTTACATCTTTGGGTTATGAGAAGGGGGTTGGTTCTTTGATACGGGCAATGGCGCTCGTGCGTGAAAAATATCCTGATGCGACTCTTGTTTGCGTGGGCGGTCCGGATGAGCTTATCCCCCAATACGAGAGATTAGTAGCTCATAGTGGAATTCCCAAACATGCCGTTTGTTTTACGGGTCATGTAAATTCTTCGGGTGCCGTTTTGCGAATGCGTGCGTGCGACGTTTTAGTTATTCCTTTGCCGTATAATGAATTTTTTGCGTATCATACTTCCCCGCTCAAACTTTTTGAATATATGGCTTCGCGTGTCCCTATAGTTGCGTCAGACCTCCCTTCTTTGCGGGAAGTCATTTCCGAGCGAACGACCGTTTTTGCGGAGCCAGGAAACGCTGCATCGCTTGCGGCGGGTATTTGCTGTGTGCTTGATGATCCCCGCGCGGCCGAAGAGCGTGCGGAGGTGGCATATACGGATGTTCTGTCTTATGCATGGCGGGAGCGAGCAAAGGTCGTTATGGGATACATATCATAATAATGCCTCTTCCGTTATGGAAAGCCGCTCCGCGCGCTTTCTTGCATTTCAATATTTTAAAAAGCTTTCCAAAGACTGTAGTCCAGTCATTAGGATTATATTTGCGCCAATCGCTAGAAAAATTTTCTTCTAAGCCCCTATTACTAGTTTTTTCGATTTCTCCGGATCATCTCCGTTTATGGTATTTTTTAGCAAAAAAACGGATTCGGATGGAAGATTGGCGCTTAGTTATCGTCGATAGTGCTGGAACTTTCGACCCGAAGCTCTTTCCGGATGCCGAGGTTTACCGTTTTTTAAATATTTATCATGGAAGAAAGATTGATTTTTTTCTGCGCCACCTTTCGTCGGAAGAAATTTTCATTTGCGACGACGATAAATATCTTGAGCGTGCTATTGACTCCGAACTTCGTCTTTTGAAGAATCTAGACGTCGCTGCGGTTTCTTTGTGCTCGCGTAATTCTTTTTCGTTCGTGATCGGTGGCGTGCATCATAAGCCGATGGGCTCTTATGCGCTTTTATTTAAAAAAAGCGCGATCATCGAAAACAACCTTTTTTTCCAGTCTCCTCGGTATGCTGTATCCACCTACAAGGAATTTCCCGTAGGTGTTAAGCATCAGTTCGGGTATGATACTGCCGATTATGCTAACGAAAAACTGCTTCTTACTGGGTTTGAGATACCTTGCGCGGATGGTGCTGTTACGGGATTTGATGGCTTAAGTACTTCATTTGTGTTTCTTTCTTCGTATTCGAAACGGGATGTTACGGAGATGCTTCTCGGTGCTCGGCATTATAGCGGCGGATCTGTAAACGGGGCCGTGATGCGGAGTATATATTGCCGTACACAATTTGAAGAGGTTTTTAAGGCGGTTTTTAATGAAAATCCTATTTTTATGAGCGGTTATTCAGGGACTGAAGTGCGCGCTATTATTCAGGCCAATCTTTTTCTTGATCCGCTTCAAAAAAAGGATATTTTAGGATACTGTGACGCTATGGACAATGTGCGGGAAAAACTTATAAGGCAAGCAATATGAGTTTTTTTGCCCGTGTTGCTCGAAAGATAGCTTCTTTTTATGCGGGCCTCTCTTTTAGATGTGATCTGCCCGTCTTCCATAGGAATTTCTTACCCTCTCTGCTGCCTTCATTCGGATTAGACGGTGTGGGGGCTGAGATTGGGGTTGCTCGGGGAGATTTTTCGGCAATTATTTTAAGAAACAGTAATCTTAGGTTGCTGTATTCGGTCGATTCATGGAGTGGTGATCGGTTTAAAAATTATCCTATTGCGATGAATAAGCTTTCTTGTTTTAAGGGTCGTTCGGTTATTATGAAAAATGCTTCTGAGGATGCGTCTGCGAGCATTAAAGATGCTAGTCTTGATTTTATATATATTGATGCTTCTCATGATTATGAGGCTGTTTTACAGGATCTTGGGCTATGGTGGCCGAAGCTTAAAAAGGGAGGTATTTTTTCCGGACATGATTATATCGACGGTTCTTTCCCCGAAGGAAATTTTGGGGTTAAAAAGGCAGTTGATATATTTTTGAGTGATAAGTCCCATGGGAGGCTTTTTATTGTTCCGTGGAAATGGCCTACATGGTATTGCGTTAAAAAATAAGAAAATAGGTTGTGCATCCCCTTCTTATCGCCTATTCAATCGACCCCGTAAGCGGCTATGGAACAATGGCTGATTGCCATTGCAGAGCTCTTCTTGAAAAGAATATTCCTTTTACGCTTTTACTTCCGCGTTCCGCGAAGCGCGTTGCCGTGCCTTATGCATCGAACATACGGTATATTTTACCCCTATTACCTTTTACATTTAATTCTTTTTATGATGTGGCTCGCCTCCCGTTATTATATGCCCCCATCTCCCTTGCGGGGATCTCTCCGACTATTGTTCATTCGCTCGTTGATTTTCCGTACGCCTCCCTTGGTTTTCGTATAGCGCGGAAACGCCACCTGCCTTTTATTTTTTCAGCTGTCGGCACGTACTCCGTTGCGCCATTCGGGAACTGGATCGATAAGCGTCTTTTTATGCCGGCATATATGAATGCGACCCGCATCCTCGCCATTAGTTATTTTACTGCTCAGGCGATGCAGGAGGCCGCCGGCTATTCGAGGTCGGTGGATGTACTCTATTCACCCGCTGCGGAGCCCAAGCGTCCTGTCTCCCCGCTACCTACCTTTCCGGAATTACCCGTAAGCGCTCGGGTAATTCTTTCGATAGGCCCCTTAAAAGAGCGGAAGGGTATGGATATTCTTATTAGGGCTTTGCCGCATGTCTTAAAAGTCGTTCCAGCGGCGCATATCGTCATAGTTGCCGCATATGGTGATGTACAAAAATACGATGCGCTTGCGCGCTCATGCGGCGTTTCTGGCCATCTTAGCATTATGGATGCTGTTACGACTGAAAAACTTTTTTTTCTTTTTGAAAGATCAGAGGTTTTTGCTATGACTCCCCGTCGTATAGGAGATGAATTCGAGGGGTATGGCCTTGTTTATACGGAGGCGGGGTGGCATGCAAAGCCTGTTATTGCTTCCCGTTCTGGTGGGGCGCCTGAGGCCGTTATCGACGGTAAAACGGGAATTCTTGTTCCTGAAAATGACGAGCTAAAAACAGCGAGGGCTCTTATCGCCGTTTTGCAGGACGGCGCGTATGCGGCGCGCTTAGGTAGAGGTGGATATGATCTCGCATTAAGTCGCTGTATTGCGGCATATGCGGGCGCCGTAGTCCGTTTATACGGATCGCAAGGTAATAAATAGAGCGACGATTGCATTCGAAAATCGAGCGAGAACTCTTGCGAGTATCGCCCCCAAAACCCCGAAGGGTGGAATAAGGATACATGAAAAAATAAGCATTGCTCCTGCCGCGCTAGTATTAAGAGTAATAGTCTCTTTTTTGCGGAGTAGCGCCCCAAGGGTCGATTCGGCAAGATGCGCAGGAAACGCAAGGAACGAGAGGGCGAGTAGCTGGGAGTATCTGAGTGCCTCCGGATATGCGGGGAATGCGAGGGGGAAAAATAAGGGGGCGGATGCGGCATATGCTATGAAAACGATGGCGGCAATTCCCGTCGCTTGAGCCGTTCTTGCGATGAGCATCCTTTTGATATGGGTGGTATTCATTGCTGCAACGTGTGCGACGGAGAGGGTTCCTGCGTTTTTAACGAATCCTTTTATCGTTTCAGGTATCATGCGCGCTATAGCGTAGATAGCAACATCTTTCGGCCCGAAGAAGGCATTAAGAAGTAGGATGTCGGCATAATTCGTCGCTTGTAAGAGTGCCTCAGTCCAGCTAGTTTTTTTTGCGAATTCAAGATATTCCTTTTTCCCCGGAATTGTATGTGTGGCGGGGTATTGCGCTAGGTAATACGTATACAGGCCGGCAGTCAGGGCGTTTGTGGAGAAAAAAGCGAAAACGAGGGCGGCGGCGCTATGGGGGAGAAAATATGCCGAAGCGATGAGTGCTGTGGCAAGCGCGCCTGATATAGTGAGGGATCGTGTCGCATAGCGCTGTATATCCCCCGTCCCCACATAATAGCTTTCGTAGAGACCGCTTATGGCGTAGGGGGTAAAAAATAATCCTCCAATAGCGGCGGCAATACTCAAGCCGTAAGCCCCTGTTAGTGCATAATACAATGAAAAAAATGCTAATACTGCGATTCCTTGCCATGATTTTTTAATAACCATAGCAGTCCCCTCCGCAAAGGCTCCGTGAATTCTTCGTGCTCCGGCGGCAATCAGGACTCCCGACATTTTAGGGTATACCGTAAGAAGAGCTATGCCCATAAGCGTACTTATTATCTGGTATTCACCCATGACCGTTTTCGAGACGAGTCGCGCTACTAAGGTATAAGCGGTAAAAAGCAGAATACTGCCTCCGGCTGACGCTAATCCCATATATGCGTTATTGCGTATGAAGCTTCGCATTTGTTTTTTTAAGTACAGCTATGCTGCCATACCCGCAATTTCTCAGGAAGGGGTAGTCCCTGAAACGCTCCATTTTTTTAGCTAAGGGAATTAATCGCGGAAAATACGGCAGGCATAGGCTGGAGGCTTGGAATGCGGTTATTTCGAATCCCCCCCTGCGTAGTTCTTTACGCATGACATGTGGGTAACGCCATATATGCGGCAATGCCTTGTTGCCACGATACCCCTCGTCAACCCCTGCGCTGCCGAGGTTTGCTAGTATCCTGCCGCAGCCTACGAACCATGCAAAGGGCGACCAGCGTGAGATTTCCCAAAAAACATCTTCGCCTAAAATAACAGCGGCGCAGGGATTAAGACATGTTGGTAACGCTATTACCGCTTTGCTTTTCGTGACGCGCCGCACTTCAGCGAGCCCTTTTTCAAAGCTCGGGAGATGTTCTAATATATGGGAGCTTATTACCCAGTCAAATGAGCTATCCTCGAAAGGGAGATTTTCAGCGTCCGCCATCACGAACCGTATTTTATTTTCCATGCCGGCTTCTACTGCGTGGCGCTTTGCTTTCGCTATATTGTACTCCGAGATGTCGCACGCGGTTATCATGACGCCTTTCTTCGCGAGCATAATTGCAAGCGTTCCGTCCCCGCATCCGTTGTCTAATGCTGCTGTTCCGGCAGGTACGTACTCGACGATCGATGTATATTCCGTTTCATGGACGTACCGCCATAGGGGAAATGCGATACTTTTTTTACTTTCTATGCTTGATTCCTCCCGCTCTTTATAGAGTTCTTTTATAGTTTCATTTGATGTATTTTCAGGTTCCGTATTTTTTTCGCCGTAGTCATGAGCGTTAATAAAAATTCCTAAGCATAGGATCGCGGCGATAATGCCGCTTATGGCTATAGGCGGAAGACCACTACCCTGCGCTCCTAATTCGGCTACAGTGTGGGCGTTATAGTACCAAAAAGAGCCCCATAAGATGGATGCCCCTGCAATACTGAAAGAAAAAAGATCTCGTATGTTGATGCGGGTGCGCGCACGAATCAATTTCGGCGCCTTTTTTAATTTCGGTGTAAGAAGGCTTGCTCCTTCCAGTAGGGCGCTTATACCGACAATCCAGTATATTATCTGCCGCGCCACACCCATGCGTTCCAAAAATCCATTCGAAACGCCATCGATAGCGATGAGAGCTAGTCCCATGAAAACATACCAAGCAAAAACCAAGCTATTTATTTCAAGAATAAGAAGTAGTATCTTTTTCATTTTATTCCTTTATATAAGCTGAAAAATCCTTCAGTTCTTTTTTGATAGGAAATATATTAAGCATCTTCATTTCAATTTCATTGCTTTCCGTTTCTTTTGAGACGAGGATCATCGCGGGATTGGCGGTTAAAAAATCAACTTCCCGCGGCAGAATGGAATTGAAGGCGGGGCAGCGTATTTCCGTGCAATATTCTTCCAGAACCATCGTTTCGCGGGGGGCAAACGCCCATGCCATATACGTTGAATGGGCTTTTTTCGGGATTATCGTTATTGGGCGCAATACGGTCGCATGTAGTGATTTTGCTAATTCGAGTAATTCTTTAATTTGGTCGTATTGCTCTCTTTTTCGCTTTCCGCCGTCATGACCCTCTATCATGTCATTAAAAACCATTTTTTGTTGGTTGGATGCAGCAAGTACGAATACCGGCAAAAGTCCTATCGTGAGAACGGCAATAAATCCCTTACCGATGCGCGGCGAGGCGATCAATGCAATGCCGTCCGCCCCCCACTCGGCAATCAGTAGTGTGAGAATGACGGCGCTGGGATAGAGAAAAAGATAATAACGGAAAGACTGCCAGCTCGCGTAAAACGCGTGGTATGCCAAAAGCGGCGTTATAAGGAGTGCCCATGGCACGGCAAATCCCGCGGCTATTTCCGTACGCTTGTTTTTTAAAAAAGCGAGTAAGGTGCCGATTACGCCACCCCAAAGGAGAATCTCCTGTTCTCTCCCTAAATACGGCTGGGAGAAAAGCGTTAGATGCTCGGCATATTGGTCATAATACGAAATGAGCGTGGGGTTGAAATAATAGAGCACGTGGGACGCATAAAGCGCATAAAGGATGGCAACGATAGCTGTGGGAAAAAAGAATATTTTTTTAAAGAAGTGCCATGGCGCAGGCTTCGTCTTTTCCTTTTTAAATATAGTGGTAACTATCTGCACGCCTTCGCTAATAATCGTCCCCATGCCGATAATAAGGGCGAATACGGCGAGCGTTCCTAGGTGTAGGGCATAAAAAACCGCAAGAAAGACCCAGAGAATACGGAGATCTTTTTCATTTTTAAAAAGTATAAAACCGGCAATAAAAAGAAAAATAGCGATTCCTTGCGGAGCTATATCCCCTGAAATTAGATAATAGTTTATCCAATGAAGGGAAAAAAGCATGGGTACTGCCATAAGTCCTAGCATTTTTCGCGAAAGGGATATACGGGTGAGTTCGGCGATCGCAATGGCTATAAGTGTGTATATGCCATAAGTCCAAAGAATCATAAAATTTCCGTAGACATCCAGATCTTTAGGAAAAAATGCGACATAGGGAGAAAGTAGCAGAAAAAAAATTGGCCGGTGGATTTGACTTGTGAATATCTTTACGGTGACGAACGTGGCGTCATGTAGGGATGCTTCGGCATATGCCAGCCAATAATATTGGTCGCTCGCTGCATTGAAATAGGGCGCGGTAATTTCCTTAAAATGTACATGTAGTATGGCGAGCATCATGAGGATGGTCGCACCGGAGGCAATGTCGTATGCGCCTATACGAATGGCGGGCATGGGCCCCTTTTTTTGCCGGAGCATTACGGCAAGCAGGGCAATAACCGTACCACTTACTACGAGAATCCGCACCGCGGGTGTAATGGGAAGTGATGCCGCGCAACTTACGAGAAAGGAAATGATTAATTGAAAAAAAAGACCCCCTATTGCGGCATATATAAAGAAAAGAAGGGTGTTTATTTCTTTGCGTTCCGTAAGGAGTGGGACAGCAAGTAATCCCGGCACGGCGCAGGTTAGGATGAACGGCGGTAGAAATTGAGTTGCGATAAAATGCCACATACCCTTACGGGATGGGCTTCCCGACTACTTCCAGTTCGTATGCACCAATCCAGTCTTTTTCAGCCTGCGCCTTGAGGCGTAGGTGGGAGGTTTGCATGCGGTCGTTTATGACTGTTTTCACGTCTGCTGGAGAAGGTCCGCTCGCGAGTACTTTCCATGCGGATCCGTTATCCGAAGATTCAAGGGACCATGACCGTATGTAATTTGTATTTACTCCGTAATCCCCCCAGCGTATGATAATTTGTTTGATCTCGTAGCTGTCGAGGAGAGTCACGGTATAATCTATTGTATTGCTTCCGGGTGCCGCGAGCGTTTCCTCTGATCCATCGATTAGCTTTTCTGCGCCTCTTCCTTGGCCGATACTGAGGTCTGAGCGTTCGGGGGTATTGCTTATAACGGACATTTCGTTCGGCGCGAGGCGTCGGAACGTCGTCATTTCCGTTCCTATGTCCGATTTTCCGCAAATGAAGCTTGCGGGAGAAAGATCAAATTTAAATCCGGTGCCAAGACATGCTCGGACGATAAGAGCCGCCATTCCGACGGAAAGGCATACAGATATGATTATGCCGACTGTTAGTGTCCGTAAAAATCCTTTTTCCATTGCTTTGATTGTAGTCACTGATATTCTTTCCAGTCAATCAGAGTAGTATGTTAGTTCTGGTATTTTTCCCTTTGTCATGGATACTATTACTATATACGCATGCGCTTTATTTCTTTTATTCATTCTCTGCACGTCGTTATCGCCTGCATTCTCGGTGTCGGGATTTATTGGCTCGCCGCGCCGCTTGGTTGGATAGGGGCTCTAATAGCCGTTCTGTCTATGATGGTGACGGTCGGCATTGCGGATCGATTGTCGAGTGCGGGCGTGCGTACCTTATTCCTCATATGCGTTCTTTTCCATATAGCGGGGTTTACGGTCATCGCCTATCCGTCGGCGCAGGATGCGTATAACCGCTACGGTGATTTCCATAGCGGCATTACCGATGCGAATTACGGGAATATTCTTTTGCAGCCGTGGCACGCCGCTCCCGTTCTCAGGCTTTTTTTTGCGGAAGGTAAAATAGTCAAAGGTGTTATCAATTTTATCCGGCCTCCTGCAGGAGAAAGCGAAAGCATCGATGCTGCCGTCGAAGCTATTATTGCCATCGGAATCGTAAGCAGGATCGTGGCATTTGTCCTCTTTTATTTTTTCGTACAATCAGCCGGCCTCCGAGCGCGCGCCGTTGCCGCGGCACTTCTTATTTTTACTTTCCAATATACGAATATTGCATTGACCCAGAGCATGAAGTTTGTCGCCGGCCTGCCATTTTTTATGTTCTGGTTAGTAAGTTTTTCGGAGTACGAAAGAACGGGACATAGGCGATGGCTCGCGGCGCACGTCATGGCTCTTCCCCTCCTGCTTATTTCAGAACAATGGATTATCTTCTTCGTTGCGGCGCTGTATCTCCTCTATCCTTTTTTCAGGCGGGGCGCCGGCATTCCGTTACGCGTCTTCGATGTTTTCGGCACCGCCCTAGTCGCGTTCGCTTCGACCACCCTGTATTTTTTGGAATGGGGACGTATAACAAGCAATCACATCCCGCTTTTGCCTCTTGTGCCGTCAGCATTCCGTTCCGCTTATTTGCATGAATATCCCGCACTCCTCCTCATTTTTTCAATCGCTTGCGGAATAGGTTTGTGTATATATAAAAAAACATTCGGATTTTCCGGTAAAAAATTTCTGTCGCTCGGCATTGTTCCCTACGCGATCTTTATGCAATCGCTTATTTTCCTTAACCCCGCGATGTTCCTTCAAAAAAATTTCTTATTATTTTTTTTACCGTATTGGCTTCTTGTTTCATGTTCTCTCGGTATGATTATTCGCAATGCCTTCGTTGTGCGCAAGATCGACGCCGTTGCGGTTTTAGCTCTTGTTGCATGGACTATCGGATCTTTGCCTCAGATATTCCTTATGTTGGGTGCTTCCATGCCGACGTCGCCCGTTCTCGACGTAATTATCCTGCCGTTGCTCGTTGGGGTTGCTAGTAGAGACGCACATAAGGCATTTCTCCTATTTTTTACTCTTGTCGTTCTTGTTGGATTCCTTTCTGTATATAAATTACTGGTATATACGGACGGATGGGCGCGCGCGGGCGTGTTACTTCCCGTAATCCTCGTTCCGATTGCAATCGCCATTACCCGAAAATACCGTTATGCGTAATATTTTCACTTACAGTTGCGCTTTTTTTGCCTGTGTTTCTATTTTTTCTTTCGCGGGTATTTTGCATATCGAAGAAAGCGTTTTACTTTCGGGGGCGGACTTAGTGCCCGAAACGATAACGGTGCGGAGTGTGTACGGCGATGTTATTCTCAGGAGAACCGCCTATGCCCCCTTTTCTCTTTGGTTTGCGCGGGGTACGTATGCAGGCGCCGTTGCTAGTGGGCAGTCCCTTGAAAACTCTTTGGTTATACGGGGTGATGAAGTGGCTTCGTTCTCGTCCGCTTATCCCGAGTGGCGGGTATTCGCCGTCATGAAGGCGCAGGATGTTGCCGGCAATGAACATTCATGTAATCTCCAGAGATTGTTCGGGGATACAACCTTACGGAGCTATAATTGCGCTCTCGATAAGGAAAAAATAACGTCCCTTTCTATCATCTTCGTCAAGCCTACTTCGTTGCGGGAAAAAATAACGATACTTGGCGAATCATTGTGATTAGCGCAAAGACTTTTCGTACCCGTTCCAATCGATGCGGAAAATACGCGCTTTCGATTGGGAATTAGTTTCGTAATTGGAATATATTTCTTTTAGGTAGGGCGGTATTGTTTCGCCGGTATAAATCAATAAATATTTATTAGGCACGAACGGTAGCGGATTGAATATCTGGTCTTCGAGGAGAATATGGGTCACTTTGCGGGTACGGAGCACCGGCATGGCTTCGGTAATCGAATCGAATTTTCCCGGATAGGTAAGACTGAGGCCGGATTGCGGGGCTATGATATCCTGCAATCCCCTTCCCCCGATTTTAGCGTCGGGTAAAAGCATCATTATATCGATACCATTTCCCGTAGCGAGTACGCCCTTTACGTTCGTCGATGCCCATAAAGCGACCTGCAGTCTATCTCTATTCATGCGGGAAATATCCTTGACGAAAAGCCGTGCCACAAATATGAATGTCGAGAGCGAAACGCAGAGCAAGATTATCTGAGAGGCGGCGAACATGCCGAAGAATAGGCGCTCGTCCCGTACGTCGTGCGGCGCCGTAGCGCGGAGCCCTGCCACCGCAACTAGTATGCCTAAGGGGGCGATTGGGAAAACATGCCGAAGGAGATAATACAGATGGAAAATAGGTATAAGGCTCATAATCCATATCCCTATGGCGGCCCATACGGGAAACCATACGGGATCGCGCCATGTGCGAACAGCACCCTGCAGAAAGAAAAAAAGCTGGGGGAGAATACTATACGCGAAATAGAGCAGGACGAGGCATATCCCCGTCGTTATGAAGCGGTTGAATATTTCCGCGGCGGTATGCGTCTTAAGATAATGCGGCAGGGTTACGGAAGGCGCCGCCCCCCATACGTCCACGTAGCGTTCTACAAAATATTTACTATTCTCACCGTAATTAAATGCTGATCCGAATTCCGCCTGCCGCATCAAGAGCATCGGCGAGGCGACGGCAAAAAAAATCGCAATCATGGCCGCCGACCTAAGCAGGAGTCCGCCTAGCGGCATTTTTTTCCACGCCCAGCATGATACGAGCACTATAGGTAGGACTATTATTCCGTTTGGGCGCACCCAATACGTAAGTCCCGCCACCCCGCTTGCGGCATAGGCGAATGCTGGATTATCCCGTGCCTTATAAACGAAGCAAATTGCCGTAAGAAAAAGGAGGGTAAAAAGAGGCTCGGTTAAGATAAAGAGGTTATCCGATATAATAAGAGGAAAAGAAAATATAAAGGCTATAAGGGCGGCGTCAATGGTTTTTTTTGATGCGGTGAGCCTGAAGGCCAGCCATCCTATGGGGAATACGGCTGCCGCGCCGGTTACCGCAGTAATAAGTATTCCAACGAGCAAGTTTTCAAATATGGATGTAGCTCCCCATGCGTAGAGGAAGGGCGCCATGAATGCCGATAATCCTATTGCATGCGTTCGTATGGGCGACCAGTCGCCGCGCACTATTTCGAGCGCCTTAAGAATATATATATACGAATCATATTTTTGTATGGGAAACATGACGATGTACGATACGTACATTTCAAGGCCGATGCGTACTGCGGCGGCAATAAGGAAAAAACAGAAAATACGTAAAAGGGGTATTTTTTTTATCCGCTCTTCATAGAGGATATTTTCAATGACTGATTGTACTGCTCGGCGTGCGAGCATGATTCTATTGCGGCACCAGTCAAAAAAACTTATTGTATTTGTTTTCCGAGCAGCGGTTATCGTATCAATAATACGGATGTCTTTAAAAAATCGCGATCGGTATACAGATTTTTTAACCACGGCGACAGGGCCGAGCCATGCGAGTATTTCAGGCGAGGAGCACGTGTCGTGAAAAGCTATCGTCGCGCCTAGGGCGAGCTTCGGTGACCATAGCTCGAAATCACGCGTAACCATTTCGAGCGCATGATCCCCATCGATAAAAAGCAGCTCTATTGGTAAATTGAATGTTTCAGCCGCTTTTTCGGAGGTCATGACGAGCGGCCGCACTACGGAAGAAAGTCCGGCGCGCTCCATATTATTTTGAAATATATCAAATGTTTTGAAATCGCCCTGTTCTGGTAGTCCGTTGTGGGGATCAACGGCATATACAGGAACGCCGTTACCAGCCTGCGAGCCTGCGCCTAAAAAAACCGCTGATTTCCCCTGCCATGAGCCGATTTCAACGATAACTCCTTTTCCCGTGCACCGCTTGGCACAGTCATATAAAAATGCGCCCTCTTTTGCCGTGAGCCAGCCGTGAACCGCCTCCGTATTTTTTTTAGCTTCTTTCAGCTCCATAATTTGAAGTAGTATGGCATGTATGTATTAGTAATTGCCATTATTGTACGTACGGAATCGCGCGCTTGACCATGAATGAATTGGTTTTTCAAGCATATGATACGAAATAAGGGCGACGGGAACAAGGAATAAGGGCATTGAAAGCGGCGAAGAATCCCTATAGAAGGCGGGATTGTTCGTAAAAGGTTGCTGCCATAGATACAGGCTATAGGAAGCCAGTCCTATGTTTCGCATATAATGGAAAGCCCGCGACGCGAGAAATCGGGGGATGTGGCGCAACGCCATAATAAGGCGCAGGATCGCGAACGACGAGAGTAGAGCATATGCGAATTGTTCGGGGGCATGGCTCGTTTTTGCAGATACGAGAAATAATATACCCATAAAAAGAGCGCTTACTCCAGTAAGGGGCGCGCTCGGGATATTCACATAGTGGCGTACGGTAGAACTCGCGGCATAGAGCGCTCCTCCGGCAATGGATGCGAATGCCCATCCGTTGTCTATCCAGCCGTGCATGAAAAATATCTTAAATGCTGAAAATACCGAAAAAAGAACACACAGGGCGGCAATGGTAGGCGTTCGCCGAAGCGCCGGAAGTAGCAGTATAAATAATGGCCAAACGGCATAAAACTGTTCTTCTACCGAAAGGCTCCAGAGATGGAGCAGATTCCATGTGCAGGGAGTCGCCGAAGCATTTGCGAGGAATGCAATGCAAGAAATGTTCGAACGGTCGATCGTTGCCGTCCATCCGAGCGCGGCGAAAAGCCCCATGCCGAGAAGATAGCCGGCATAGGCGGGAATAATTCTGAAAAACCGCCGGAGATAGAATTTTGCAATAGAAATACTTCCTGTCCGATCAAGCTCGCTGATAAGTATTTTCGTTATGAGGAATCCACTTATTACAAGGAATATTTTTACGCCCACGTCTCCAGCATGCCAACTGACTGTCAGGAAGGCGCGGATAAAATTTTTTTCGTAGGCGGTGTTTCCGAGCGAGACGAAAAACGAATGAAAGCGGAAAAATACCAGATGACTTTCTATGACGAGTATAATGCTTATCCCCCGCCAAAAGTCGAGTACGGGATCACGGCCGTCCTTATACCGTTCCGGTTGTTCCATGGCTCCCCTTTTCGAAGTATTCCGCTTCGCTGCCGACGGCCTCGATGTCTTCGCGTATGCCTGTTATTACGCTCCGCGCTGCCATAATTCCCATTTCGAGCGAGTGATCTTGGTTATTGTAACGGAATCTGCCGGGGCGGCCGATGTAATACAGGTTTTCGAAGCGGTCTAAATAGGCTTTTACTGAATCTACGTATGTTTTGTATTCGGTGTCGTATATCGGGTACACCTTTTTTTGGCGCATGAGGTAGCTTTGCCGTACTTCGCTCCGTTTGCAGAAGCCGAGGGGTTCGAGGTGCTTCATCGTCATTTCGAGCAATTCTTCCTTCGTCGCGTTCCAGACAGCGTCCCCCTCGAAACAGAAAAATTCCAAAAAGAGCGACGTTTTTCCATGCGGGCTCATTTTTTGGCTGAAATTATTCATCTCCGTAATCCTACCGAAGGGAATATGTTTTTCGGGGAAATAGATCCATTGGTCGCGCGTAATGCGTTCCTTATCGAGGGTGATGAAGAGATATACTTGGTCGCGATAGCGCATTTTTTCCGCTGCCGCCGTAATTGCCGCGGGCGGGGCAGGGTCGAGCAGTTTTAAAAATTCCTTCGGCGGGATGCTCTCAATAAGCGTCTTCGGGGTTATTTCTTTCAGCGCTCCTTTTACGGATACCGTAAGTCCCGTTATGCGGTTGTTATGGTGGCGAATGCGCACGGGATAACTTTCGAGTTCCACGGGATTGCCGGCGTCCGCGATCTTTTTCGCGATTGTTTCATAAATAAGCCCCGTACCATATTCGGGGTAATAGAAGCTGTCTACGAGAGTACGGAGCCCTTTCGTACGGAAAAGGCCGAGCGTCCGCTCCGCTGCGGCTTTCACGAGGAAGCCAACGGACAGTCCCTTAATGCGCTGCGTTGCCCAGTCTGTATGTATGGTGTTCGCTTTTACACCCCAGATCTTTTCCGTGTAATTGATCATATTAAACTCGGCGAGCGTCCTGCCGAAGTGCGCCACGACATGGTCTTCGAAATGGCGAATTGGTTTTTTGAAAAGCCCGTAACGGAGCTGGGCGGCAGCGTAGTCCGCTACCATGCGCGTGGCCTTTCGTGGCCCGATATTGGCGAGTGCTTGGGCGGGGTTGATTGGGTAGTCGTAGAATTTGCCCGCGATGAACTGGCGCGTTTGGCGCTTTACTTCTATCCAGTTTTCTTTGATGAGCCCTTCGATGAAGCCGTAAAGGTATGGGTTTTTGGAAAAGAAGCGGTGCGGGCCGTTATCCGTGCGGAACGTGAGTCCGTCTGGCTCCGTAAACAAATAGGTCTTTGCGAGGCCGCCCACGCGGTCGGATTTCTCATAGAGCGTAAAATTCTTTCCGGCGTGCGTAAGTTCCATTGCTGCGGCGAGCCCCGCGGGGCCGGCGCCCAGAATACACGTCTCTTTCATGCGCTTATCGTACTGGCATTATGGAATAAAAAAAAGACGTCCCTCGTCGGGACGCTTTTTCTGGTGATAGGTATTCTTTTAGCCTTCTATCTTAATACCCATGTTCTTCGCGGTGCCTTCGATCATGCGGCCGGCCGCGGGGATGTCGTAGACGTTCAAGTCCGGCAACTTCCTTTCCGCGATGGCGTTTACGTGCGCGCGGGTTACTTTACCGACAATCTTCTTAGATCCTTCGGCGGAGCCCTTCTCGATGCCGGCATATTTCTTTAAAAGCGCGGCGACCGGCGGGGTCTTCAGCTTGAATTCGAAGCTGCGATCCTCGAATACGGTGATTTCTGCGGGGACTACGTCGCCCAACATGTCTTTCGTCGCTTCGTTGAAGCGCTTGCAGAAGTCTTGGATGTTTACGCCGTGCTGGCCGAGCGCAGGGCCGACGGGCGGCGTCGGTAACGCTTTACCGGCTTCGATCTGCAACTTAAGTACTGTCTTGATAGGCTTTGCCATTTTTTTAGTGATTAGTGAATAGTGGGTAGTGAATAGAACGACTATAGCTTTTGAATCTGTAACGAATCGAGTTCGACCATCGTGTCCCTGCCGAATATCGGCGCGAGGACCTTCACTTTGCCCTTCGCCTCGTCCACCTCCGAGACCTTCGCCTCGTAGTCCTTGAACGGGCCGTCGGTTATTTTAACCATATCGCCAGGGCGGACGTCAATTGCGAAGCTTGTCTTTGCATCCCCCATCCGTGCCATCAATACGTCTATTTCGTCCTTCGAGAGCGGTGTTGGCTGAGTGCTGTCGGCACCCACAAACCCTGTTACGCGGGGGGTGTTACGGACCAAGTACCACGAGTCGTCGGTGAGCACCATGTCTACGAGCACGTAGCCGGGGTAGATTTTTTCTTCTATCTCGCGGCGCTTGCCGTTCTTGATCTTGATTAACTTTTCTTTCGGCACGAGCACGTCGAAAATCTTGTCGTCCATACCTAGGGATTCCACGCGCTGCTTCACATAGCGCACCACGGCGTCTTCATAGCCAGAATACGTGCGGATGGCGTACCAGTGGCGGCCTTCGCCTTTTTGCTTTTTGGATTGGGTTATCGGCATCATATGGTTATTGGAGAAGGTAGTTGTTCAAGGCGTAGAGAAGCGCGTAGTCGACGGCGCCGAGGAATGCGGCGATGCCGATAGAAAGCATGACAACTACGGCCGTCATGCGGATGGTTTCTTGCGCTGTCGGCCAGTTGATTTTGCTAAATTCGGCGCGCGCTTCGGTGAAGAAGGATGTAAGGCGGTTCATTGGGTTCTATAATACCAAGTTCGGGTAAAAAGTGCAATAACCGCTAGGTATCTATGTTTTTGACGGATAAGGCGTGCGTCTGGATGAAGTGCTTGCGTGGCTCGACTTCCGAGCCCATCAAGATATCGAAGAGCTTATTGGCGTCTTCGGCGTCCGCTACCGTTACCTGCTGGAGAATGCGGTTAGCAGGGTCCATGGTCGTTTCCCATAGCTGTTCGGGGTTCATTTCACCTAAACCCTTGTAGCGCTGGACGTTCGCCTCGGGCATGGTCTTTAATATCCGGTCCTTATCCGCGTCGTCGTAGGCGTACTGGACGGTCTTCCCCTTATTGATCTTATAGAGCGGCGGCTGGGCGATGTAGATGTATCCACCTGCTATTAAGGGCTCGAAGTGGCGGTAAAAAAGGGTTAGCAGGAGCGTCCTGATGTGCGCGCCGTCAACGTCGGCGTCCGTCATAATGACGATCTTGTGGTAGCGAAGTTTGGAAATATCAAATGATTCGGCAATAGCGGTGCCGAGCGCGATCACAAGAAATTTAATTTCTTGGAAGGCGATGATTTTGTCCATACGCGCTTTCTCGACGTTCAAAATCTTTCCGCGCAAGGGCAGTATCGCTTGCGTGCGCCGGTCGCGGCCCATCTTAGCCGAGCCACCTGCAGAGTCGCCCTCTACTATGAATAATTCGGATTCCGCCGGATGTTTACTCGAGCAGTCCGCGAGCTTACCAGGGAGCGTAAGGCCTTCGAGCACGCCTTTGCGGAGCACGGTGTCCTTAGCGGCTTTCGCCGCTTTGCGTGCCTTAGCGATTAAGAGACAGCGCGCGACAATTTTCCGCGCGTCGTCGTCATTTCGCTCCAAAAAGTCTTTAAAGGCTTCAGCGACAACGGTTTCTACGGCGGCGCGAGCTTCGGTAGTGCCGAGCTTTGACTTCGTCTGGCCTTCGAACTGCGGTTCGGGAAGCTTTACGGAGATTATGGAAACGAGGCCGTCGCGCACATCGTCGCCCGTGAGGTTTTCTTCGGCGGACTTAATGGCGTTTTTCGCGCGGGCAACGTCGTTAACCACGCGGGTAATAGCCGAGCGGAAGCCCGTCACGTGCGTACCGCCTTCGGGTGTGTGGATGTTGTTGGCGAAAGAGAGTTCTTTCGTGTCGAGTGTGTTCGTATACGTACAGGCGACTTCGACGCTTATAGGGCCGACAGCTTTTTCTACATAAAATTGCTCGGATTGGAGTGGTGTCGGCTCGTCTGTAAGACTCTTTATGAAGGACTTTAACCCCCCGTCGAAGTAAAAGTTATAATACGTGGGCGCATCTTCCTTACGGGTATCACTTATTTCAATGTTAATACCCTTCGTGAGATATGCCTGCTGGCGTACGTAGTGCAAAATTTTATGCAAGTCATATTTGGTGTCGGGAAAAATAGTCCCGTCAGCCCTAAAGAGCACACGCGTGCCGGTTGTTCCCCAAAACGGCGCTTTGGAAGAACTGCCGACTTTCTTTATTTTCGTTTTCGGGATGCCGCACGAATACTCTTGCTCATAGAGCGACCCTTCGCGCGAAACCTGCACAACGCACTTAACGGATAAGGCATTCACGACGGAAACGCCGACGCCGTGCAAGCCGCCGGATACCTTATATGACTCGCCGCCGAACTTGCCGCCGGCGTGGAGCTTCGTTAAAACCGTCTCAAGGGCCGATACGCCGGTTTGTGCGTGTGTTTCTACGGGGATGCCGCGGCCGTCGTCCTTAATGGCGATTGTGTCGTCTGGCAATATCTCCATCACAATGTTTTTGGCGTAGCCAGCCATCGCTTCGTCGATGGAGTTGTTCAAAACCTCCCACACCAAGTGGTGTAAGCCGTCGACGCCCGTGGAGCCGATGTACATGCCCGGACGCTTGCGTACGGGGTCAAGCCCCTCGAGCACAAAGATATCCTTAGCCCCGTATGACGGTTTTTTAACCTTATCTTCTGCCATATTAGTAGTTCATTATACCTTAAAAATCACTTTATTTCAAACGTAATTTTTTCCTTCATGGCGTCCATAATGTAGCTTAGGAAGGAGTCTGCTTCGATATCAGTTAGGGTGCGCTTGGCGGACTGGAAAATGAAGCGGAGGGTAACGCTTTTTTTGCCTTCGGGTATGCCTTTGCCTTCGTAGAGGCTTATGAAACGGATGTCCGTTACGTCTTTCGGGACGTCGTGCCATGCGGCATCCATTACCGTGCCAATCTTTACGGTTTTAGCGACCATAAACGAAACGTCGCGTACGATCACGGGATATTTAGGGATCGGCGTGTAGTGCGGCAGTGGCGAAACGTGCGGCAGTAGTTTCGTAAGCGATAATTCGGCGTAGGCGCTCACGTGGTCAGCTTCGAGGCGGGTAATCTTTCCCACTGCCTCACCCTTAATAGTAATCACAAGCGCTTTGTTTTCTTCGGTAAATAGCGCGTCCCCTACGCCGAGGCGTATAAGTATGGTCTCCATGATGCCGCGCACGGCGCGGAACGCCTCTTCGTCTTTCATTCCCTTGCTTGCGAGCGCTATACCGCACAGCACTTCTTCCGCCGGCTCGTGATTGGTCTTTTTGTGGAAGGCGGAGCCGATTTCGAAAAGCGCGGCCGCCTCGAAGGATTTTAAGTTCAAGATAACGGCATTCCGAGCGCCCTCCATAAGGCTGGGGCGGAGGAACGCCTGCTCGGATGTTAAGGGGTTTTCTAAGGCGACTTCACCCTCGGCCGAAAAGGAGCGGGTAAGGATTTCGGTAAAACCAAGAGGGACGAGCATGTCTTGCAATGCGTCTTTCAGCTGGCGCATGGGTTGGGGTATCACTGGCGTTACCGTGATACGGGGTGGCGTGGCGGGTAGATCCGCATACCCCTGCAAGCGGGTAATTTCCTCAACTACGTCTTCGAATCGCGTGATATCCGTGCGTTCGACCGGCGGCGTTACTTTTTTACCCGCTACTAGAAAGCCAAGGCGCTTCAGGCTTGTAAGACAATCGGCTTCCGTAAAGGCAAGTCCCGTAAGCGTATTAAAGCGCTTTATTTCGAACGGTATAGTTATAGGCTTTACGGGCTTCGGGTATGTGTCGCATATCGTACCAGCCTTACCGCCGCAGATTTCTAAGATAAGTTCTAATGCGCGGAGTATTCCCCGCTCTGCGAGTGCAGGGCTTATGTTATGCGAAAAGCGGATCGACGCATCGGTTGTTATCCCCACGCGCTTGGATGTCTTGTAAATTAGCGTGCCGTCAAAATTACCCGCGGTGAGCACGATGTTTTTAGTCTTTGCCGTAATCTCCGCCCGCGTGCCGCCTTTAATACCTGCTATGTCCAAGGCGTTGCGCGCATCGGATAATACTAATGCGCTTGGGTTCAGAATTATTTTTTTGCCATCAAGAGTTTCTACCTCTTCGCCTTCATGCGCTTGCCGCGCGACTAATTGCCCTCCTTCCATTTTATCCGCGTCAAAGGCGTGGAGCGGTTGGCCGGTTTCTATTGTCACGTAGTTCGTGATATCCACAAGGCCGTTAATAGAACGGATACCGTACGTTTCGAGCGCCTCTTGCATCCATGCCGGAGATTTTCCTAATGAAATATCTTCAACACGGCATGCGATGAGGCGGCGGCATAGGCTCGGCACTTCAATTACTGGCTGGACTTTGTTTTTATGTAGGGCCTTCGGCGCCGTAATTTTCCCTTCTTTATACGGCAGTTTGCAGATAGCCGTTATTTCACGCGCAAGGCCGCGGTAGCAGGCCGCATCCGAATATCTATTGGGTAATATCTTTACGTCGAGTACCCCGTTTTCGCACGACTCTATCTCAAAGAGGTGCGCCGTAATTTTTTCTGCGACTATTTCGATTGCGGGGATTTCCGGCACAAGCCGTTCGAGGGTTTTGTAATTAAACTTCATATTAAAATTGGTTGTTAAATCGCAAGTCAGCACCGTAGAAGAGGCGGATATCCGTAATACTGTATTTAATCATCGCGAAGCGGTCGAGTCCGCCGCCAAAGGCAAAGCCGCTTATTTTTGCGGGGTCGTAGCCAACGCCCTCGAGTACGGTGGGGTGCACCATACCGCCCCCCATTACTTCGAGCCACTTACCGTTTTCCATGCGAATATCTATCTCGACGCTCGGTTCGGTAAACGG
>CALRGO010000003.1 GCA_943357895.1 Parcubacteria group bacterium
AACGGGAAGTAGCTGGGGCGAAAGCGCACGTCGACCGTGCGCTCAAAAAAACGTTCGCAAAAGCCCGCTATCACCCCTTTTAGGTTCGCAAGCGATACGCCCTCGCCTACCATAAGCCCCTCGAATTGGTAGAAATTGATTTCGTGTGAGGCGTCCGTTGCCTCGTTACGGAACACGCGCCCCGGTACGATTATCTGGAACGGCGGTAAATGCTTTTCCATATGGCGTACCTGCATAGGCGAGGTGTGCGTGCGCATTAAGTTGCCCTTTTCGGTCGATATCCATAAGGTGTCTTGCATATCACGCGCCGGATGGTTCTTCGGGATATTAAGGCTGTCGAAGTTGTATTTTTCGGTTTCGATTTCCGACCCCTCGACTACGGAGAAGTTCATAGACGAAAAAATCGTGCGTATGCTGCGCTCCACGAGCGTTAAAGGGTGCAAGCGGCCGTACACGGGGCGGATTGCGGGCGTCGTCACGTCGAACGCTGTGCCCTCATCGCTCCCTGCTATATATTTTTCGCGGCGGGCGTACGCTTCTTCCAGAAGTTTTTTTACTGCTTGAGCCGCAGGCGCGACTGTCTTTTTTTCGGCTAAGGGGAGTTCGCCAATAGAACGCATAAAAACGTTCAGGCGACTCTTGCGGCCGAGGTACGTAGCGTGCCACGCGTCAAGCGTCGTAACGTCCTTGGTTTTTTCAAGGGCGTTCTGCGCTTCGCGCTCCAGTCCGGCGATATCCATATATGAATAAGGATATACCAAGTGCGTATAAAAAAAAGCCCTCACGGAACACTACTGCAATCACTGCATGTGTGTTTTCCGTGAGGGCCGGCGGCGAGCCATTACTCGCTACTTCCACTTCATTACTCCGAACCGTACGAACGAACAAGCGATATTTCCCTTAATATCGCGACATGGGCCGTAGACAGGTTCGGGTTTACCGTTTCCGTCTTTGTCGACCCAGTCTATAATCGCATGTGCTCTGCCACATGAGCCGAGTACATGCGTTGGCCATTCTTCGGCTTCTGCATTAGCATCGGGTTCCTGCGACTTTCTGTCGGCCTGCACCCAAAGGTCAGGGGGCTGTAGCTTCGGCTCGCTTGATGGAATTTCTTCCGCCTTGGGCTTTTGCGGTACTGACTCGAACGTCTTTGGTGGCACAGCACCACCATCCATCTCTCTAGGATCCTCTCTTAGAACATCGAGTTTAGCGAGAAGTTGCGTGTGCCGTTTTTCGCTTCTTTCTTGATCCTCCTTAAAGTCGGCGTCCATTTTGGATTCCACGCAACGTTTCATTGCGTCGATATCTCCTTGGATCTGGTTGACGTCTACTGCGAGCTTATTCATAACAATAAGCTCTTCTTTTTTGTCAGCCTTTGTGTCATCAGCTTTTTTCTTCACTTTCGGTTTTTCCGTAGACAAAGGCTCTGTTTCAGATAACTTCCAATCCACAGATTTACTCCATGAATCGATAGTTACGTAGGTGGGATAGATCATGAGCGTAAAGATGGCTATTGCTATCCACTTCGTCCATTTTTTCCCCATGCTCGGTACTACGACGCAGAGCACGAGCCCGACGCCAAATGCCAGGATGAGACCGAGTACACCTGCGGTCCGTTCGAGTAGCGCAACCGCACCGAGAAAGCCTGCAAGCTGCAGAAGATCTTTCCAGTGCTTTTGCAAAAACAATTTCACGTTCATACCAAATCTCCTAAGAAAGGGGTGTAGGGGTGTTTTCAAGTACCCGGCTATTCCGGATTCACTAAGTTTATTATACTACTAAATTAGTATTTCGTCAATAGCCTCCGCAGACACATAAAAAGCCCCGTTTTTAGGGGCTTTTTATGTACTATAGAGTGCTTTTTAGAGCTGATTATCCATACCGAACGATCCGTTGTCGTCCTTCGTTGCTTTCGGGCTACACGCCTTTCGTGCAGATTCAAACTTGGTCCATGCCGCCTTGTGAGCCGTTTTCATTGTCATGCGGGCTGACTTTACGGATTCTTTATATGCGTTCCATACGGTACGCGTCGCTTCCCTGCGTGTTTTCTGGTCTGTCTGCATCCACGCTGATTTAAGCGCGGCTTGGCGGGTTTGGATAGCCGTCTTAGCCGCCGGATAATATACGTCGAGCCCTGCAATAATGGCGTTGTCGCGCACGTCTATTGTCCCTTGTATGCACGTTAGCGCTACGGCATCGAGCGGACTAGTGCCCTTCTTTTCGCCCCGCTCCTGCGCAAACGCAGTAAAACTAGCCGCCATAACGACCGTTGCCGAAATAATTACTATAACCTTATTAAAAGTATTCATACCTGTAATATACTCTATCTAACAAAAGCAAACAATAAAAAATTCCGCAACGCCCAGTTGGCATATTGCGGATTTTTGTTGTGGTACAGAACCGTATTAGCGCGGATAGTCATTTCCGTCGCCATCCCGATTCCAATCTTAACTCTCGATATTTTCAAAATCGTCGTCGTACATAATCCCGCTCCTTGAGTTTTTAGCGCAAAAAAAAATGAACGCACTGCTACTATAGCACGTCTATTAAAATATGTACAGTATTGTTGCGGCGGTCCGATTCGAACGGACGACCTCCGGATTATGAGCCCGGCGAGCTGCCACTGCTCCACGCCGCAAGGCTATGATACCACGTATTTATTTTTAAAGACAATCAAGCTATACTAAGGAATTATTACCTCAGGCTGCGTAGTTCAGTGGTAGAACACCGCCCTCATAAAGCGGTTGTCGTAGGTTCGATTCCTACCGCAGTCACATATTAAGTTATATTTTTATCTTGAAATAATCCCCTGTAAATGCTATAGTATAGGTGATGAACATAGCCATTTTGGGCTTTGGAAACGAAGGAAAAACTCTTCTTACTTTTCTAAGAAAATCCCCCCGCTATAAAAAAGCGGTTATTACCGTACTTGATAGGAATGAAGGGCTTTCGGGAGAGCTTACGAAGCTTAAGATCCCCTACCGCTTAGGTATTGGCTATTTGAAAGACATTAATTCGTTTGACATAATTTTTCGCTCCCCCGGCATCCCCTATTTAACACCCGCAATCCAAAAGGCAATTAAAAAAGGCCTTGTTGTTTCAAGTCAAACAAAACTTTTTTTTGACGAGATTGCGAATGCAAAGAGTGCGGCGAAAAGCGCGAAGCCCGTGATTGTCGGCGTGACAGGCACAAAGGGTAAGGGTACGACAAGCACGCTCATTTCCCAAATGCTCAAGAACGCCAAATACAAAGTAGTGCTCGCCGGCAATATAGGTAGGCCGATGATCGAAACGCTTGCGGCAGCAAAAAAAGCGGATTATGTCGTGCTCGAGCTTTCGAGCTTCCAGTTGCAGGATATGGATGCTTCGCCCGATATCGCCGTTGTGCTAGATATCTTCCCCGACCATCTGGATGTACATAAAGATTTGCGCGAATACTATGCGGCTAAAGCCAATATCGGCCGTTTTCAAAAAAAGTCCGGCCGTATTTTCTTTTACGCCACGAATGCGGGGTCGGTGCGCATCGCGACAAAAAGCCCCGCACGCAAACACGCCGTAACACCCAAGCAGGATAATTTGCGTAAGAATTTTGAGATGGCTGCCGCCGTAGCGCGCACCTGCGGCTGCTCGGGAAGCGTGATTGAGAAGACTCTCAAGAAATTCACCGGCATCGAGCATCGGCTCGAGCTCGTAAAAAAGATAAAGAGTATAACGTTTTACAACGACTCCGCGGGAACGAATCCTGTTGCTACTGCCGCAGCCATACTCTCCTTCAAGGAACCAATTGTTCTTATTGCCGGCGGCAAAGATAAGGGGTTGAGTTATGCGCCGCTTGCGGCCGCTCTTAAAAAATCGAGCGTACAGCATGTAATACTTTTTGGCGAAAACAAGGCAAAAATAGCGCTTGGTATCAAGTCAACTAAGCGGCCAATTACCATGGCAAGTAACCTAAAAGAAGCCTTAAAAATAGCCTTTGACCGCGCCAAGGAATTAGCGACACAAAAGGAATCTGCCATGATACTATTCTCCCCCGCTGCCGCAAGTTTTGATATGTTTACGAGCTATAAGGAGCGGGGTGAGATATATAAGAAGATGGTGAACGCGCTTCGGTAGTTTATTTGCCAATAAGGGCCCAATACGGCATACTATTTTAATCTGCAGCCGTGGTGTAGCCCGGTTAACATGCTTCCTTGTCACGGAAGAGATCGCCGGTTCAAATCCGGTCGGCTGCGCCGATTACAAAAAATCTTTACCTAATATCTCCGTCTCGCGGATGAATTTTTTGTATGCACGGAGTCCCGCTATCGCCTCTTCGTGGGTAAAGGGAATGTCTTCGTTTTTTGCTTTCTTGTATGTCGTCTGCGCCTCTTTAAGATCGGGAAGTGTTGCATATTCCCCTGTCTCGTAAGCGATACGCGAACGATCACTATCATTTAAGGCGCTATAACCTTTTATGCGAAATGCTTCTTGCACTATGCTTTCCGCATCCTTCAAGGCCGCTACCCACTCGGCACGATTACCTCTGTTTTGCATTTTAGAGATGGAGGATTTCCATTTACGGCGCATCTTTTGCGCCACGGTATTTTTACCGCCCCTGCGGTCGGATTTAAGATCGCTCGTGTAATCACGATAGCCGCTTGTCGTTATGGCATAAAATATTCCCCATGCGAGGAGCGCTGAAACACCAAAAGAAATAACCTTAAGAAAGGGTAGGATGGCGTAATACCAGCCAAGCACCCATGTCATAACGCTTAGGATATCCTCGCTTAAATACCGCCCGAGTTCCTGCGTAATACGTATCATCGGCGTATGCGTTCGAAGTATTGGCCGAGACCTAAGATATCCGCTTCATGGAAAGGCTTGCCGATAAGCTGAAAGTTGGGTGGCATCGCAAGCGCGGGAAGTCCTGCGAGGTTTGCAGTCATCGTAAAAATGTCCGAAAGATACATAGTTAGAGGGTTATTCATTTTTTCGCCAATCTTAAAAGGCGGTGTAGGCGAAACAGGCGTAAGGATTACGTCCACGTCCTTGAACGCTTCGTCGAAATCACGGCGGATCAGGGCGCGGACTTTTTGGGCTTTCGCGTAATACGCGTCGTAGTGGCCGGACGAAAGCACAAACGTGCCAAGTATAATGCGTCGCTTCACTTCGGCGCCGAAACCGTGACTGCGGTTTTTGACGTACCGATCCATGAGGTCGACTGCATTTTCCGCTTCGGGCACGCGCGCGTAGCGAATACCTTCGAGCCGCGCGAGGTTTGAACTCGCCTCCGCCGCCATGATGATGTAATACGTCGAAAGCGCGTATTTCGTATGCGGCAAAGAAATTTCTTTAAAGCGCACCCTAAGGCCTTTAAAATCTGCGATAACGGCCGCGATGTTTGCTTGGACTCCCTTGTCGATTCCGGAAATAAAATATTCTTTAGGTAGGCCAATGGTCATTTCCCGCATATGCTCAACTTTAGGGTTTGTGAGCTCTTCGCCGTATATAACAGATGCGCTCGTTGAGTCACGCGGGTCTTCGCCGGCGATTGCGCGGAATACAATGGCTGCGTCTTCTACGGTGTTTGTAAGTGGGCCTATTTGGTCAAGGCTCGAGCTCATGGGGATTAAGCCATAGCGCGAAACAGCGCCGTACGTAGGTTTTAAGCCTACGATACCGCAAAAATCTGCCGGCTCACGGATTGACCCACCAGTATCTGACCCAAGCGCCGCGACTGCCATGCCGCCTGCGACTGCCGCGGCCGAACCACCGGACGAACCGCCGGGGACTTTCGTGAGGTCGCGCGGATTTTTAGTTATCTTAAAGGCAGATGTTTCGGTAGACGAGCCCATGGCAAATTCGTCCATATTCGTTTTGCCAATAAAAATTGAGCCTTCGCTTCGCAGTTTTTTAATAACCGTAGCGTCATAAATAGCTTTATATTTTTCCAATAGTTTGGACGAGGCAGTACATGGCTGACCCTTAACCATAATATTGTCCTTGATTGCGAGCGGTATGCCCGCGAGAGCAGATAATTTTTCGCCGCGGTTAACCATGCGGTCAATTTCTTCCGCCTGCGTTTGGCTGGCGTCGCGGTCGGTTGAAAGGTATGCACCTATCTCCCCGTCTTTCGCGTCAATTATCTTATAGAATTCAGCAAGTGCCTCGCGTGCTGAAAAAACCTTATTCGTAAGGCCTTCGTGGAATTTTTTTATTGTCAGAATATCGCTCTTCATAAAATTTTAGGTACTTTTAAATATCCATCGTGCGTTTCGGGAAACGCGTCGATAATATAACCCTCTTCGTCTACAGTTTCGGCTTTTCCCGAAAGACTTACCGCATCCGTGCGGAAAATATTTTTAAGTCCCGCGCCTCCTATCATTGGATTAACTCCCTTAACGTCGAGTGTGTCTAATTCCTTAAAATGCTTAAAAATGCCGTTTAAATCTTTTATAAAGCGCTTAGATTCGTCGGCCGTAAGCTCAATGCGCGAAAGGCGCGCTAAGTGGTCGATAAGTTTTTTAGTGATAAGCATCAGTGCTTATATGCTAGCTGATAAGGGCGAGGAATTCCACTTCGGAGAGGATTCTAACGCCGAGCTTTTCAGCTGCTTCGCGCTTTGATCCGGCTTCCGCCCCCGCCACTACATAGCTTGTTTTTTTAGATACGGATTCGCTTGTAGTGCCACCCAAGGCGCGAATTTTTTCTTTTGCCTCGTCGCGCGATAAAGCGAAAAGCGTTCCGGTTATAACGAACGATTTTCCTTTGAGGATACCACCCTCCGGTATACCTAATTCGGGAGTAATAGATACTCTGGCTTTCGTAAGGCGCCCGATAAGGCGCATGGAGCGGCTGTCATGAAACCACGCATACAAGCTCTCCGCAACAACGGGGCCGATATCGGGAACGGCTTGTAAATCCTCCAATTGCTTACCTTGCAAAAAGGCCGCGACGTCAGTTGGGGTTTTTACGTCCATTAGTTCCGCGCGATAGTGCCGCGTAACGGCACGTGCCGTTTCTTCGCCTACGTGCATAATACCTAGGGCGTAAAGGAATTTTGAAAGGGAGATAGTTTTTTTCGATGCCGCTTCGCATACGATATTTTTTGCGGATAGCTCGCCAAATTGAGGTAGGGCCGCTACATCGCCCTCAGAAAGCGTAAAAATATCCGCGGCGTCCGCCACCATCCCTTCTTCTAACAACTTATTGATAATCTTTGGGCCAAGGCCTTCGATATTAAATGCGTTACGCGATACGAAATGCTTTAGGCTCCGTTCGAGTACGGCGCCGCATTGTTTATTAGAACACCGGTACGCTACACCATCACGGATTACGGGCGCGCCGTCTGCGGGGCATACCACAGGCATTATAAAATCAATTTCCTTGCCCGTGCGTAAATCCATTACGACAGCCTTAATTTTCGGGATTACGTCGCCTGCACGCGAAACAATTACCGTGTCGCCTATTTTCAACCCTAATCGTTCTATTTCGTCTGCGTTGTGGAGTGTTGCGTGCGTTATGGTTACGCCGTGCAATATAACAGGCCGTAAGTGCGCCACAGGCGTTAAAACGCCCGTGCGCCCCACTTGTACTTTAATAGTGTTCACCACCGTCGTTGCTTCGAGCGGCGAAAACTTATACGCAATTGCCCCGCGCGGAGCTTTACCGACATAACCTAACTGCGCGTAGGCGGCGTTATCGTTTACCGATACCACAATACCGTCTATTTCGTAGGGTAGGCTTTCGCGCATTTTTTCTACTTTATCCTGAAAGACATGTACTGCGGCGACTCCATTGCTAATCTCCCCGAATGGATTTACGGGCACGCCCCATGCTTTAAGCGCCGCATATTCGGCGGATCGCGTTCTATACCGTTCGTTATGCGTGGCGTCCTCGCCCCATATACCATAGGCGTAAAAACGTAGCTTACGACTGGCGGCAATTTTCGGGTCGAGCTGGCGCAATGTGCCGGCTGCTAAGTTACGTGGGTTTGCGTACGGCTCTTTATTATCCGTAACTAATTCTTTATTTATACGTTTTAATTCTTCTTTAGCTAAAAATACTTCTCCGCGTAGTACGAGTTCATCAGGGATGGGATTTTCATCAGCCGTAAGGCGTAAAGGTATTGCGTCTACTGTCTTTATGTTTTCCGTAACATCTTCGCCCGTCGTGCCGTCACCCCGCGTACTCGCCGTTACAAGTACGCCATTTTTATATACAAGCTCAATTGCCAAGCCGTCCATTTTTAAATCACAGTAAAATTCTTCAGGTAGTATGCCTGAAAAGTTTTTGATACGCGTGAGCCATGCCTCAATATCCGTCTCCGAAAACGCGTCGTTTAACGAATACATGCGGCCGGCATGTTGTATTTTTTTGAATTCGTCTAAGGCCTTACCACCAACTCGCTGGGTCGGCGAATCGGGCGTCACTAAATCCGGATATTCGGCCTCCAAGTCAAAAAGCTCCTTTTTTAAGGAGTCTAAGGCCTCGTCTGAAATATTCTGCCGGTCGAGCACGTGGTATGCATACCGATGCCTATTTATCGTGTCGCGGAGCTTCGTTATCCGCACCACCGGATCCCCTTTTTTCATAGGCTTATTTTAGCAAAAAAAGCCTTGATTTAAAAGTTATCCTGAGCTTTTGCGAGGTTTAAACTTTTCAATCACGTCCGGAGGGAAGCGAAGCGACGAGGACGATTCATTTAAAAATTAGCTCGAAAGCGCGGTTTACGGGGCGCGGGCAGCCTCCCGCACGGGCATTTTCTATTAATGCGCCGGCACACCCCACGGATTGCAGGGAGCTCGATGCGTTGTATGTGGTAACAAAACTCGCGTTCACATCTGGACTAAATACCGGCTCGGGATAATCCTCTTTTTGGAATTTACGGTATAGCTGCCACTCAAGGCCGGTGTCTGCCGCAAAGAGCGCTTGCAGAGACTGCCCGAAGTTAGTCGCTTGGCGTATTTGGTACACCATAAGTAGCCCTGCAATAGTTGTAGCGCCGAGAATTGTGCCAGATACTATAAGTACGGTGAGGAGCATTACTTGGCCGCGCGAGTTTTTCGCATTCATTGTATTAGAGTATATCACCATCTCAAAGGAATCGTCCTCGTCGAAAGAGCTTCCTCGTCGCTTCGCTTCCCTCGGAAGAAATTTTGCTATTCTAACCTCGCTTCGCTGCGGGAGAATTTTTTCATCAAAAAAGAGCCGTCGCGGGGTGAGCCGCGACGGCTTATCGAAGAACTGGCGCTTTGATTTTAGGGTAGGGTGCCAGAATCCATTGTCCTACCCTCTTGCGTTACCACGGCCGAACCGGCTGGCTGGAATATCCAAGCCCTCCATATCCCGGATCGCCGTAATACCGCACTACGCTCAGCGTCCCCCGTACCACGGATGGTTACCGCCGTAGCTGTACCCTGATTGGGCATAGGGGGGTACTTCATGCCCCACGCGCACGTTTACCTGCGGGCCGAAGCCGAACAGACTAAACCCGCTATTTACGGCAACCAAGTTGCCATTGCGACGGCTTGACGAAGCAAATCCGTTGCGGATCGGCTGTTGTCCCGGGGGACATTGTAGCGGCCGATAGCCGCGAAATCCATTATCCCACGCAACAAGCCCGCCGGACGGATGACCTCCACCACCTTGGCGCTGCTGAAGACATGGGTCTTGCGGCGGGCAAGGATTTTGCCGGATCGGCGGCGATTCGTTGAAGAATTGCACCGGATGTTCGTCAACGAAGTGCTCTGTTGTGATGACCGTACTATGGGTCTTACTGAACACTTGTTTTGTTTTTCCCACGAGAGTTCGCTTGCACACCTTACAAGAGCAGTTATGCGCATGCTGGTTTTGCTGAACCACGACCGGCTGCTGGAAGCTTGGATCAGTCACGGGTGTGATCTGCTGACCATCGGGGATAAATTGCCCCACGATTGTGCCACCATTCACTCGCACTGAAGCTTGTTGGCCTTGTTGCCCGAAGGCAGTCGTTGTGCTCACGAGAGCACAACATAAACAGATCAATCGAAACGTCATAACTCGGACTCCTCTTAAAACGAGTTTTGAAACCAAAAACACTTATAAGACTTCACGCGAAGTCTCTATTTATTTCTCAATCGCCTCCATGCGGTTCTGCGTGTACTATATAGTAAAATATACTTTATGTCAATACCTGCGGGCCGCTATCCGTAATAGCTATCGTGTGCTCAAAATGAGCTGCTAAAACACGCTCTTTCGTGGCAAAGCTCTCATCGAGCTTGAGCTGGATCGTCTCCCCACTCCCCACGGTAACCATGGGCTCCACGGCTATAACCATGCCTGCTACAAGCTTTACGCCCGTGCTGGGCTTTGCACTATTTGCCACCACCGGATCTTCGTGCAGGTGCCGGCCGATACCATGACCCGTAAGGCCCTTTGCCACGTGCATACCGTGTTTACGTACGTACGAGTTAACCGCAAAGCCGATATCGCCCACAGTATTCCCTATTATACATTGGTCGATAGCGAGCGTTAAAGAATCTTTCGTAACGGCTATAATTTGCTTCGCTTCATCGCTTATCTCACCCACCCCTACCGTCACCGCCGTGTCTGTATAAAAACCTTTATATTTTAAACCCAAGTCTAGTTTTATAATATCGCCTGATTTTAATTTATAGGCAGACGGTATGCCGTGTACCACGACGTCGTTAACCGACGCGCAAATGGATGCGGGGTACGGCTTTTCCGCCCATGCGGGCTTGTACCCTAAAAATGCGGGCTCACCGCCTACTGCGCGCATTAGCTTTTCCGCTAAGGTATCGAGCTCTTTTAAGCGCACACCTTCTTTTACCGCTGCCGCAAGTTGCTCTGTAACCGAGCGAAGCAAAGCGCCGCCTTCGGCCATGAGCGCAATTTCTTCGGCAGTCTTTATATGTATCATGATGGAGTGAGTAGTGATTAGTGGGTAGTGGGTAGAGACAACGACGCAATGATACTATCATGGATGGTTTCGATAGCACCTTCGCCCGAAACCGTAATAAGACGGTCGCCATAATAACTAAGCACTGGCTCGACTTGTGTTTTAAACCATGTAAGACGGCTCGTTATGGCGTCTTCCGTGTCGTCACCTCTACCGCGCGCCAAAAGCCGGCGACGGGATTCATCTTCGCTAATATCCAAGTGGATTGCATAGACTGACGGGCGCTTGAGATGTGCCATAAAGTCATCGAGCACTTCTGCCTCGTGCATGCGCCGTGGTGAGCCGTCTAAAAGTAAAACCTGCTCGTGCGAAGTAAGGCGCGGCTCTATCATCTCAAGCATCAAAGCGCCTGCGAGCCAACTGGGGAAAAAGCCACCGGCGTCTAAAATGCTTTTTATCCACTTCCCCGTCAAGGTATTTTTTTGTGCGCGCTCGCGGGCAAAATCGCCGGTGCCTAAGCGCACAACATCACACCCCTTTTCCGTACAATATTTTTGAAGCAGCGCCGCCTGTGTGCCCTTACCGCAACCAGACCTGCCGATGAATACAAATGTGGAACCAATTAAGTCAGCCATTAGAATAAGGATATCATAGTTAAGCGGTAGTCGTTTCTATCCACTACGCACTATTCACTACTCACTCCGTCTAAAACTGCGAGTCGTATTCGCGGACGATGAGCTGGCTGTCTATTTGCTTCATAGTCTCAAGCGCGACGGAGACGACGATCAAGAGTGCCGTGCCGCCGATAGAGAGACGCTGAATACCGGTAAGTCCCTGCGTAAGGTTTGGGAGGACTGCAACGAAGCCAAGGAATACCGCACCGAAAAAGGTAATACGGTTCAAGAGACGTGAAAGGAAAATAGTCGTCGGCTCGCCGGGACGGATGCCCGGAATAAAGCCGCCCGCTTGCTGGAGATTCTTCGAAATTTCCTTGGGGTCGAAGGTGACCATGGTGTAGAAAAAGGTAAAGACTACGACGAGGACGAAGTAGAGCGCGCCGTAAATCAGTTGATTATTAAACGCATACGAAACCCATTCGTTGATCTTCCCGCCTACGTCCGCCGAGAAGGCAGAAACAATCTGTGCAAAGAACTGCGGGAAGAGCATTAGGGAGATGGCGAAGATAATAGGCATAACACCCGCTTGGTTTACGCGAAGCGGCAAGTACGTGGAAACGCCGCCGAACATTTTGTTACCGCGCACGCGCTTGGCGTACGACACGGCGACTTTACGCTCACCTTCGGTTACAAATACCACGGCAGCGATGATTACGAGGCTGAGAATAAGGAAGGCGGCGTATGTTGCGAGCACCGTGGGGTCATAAGCGGCAATCGCTGTCTGTATCTGCTGCGGCAAAGAGCTTACGATACCGGCAAAGATGATTAGCGAAACGCCGTTGCCGATTTTCTGTTTGCTAATAAGGTTACCGATCCACACGAGAAGCATCGAGCCGGCGGTGGCGATAATGACGTTTGTGATAATAGTGTACGAATTAAAATCGGTAAAAATCCCCTGCCGGTTTAAGAGGTTTAAGAGCCCATAGGACTGGAGTGCGCCCAAGGGAATCGTAAGATACATGGAATAGCGATTAAACTTCGCGCGGCCCATAGCGCCCTCTTCGTAATACAAGACCTTAAGCGTGGGGAATACCATCGTAAGTAACTGCATAACGATAGTCGCCGTAATATAGGGGCCGACACCAAGCATTACGATAGAAAGGTTATTTAAAGCGCCACCTGAAAAGACGTTTAAGTAGCCCAAGAGCTGGTTAGAGGTAAAAAGCTCTAAAAGCCGCGCGTGGTCAACGCCCGGCAACGGAATATTTGCCATTACGCGGAACGCAACTAAAAGACCGGCAATAATAGCGATCTTGTTGCGAATTTCGGGGATCTTCCACGCCGAAAGGAATCGGTCAAGCATGATGTTATTTTGCGAAGCCGCCTGCCTTTTCTATTTTTGCACGTGCAGACTTCGATACTTTGCCGTATACGCGAACCGCCTTAGAAATATCTCCGCCACCCAAAATCTTGTATCCCTTGGGGATAGGTTTCGTCATATCCAAATCGCCGATGTTAATAACGGGGAGCTTTACGCTCTTCGGTTTGTTCTGGTGCGTACCGCGTCCACGCAACTTCGGCAAGCGCTGGATGTAATTGCGTTCGCCCGGAAGGCCGCCACGACCGCCGTGCGCGCCCTGCCCTTTCTGGCCACGACCAGACGTAGTACCACGCTTACCACCACGGCCAACGCGCGGAGCCTTATTCTTATTCTGGGATGAAATTTCGTGAAGTAACATACTTTTATTGTTTCTTAGGCGCAAGCATTTCGAGCGCCTTGATGGCAGCTAACGCGTTCGTAAGCTTATTGGGCGTGCGACCCAAAGTCTTTGCCGTAATATCCTTAATGCCTGCGAGAGCTAAAACGACACGGGCGGCGCCACCCGCACGCATACCATGCCCTGCCGAGGCTGGCTTAAGGCGAATCTTTGCGGCGCTGAACTTTGCCTCAACTTCGTGCGCAATAGACTTCTTGTGGAGCTCAACGGTAATAAGCGCCTTCTTTGCCGCCGCACGACCCTTGGCGATTGCAGCCGGCACGTCGATAGACTTACCAATACCAACACCTACGCGACCCATACCATCACCAATAACGACTGTTGCGCGAAAGCGAAAACGCTTTCCGCCGGCGACCACACGTGTTACGCGACGCAAATCAAGAACCTTATCCTTAAATTCGTCCTGCTGCTTAAAATTGTTACCGTATTGTCCTGCCATAGTTTTGTTAGAAATCGAGCCCGCCTTTGCGCGCCCCTTCGGCGACCGCCTTTACATTACCGTGGTATTTATATGCACCGCGGTCGAAAACGGCTTTCATTATGCCCGCCTTCTTCGCGCCTTCGGCAATTTTAACGCCGACGGACTCAGCCGTACCCACGTTCTTTTTATCGTGAACGGAAACTAATGTTTTTCCTACCGTGTCGTCTATGAGCTGGGCGGAAATACGCGTGTTGCTGCGGAACACCGAAAGACGCGGACGCTCGGTCGTGCCACGGATAATAGTCCGTGTGCGATTTTTGCGGCGCTCCCGCTGGTTATTGATTGCATTAACTCGTTTCATATCAGTATAGATTATGCTTTGGCGCCTGCGGCAGCGGCCTTCTTGCCGGCCTTCCTACGCACGAATTCGCCGACGTAACGAATACCCTTACCCTGGTACGGCTCCGGCTTCTTTAATTTACGAATGTCTGCAGCAACCTTACCGACGATTTCTTTATTGATACCCGAAATAGTAAGAATGTTTTTTACGACAACTGCCGTAATGCCATCTGGTAACGGAAAATTTACGGGGTGGCTAAAGCCGAGCGCGAGGACGACAGACTTGCCATCGACGGACGCGCGGTAACCAATACCCTCGAGCTGGAGCTTCTTTTCGTAGCCCGCATTAACGCCATGCACGGCATTCTTTATTAAAGCTGCCATTGTGCCCCAGTTTGCCTGTGCCTGCCGGTCTGCGCTTATGATAGAAACGCGGGCTTCTTTTGTATCGCCTTCTTCATGAATCAAGACGGCGCAGTACGGCAAAAGCGGGAATTTGAGCTCGCCACCCTTACCTTTAACCATGACGAAACCGGCCTTCTCCTCTACGGAAACGCCTGCGGGAATCGTTACTGGTTTTTTGCCGATCTTTGACATGGTTTTAAATAGTTCTTAAATATAGCAGATAATTTGCGAAACTACCAAATCTCGAAGAGTAATTCTCCGCCGACGTTCTGTTTGCGGGCATCTTGGTACGCCATAATGCCTTTCGGGGTCGAAATAACGCCAAGCCCGAAGCCCTGCTTTACGGGGCGGAGTTCCTGCGCGCCGGCATAAATGCGGCGAGACGGCACGGACAAGTGCGATACGCCGCGGATGAAACCCGTCTTTCCCTCACCGTACTTCAAGACAATTTCTAAAGCGCGCTTCGGCATCCTACCCTTCTTATTGACGGCGGAAATATAGCCGTACTTCTGGAGGAGTTCCAAAATCATCAAATCCATGTTCGAAAACGGAACCTTAAGCGAATCCTTCTTGGCCGCCTGCGCGTTCTTTATCATTGTTAAAACGTTGGTATACATAGGATTATTTTTTACCAGCTTGCTTTAGTTACCCCAGGGATTAAACCCTTACCCGCCATTTCGCGGAAGCAGATACGGCACAACCCGAACTTACGCATGTACCCGTGCTTGCGGCCACACTTGAAACAGCGGCGCACGGCGCGCGTGCCAAACTTCGGCTCTTTTTTCGATCGGGCTATGACGGATGCTTTAGGCATAGTGTATGGATATATTATTTAACTTTTGTCTTTACTTCCTTCGGCTTCTGGAGCGGGATACCGAGCGCGTGGTATAACGCCACGGCCCTCTCTTTATCTTTGTCCTGCACCTTAAGTACTAAAGTTACCTCCATGCCAAAATCGACTTTTGAATTTTCCGGAACGATTTCAGGAAAGGCGGTGTGTTCGCGGATACCGATCGTAAGATTACCGTTCGCGTCGATATTCTTTGTGGGGATGCCACGGAAGTCGCGCACACGAGGAAAGACGATAGCGTTAAGCCGTTCCAAAAAGTCGCGCATACGCTTACCACGCAAGGTCGCGTTCATGCCGACGACCGTCCCCTGCCGCAATTTAAAACCGGCGATAGACTTTGCCGCGTGGCGCAATGCCGGCTTTTGACCGGTGACCGCCTTGAACTCGGCGATGATTTCCGGAAGCACCTTATCATCGAAGTGGGCATTCGAAGTCGCCATGCGACCGACGCCGGTGTTTACTACTATCTTATGTAATACGCTTTGCGCGGTTATGGTTTGTTTTACTGCCATATCTTTTAGATTGCTGCCTTGCACTTTTTACACATACGCGCCTTTTTATCCCCCACGAGGGCACTGCCCATGCGCGACGGCTTGCCGCACTTAGGGCAGATAACCATCACATTCGCCGCCGCAACGAAGCGGGGTACGGAAATAATCTCACCCTTACCTCCCTGCGCGCGCGGCTTCTTATTGCGCTTTAGCATGTTCAAACCCTCCACAAGGACCTTGCCGGACGTTTTTTCAACGCGTAAAATTGTAGCCTGTTTTCCGGCATCTTTTCCTACCATCATCTGTACGAGGTCTCCCTTCCTGATCTTCATGGGTTTAGTGAATAAGAAGAGTATATCCGATGTTGGCACTTTTATCAAGCGGAAAAAACGCAAGAAAAAACTGCGCTTTTGACACAGTATTTCTTTACGCGGTAGGACTTATGAAAAGGGATGCAGTCCTACACGATTTCTTCGGCGAGGGAGAAGATACCGTCGAAGCCCTTTTCCTTAATCTCGCGCGGGATCGGCCCGAAGATGCGAGTTGCGCGCGGCTGCTTCTTTTCGTCTACCAATACGACGGCGTTGTCGTCGAAGCGCACATGCGTGCCGTCGGCACGGACGAACGCCTTTGCCGTGCGCACAATAAGACACTTCACAATCTCTTTCTTCTTCACGGCCTTGCGAGGTTCGGCGCTCTGCACGGAGGCGATAACAATTTCACCCAAGCGTGCGTAGCGCTTACGGCTGCCGCCTAAGAGGCGGAAAATGCGCACAAACTTTGCACCCGAGTTATCCGCCACCTTCATTATTGAACGTTCCTGTACCATATATTTTTTATTACGCTCGGCTCACGATTATCCAACGCTTTTCTTTCGACATCGGTCGGGTCGCTTGAATGACTACCTTATCCCCTTCTTTATATTCGTTCTTTTCGTCGTGCGCCTTAAAGCGAGAATGCGCGATGTACTGCTTTAAGTACTTCGGGTGGCGCTTCGTTATGGAAACTTCTACCACGCGCGTCTTTTGCATTTTATCGGAAACAACAACGCCTTCGCGGGTGCGAATTTGGACGGCTTTCTTTTCTATAGTTGTTTTCATTTTTTTATTTGCCAGCGATCCGCAAACCGGATGCAACGGTAAGGGCGCGGGCGATCGTCTTTTTCGCCGCTTGGATTTCCTTTATGTTCTTCGTTTTACCCGCGGCTAAATCAATCCTATAATGCCACACTTTTGCGCGAAGTTCTAGGGCGAGCTTTTCGAGCTCGGCTCTTGTCTTCCCTTTAAATTCTGTAAGCTGCTTTTCGTGTTTCATAGTTCTTATTAGAGCTTACTTATCATCTTCGTCTTTACCGGCAGTTTGTGGCCGGCGAGGCGCAGCGCCGCCTTTGCCATTGTCGGCGTTACACCATCCATTTCAAATAAAATCCTTCCCCTGCGGACGGGGCACACAAAATGGTCGGGACTTCCCTTACCACCACCTAAAGTAGTTTCAGGCGGGCGGGAAGTGATAGGCTTGTCAGGAAAAATACGAATCCAAATCTTGCCTTCACGCTTAATGAAGTTAGTAAGCGCACGGCGCGCAGCTTCGATTTGGCGGGAGGTGATCCATGCAATGCCTTCGGAGCGAAGGCCGAACGAGCCGTACGATAACGTCGTGCCACGGGTTTCTACCGTGCGCTTGCGCGAACGTCCTTTTTGCCACTTGCGGTGTTTTACTTTCTTAGGTAAGAGCATTTGTTTATTTTTTAGCTACTTCCTCAAACACGTCGCCCTTGTAAATCATGACCTTAATACCGATGGTGCCGTAGGTCGTAAACGCCGTGTTTTCACTGTAATCTATGTTTGCGCGAAGCGTTTGGAGCGGCAGGCGACCCTTTGCAAGCCACTGACGGCGGGCAATTTCCGCGCCGTCGATGCGGCCCGAAAAGTGCAAGCGCGCACCAAGCACTTCCTTGTTCTGCATTATGAAATCCAAGTGCTTTTTCATCGTGCGGCGAGCGGGTAAACGCTTTTCCAAGTCCGCGGCGATCTGCTGGCCAATGTTTACGGCCGAAATCTCGAAGCGGCGCAATTCGTCTATCGTGAGGTTAACGGAAAACTGGGGCATCTTGCCGCCGCGCGTTTTAAAAAGCTTCGTAAGAGCCGTTTCCAAAGTCTTATGAAGCGTCTCAATGCCTTTACCGCCACGGCCGATAATAAACCCCGGCCGCGCCGCCTTAATCACAACGCGGAAGCTGTTGTTCATAGTGCGTTCGATATCAACGCGCACAACTCCTGCCGCCGCCATTTTTTCGTCGATTATATTCCTAATAAGCGTATCCTCCTCGAGATTATTGCGGAAGCTCGCACGGGCAAACCAGCGCGACTTCCATGTCCCGATAATCCCCAACCGAAATGAATCTGGCCGTATTTTATTTCCCATATATTTTTATTCTCCTGTTTTACGCCTGAATACGCGGCGCATAAAGCCCGGATCCTCGGCCCTCTTCTTATCTTTCGTAATTATCTTACCCTTTGCGCCCGCGACCTTCGGCTTTACTTCACGCTTAGAAGCGTCTGCCTTTTTAGCACGGATTACGGTAAAGCGTTGCGTAAAGTCCTTCTCAGCCTCGGAAAGGATAATAGTCACGTGGCTGCTCTTCTTATGAATAGGTGTTGCCATACCCTTCGCGCGCGGAAGTGAACGCTTTAATGTCGGTCCTTGGTCTACGCGAATAGTCGCGACTTTCAGCTTTGCACCCACCATATTCTGCGCTTTCGCGGAAGAGATGACTGAGCGGAGCAACTTTAAGATTGCCGGAGCGGCACGCTTTTTCATCATCATAAGCTGGGCTTCGGCCTCGAACGCGGACATACCGCGGATTACATCAACGACAAGCCGCACCTTGCGGGGAGCCATACGGAGATAATTAAGTTGTGCGGATGCGGTTGTCATATACTATATATTATTTCTTTTTCGGAGCAGCGCCTGCGGCATCTTTCGTGGCCGCGCCCTTTTCTATATCACGCTGGATCTTACCGCCGTGCTTTGTGAACTTACGCGTCGGCGAGAATTCACCTAAGCGATGGCCAACCATTTCTTCTTTAATAGAAACGGGGATGTGCTGCCTACCGTTGTGTACACCAATCGTGATACCGACCATATCAGGAGAAATTTCAGAATCGCGCGACCACGTCTTAATTCCTTCCGTTTCGCCAGCGGCGCGTAACTTCATAACCTTCTTCATTAGTTTTGGGTCGATGAACGGCCCTTTTTTAGAACTTCTGGACATATAGTTGGTTTAACGGATCTTAGGACGACGGCGTACGATGAGCGGGTTCGACCACTTGTTGCGGTTGCGGGTTTTTTTACCACCCGTAATGTTACCCCAGATGTCTTTCGGCCGACGCGTACCACGCGGCTGGCGCTGTTCGCCGCCGCCGTACTTGTGGTCGCAGGGGTTCATGGCAGTACCGCGAACAGTCGGCCTGATTCCCATCCACCGCGAGCGACCCGCCTTACCGAAGTTCGTAAGACCCCAGTCGACGTTCGATACTTGGCCCACGGTCGCTAAGGACGTCCATAAAACGCGGCGTACTTCCTTTGACGGCATCTTGAGCGTGGTATAGCCGGCGTCGTGGCCAAGCACTTCGGCGGCCGACCCGGCAGAGCGGATAAGCTTACCACCGCAACCGCGCTGCATTTCGATGTTATGCACCTGCGCGCCTACCAAGATATTTTTAAGTACCATACGGTTGCCAGACTTAAGTGGCGTTGTTTCGGACGTTACAATAACGTCGCCTTTCTTCATTCCGTGGGGGGCTAAGACATACCGACGCTCGCCGTCTTTATATACCACAAGCGCGATAAACGCCGTGCGGTACGGGTCGTATTCAATAGTTTCTACACGGCCCGGAATATCAAACTTATCCTGCTTAAAGTCCACCATACGGTAGGTTTTCTTATTGCCACCGCCTTGATGACGCACGGTAATAATGCCGCGGTGGTTGCGCGCAGCCTTGTTCTTTAAGTGCTTCGTGAGCGGCTTATAGGGGTTTGACTTAGAAACGGTCAAAACCGAATAATCCACGGTGGTCATCTGCCTCCGCGAAGCGCTCGTAGGTTTGTAGGTCTTGACTGCCATGTGATTATTGCGAAAGTATATCGAGTTTCTCGCCTTTCTTCAAGGTAACGGTCGCCTTTTTAAAGCTAGGGCGCATGCCCATAACGCGGCCACGGCGACGTTCCTTCGGGCGCGTGTTAATAACGTGTACCTGAGTGACATGTACCTTATATTCCGCCTCGATTGCCTTTTTAACCTCGGACTTCGTCGTATCGCCCGCAACCACGAACGTGTACTTGCCTTGCGCAGACATTGCCGCGGTCTTTTCGGTGATAAACGGCTTTTTGATTATAAATAGGTTTGCCATGTTTTTGTTATTTGATTCCGAGGGCAGCCTCACGGTCGATAAGGATGGTCTTAAACTTCAGTAAGTCATGAACGTTCAACGATTGTGGGTCGAGTGCCTTGACCTTTTGGATGTTTGCCGACGCGCGGAAGATATCCTTATTGCCCGTTGCAGGAATAAGGAGTGTGCCCTTCGGCACCCACTTTAATTCGCGTGTGCGTGGCTCCTTAATAGCTAACGTGTCGATGACTTTAAACTCGCCGTCGGCAATCTTTTTAGAAAGCGCAACATACACGCCTGCCTTTATCATTTTCTTGTTTATCTTTTGCGTGTAGTCGCGATCGTTGCGCGGACCGAATGTGGCGCCGCCACCCTTCCATAGTGGTGAGCGAGTCGAACCATGGCGAGCGCGACCCGTACCTTTTTGGCGCCACGGCTTTTTACCACCACCCGATACTTCGTCGCGTTGCTTTGTGTGCGCTAAAGGCTGGCGGCGGTTTGCAGCTGCGGCGACGACGATTTGGTGAATTAAATCAGGGTTCCATGCGCGGCCGAAGATTGCGTCAGATACTTCGACGTCCCCTACCTGTTTCATAGCCCTGTCGTATACGGGAAGTTTCATGGTTTTATGCGCTTATTTCGATACGGCCCTTTTTCGGCCCGGGGACTGCACCGCGCAGGTATACCTCGCGGGATTCAGGCTTTACTTCGACTACTTTCAAGTTCTTAATAGTCACGCGGATGACGCCCATGTGGCCGGCCATGCGGAGACCCGGAATAACGCGCTGGGCGGCAGTGTTACCAATGGACCCGGGGGCGCGAAAGCGGTTCTTTTGGCCGTGAGTCTTAGGCCCGCCGTGAAAGTCGTGGCGCTTTACCACACCTGCGAAGCCATGGCCCTTCGTAATGCCCGCGACGTTTACCAAGGCGTTTTCGGTAAGGACGGAAAGGTCGCTACCCTCCGCCATCTTTAAGATCGTTACGGGCACCATAATATCGCCCTTCCAGATCTGCGTCATATTCGACTTGGTGCCTATCAACTTGAACATAGTATTCATTGGTTGCAACAGTTTTTTAATAGTACACGAAGATGCTTAATTTCGCAAGCCGCATAAAAGCCCATGGATACTGGGGTTTTGATGTTGTTTTTGACAACGTGTAAAAAGTGCATGATTATTAATACTTAGTAACCTGCAGGGCGTTCCTGCGGGCATCTACCACCAAAAACCAAGGAGACTTGGCATGCGAACCAACCGATATAGAGTATTCATCTTTCCTCATGCCGATGATCGGGATACGGAAAACGGCAACCACGCCCTGCGCCACGCCGGATCAGAAGAAATTGTCACGTTCATCTCTATAAGCGACGCTCTTAAGGAGATGAACGAACGGCAAATTGACTATGGAGTATTCACCGAGATCATTGACCTCGATACAGGAAATTCCGTACTCGAAACGACCGACAAAGGACGGACATGGCGTACGCTAGCCTGCGCCCACAAGCCCGCTAAGTCCGTCCCCGCCTGAGGCGAGTCTACCTCCGCCTTAGGCACTAACCCCGTCGCATAAGGATGTGCGCGGGGTTTTTTACACCCGCCTTCGTAAAAACCTCAGGCGAGGTAAGGTTTTTTAGCTAACAAAAAACCGCATATTATTGCGGTATTTTTTGTTAGAGAAAGCCCTTACATCATCTTTATCTCGATATCGACGCCCGCGGGAAGGCTTATTTTTGAAAGCGCCTCGACGATTGCGGGGTTGATATTCATTATGTCGATGAGGCGCTTGTGCACCCGCAGCTCGAACTGTTCACGTGAATTCTTATGGACAAAGGTAGAACGGTTAACCGTGTACTTTTGGATCTCCGTCGGCAAGGGAACGGGGCCGATTACTTCAGCATCGAGGCGCCGCGCGGTTTCTACTATCTGCCGCGCGGAGCTGTCGATGAGCTTATGGTCGTACGCCTTTATGCGCAGGCGCAACTTTTCCACTTTTTGCTTTTCTTTGACCATATAATTGTAAGGAGCTTACGGGTTAGTAGCGCGTTATTTTATGATCTTCGTGATGACACCAGCGCCCACCGTCTTACCGCCTTCGCGGATGGCGAAACGCTGCTTGTCTTCGAGCGCGACCGGCATGATGAGCTTCACGTTAAGCTTAATCGTGTCGCCCGGCATGACCATTTCCGTACCTTCCGGCAAAATGCATTCACCCGTAACATCAGTGGTACGCATATAGAACTGAGGCTTATATCCCTTGAAGAATGGGGTGTGGCGACCGCCTTCTTCCTTGCTCAAAACGTAGATTTCTGTTTCGAACTCGGTGTGCGGCAAAACCGTTCCGGGCTTCGCCAAAACCTGTCCGCGCTCCACGTCTTCTTTCTTCAAACCGCGGAGAAGGATGCCGACGTTATCACCGGCGCGGCCTTCGTCTAAAAGCTTGTTGAACATTTCGACGCCCGTTACAATCGTCTTTTGGGTCGTACGGAGGCCGACAATCTCGATTTCTTCATTAACCTTAATAATACCGCGCTCGATACGGCCGGTTACGACGGTTCCCCTGCCTTCAATCGAGAAAATGTCTTCTACCGGCATAAGGAACGGCTTGTCAATTTCGCGCTTCGGCTCCGGGATGTATTCGTCGAGCGCTTTCACGAGGTCTAAAATCGGCTGGCAGGCAGGGTCGTTAAGATCCGGCGCATCCAAGGCTTTCAAAGCAGAGCCACGGATGACGGGAATACTATCGCCAGGGAATTCATACTTTTTCAAGAGTTCGCGGACTTCGGCCTCGACGAGGTCAATAAGCTCCGGATCATCCACCATGTCCACCTTGTTCAAAAACACTACAAGGGCAGGGACGCCGACCTGACGGGCAAGCAAAATGTGCTCGCGGGTCTGGGGCATCGGGCCGTCAGCGGCAGAAACAACAATAACCGCACCGTCCATCTGGGCGGCACCGGTGATCATGTTCTTGATGTAGTCAGCGTGGCCAGGGGCGTCGATGTGCGCGTAGTGGCGCTTTTCCGACTCGTATTCCGAGTGGTGGATGGAAATGGTGATACCACGGGCCTTTTCTTCAGGGCTCTTGTCGAGCTCGTCAACGGTAACTTCCTTGCCGGCGAAGCCCTTCATGTGAAGAACGTGCGTAATAGCCGCGGTAAGGGTGGACTTGCCGTGGTCGACGTGACCGATAGTGCCGACGTTAACGTGCGGCTTATTGCGTTCGAATTTTGCTTTTTCTGCCATATGTGCTGTTTTGCTTAATTAGTTATTTATATATGCGTGCTTTTTCGACGAAGTTGAAACTAAGCATACCAAGAGGCTTAAGGGGTGTCAATATGATTATTATTTAAGCGTACTGCCCATTACAATGCCGTTTGCCCAGTAATAACCGGTTTCGCCTGCAGGCAAAATGTCGTATGTTGCCGAACCTTCGTAAGCCTTCAAAACGACGCTTCTGACTATCGAGCCGTCATATGCTTCGCCCACCTTCAAGTCGCCCACCGTGCGCCCGTCTGCCGTTGGGTGAGGAGCGGATACGTCGAGCGTGCGGCCGTCTGCTAATACAAGGTGCACGACGCGGTGATTAATGGCTGGAATGCGCGAAACTTTCAAAAGGGTGCGGACGACACGGTTGCCGGTAGCGTCCGCAGTCCAAATAATATCGCCCACTTTAAGGCTGGTAACAGCTACATCGCCAATAGGAGTAGAAATTTTAGAGGTAAAAGAGAGACACTTCCAGCATAGTGTTGCTGTATCTGATGCGGAAATACAAATACCACCTGATCCCTGAGCACAGGATCTACATCCCGTAGTAGTATTACAATTTCTAGCAGAAACGGTACTGCAGTCTACTGAGACACTACAAGAAGCGATGCAAGCGCCATTACTAAAAGTTGTATTTGATCCGCAACATTCGTCTCCAGTACAAGACCCGCCTCTTCCAACTGGCCCGCGCGACGTAGGACTTATTCCGTTAGCAGCAGGATCGGCTGACCCCGGTTGAGCGACTGATTCGCGCTGCACCGGAGCGCTCGTAACGCCCGCACTAGAGGGATAATTATTTACGGGAACCGGATTAGGCGTTCTAAATCCGAGCCAATTTAAAAAATTCACATAAGTCTGCCCCAATAAAGATTGCCTTTGTATTAAAACCCGCTGAGGATAGACCGTCTGCGCCGAAGCAAAAGGAATACCGACGCATGTAACGACTAATCCCATACTAAAAATACATACTATTTTATTTATTTTTTTCATACCTTATATACTACTCCTTTATAAAAGCTCTAAGCAATAAAAAACCGCCCCGTAGGGCGATTTTTTAAGATTATTTCTTCCGGCCTTCGATGATAGCTAAGGCAACATTAGCAGGAACCTCATCATAATGATCGAATTCCATAGTAAATGAGGCTCTTCCCTGCGTTATAGAGCGGAGGGTTGTCGCGTACCCGAACATTTCGGAAAGCGGCACCTGCGAGTCAATAACCTTCGTGTTAAAGCGGTCGTTCATCGCCTCGATGCGGCCACGCTTGGAGCTGATGTCGCCTGTGATATCGCCCAAGAATTCCGTGGGCGCAATGACTTGGATTTTCATAATAGGCTCGAGTAAAATCGGCTTGGAGTTCTTAACACCCTCTTGGAAGCCCATAGAAGCGGCGATTTTGAAGGCAGCTTCAGACGAGTCCACATCGTGGTACGAGCCGTCGTAGAGCGTAACCTTCAAGTCCACAAGCGGGAAGCCGGCAACAACGCCACGCGTAACAGCCTCGTTAACGCCTTTCTCGACCGCTGGAATGAATTCGTTGGGGATCGATCCACCCTTGATTGCGTTCACGAAGAGGAAGCCCGCGCCGCGCTCCTGCGACTCAATCTTAAGCCGTACGTGGCCGTACTGGCCGCGACCGCCGGACTGCTTGATATACTTACCCTCTGCTTCCGCGGAACCCTTAATAGTTTCCTTATAGGCTACCTGCGGGCGACCCATTTTTGCATCCACGTTAAATTCGCGGCGCATACGGTCTACCAAAACGTCTAAGTGCAGTTCGCCCATGCCGGAGATAATAGTATCGCCGGTGTCAGGGTCGCCTGATACGCGGAACGTTGGGTCTTCTTCCGCCAAGCGGTGCAAGGCCATACCCATTCTTTCTTGGTCGGCTTTCGTTTTAGGCTCAACACGTGCGGAGATAACAGGCTCAGGGAAGTCGATCTTTTCTAATATCAACGGCTTTTCAGGGTCGCAAAGCGTGTCGCCAGTCGAAGTATCTTTCAAGCCCACTAAACCGCCAATTTCTCCGGCGAAGATTTCGTCTATTTCTTCACGATGGTTGGCGTGCAAGCGAATAATACGGCCAATGCGCTCCTGATGGCCTTTAGTGGAATTCAATACGTACGTACCTTTCTTGAGCGTGCCGGAATACACGCGGAAAAAGGTGAGCGCGCCCACGAACGGGTCGGCGGCGACTTTGAAAGCCAATGAGGCAAACGGCTCATCTTCTTTCGGATAGCGGAGTATTTCTGCGCCTGTTTCCATATCAATACCCTTTGTCGGCGGCAAGTCCTTTGGCGACGGCAAGTAATCAACGACGGCGTCGAGCACAAACTGCACACCCTTATTCTTTAAGGCGGAGCCGGTAACAACAGGGATTATTTTAAGCGCTAAAGTCGCTTTACGAAGTGCGGCTTTTAACTCAGCTACGGTTATTTCCTTCTTCTCAAAGAATTTGTTGAGCAATACGTCGTCTGTCTCAACAATCTTTTCGAGAAGCGCGTCATGCGCCATCTTAGCCTCTTCCTTCATGTTTTCGGGAATCTCGTGTTCCGTAATTATCTCCCCTTTCTCGCCCTCAAAATGGAAGGCTTTCATACGCAAAAGGTCGATTAAGCCCACGAAGTCGGCTTCGGCGCCGATCGGCAGCTGAATAGGAATTGCGTGCGGGTTAAGGCGGTCGCGGATAGACGCTAAGCTGTTTTCGAAGCTCGCGCCCATACGGTCGAGTTTGTTTAAAAAGCAGATGCGCGGCACACCGTAGTCGTCAGCATAGTGCCAGTTCGTCTCCGTCTGCGGCTCTACACCAGAAACGGAGTCGAATACCACAACCGCACCGTCCAAAACGCGCAAAGAGCGCTTTACCTCAACGGTAAAGTCGATGTGGCCAGGGGTGTCGATGAGGTTTATGCGGTGTTCCGCCGTTTTATCGTCTTTGGCATATGTCGGCGTCCAAAAGCAGGTTGTTGCGGCGGCGGTAATGGTAATACCGCGCTCACGCTCTTGCTCCATCCAGTCCATTACCGTGGTGCCGTCGTGCACTTCACCAATTTTATGCGAAACTCCCGTGTAAAATAAAATACGCTCGGAAACGGTTGTTTTTCCGGCGTCAATATGGGCAACGATGCCAATATCACGCACCTTTTCAATTGGGTACTGCCGTGCCATGTATTCTTAAACTTACCAGCCGAAGTGAGCAAATGCGCGATTCGCCTCTGCCATACGGTGCATGTCGAGCTTCTTTTTTACTGCCGTGCCTTCGTTGTTCGAGGCTGCAAAAAGTTCGTCCGCAAGCTTTTCAGCCATCGGCTTGCCCTTCTTGGCTGCTGCGGTAGCGATAATCCAACGGGCAGCTAACATGTACTGCCGTTCGGGGCGCACGGGGCGCGGCACTTGGTAGTTAGCACCACCCACACGGCGACTTGCAACTTCAACAGCCGGCGAAATGTTCTCAAAAGCCTTTTCAAAAACCTCTACGGCGTTGCCCTTATGCTTCTTTTCGATGCGGTCAAACGCGTCGTACATAATCTTTTCGGCAACGGCTTTCTTACCGCCCTCCATTAAGTAGTTGATAAACCGGCCCACAGCAACATTCTGGTACTTGAGGTCTCCGGTATGTTCGCGTTTGTAATTACGTTTCTTTCTCATGATATTTTAGGATTATGCTGCTTTCTTGGCAGACGGGCGCTTTGCGCCGTACTTCGAGCGCTGTTGCTTACGATCCTTTACGCCGCTTGTGTCGAGTACGCCGCGGATGATGTGGTAGCGCACACCTGGCAAGTCTTTAACCTTACCGCCACGGATAACGACTACGGAGTGTTCTTGCAAGTTATGGCCTTCGCCCGGAATGTAGGCGGTGACTTCGGTACCATTTGTAAGGCGGATACGCGCGACTTTACGGATAGCCGAGTTCGGCTTCTTAGGCGTCACCGTAAACACCTTCACGCATACGCCGCGTTTAAAAGGCGATACGGAATGAACCGGCTTGTTTAAGATGTTGTTGAAATACCGCAAAAGCGCGGGTGACTTAGACTTCACCTTTACGGACTTGCGTCCCTTGCGAACTAATTGTCGTGTCGTCGGCATGTAGGGTTTTATAGTAGCAAAGGACTAGCGGAATTGCAATATCAATTTTATGACGGGCAGGCGTATGCTTGGGCGGAGAGCTGTTTTACCTGCCCCACTGCATCACGGATGGAAAGAGGTATCCTCGTCGCCTCATAGCGCGGCGTCGCGACCCGTATTCCCCAGTACGAAGCATTACCCTCTACGCGCCTGAATTCAGAAACGTATCCGGGCGTCGTTATGGAATACGGCGGCTGACCGTCGGAAACCTTAACGACAATATAATCGTTTTTTAAATCAGCCTCGGCAGAATCCGCCGGGCAATTCCTAAAAACTATCCCAAAAAGTTCGGCTTTGAGCGTAAGCACGTACGCGGAAGAGCCACTCGGCCTGAAAACGGGCGTATTCGCGGCACCAATCTGCCTACCGAGCGCCCTAAGCCCGGCTAAGTATTGAGGAGTGCGCCAATTTAATTGCGAAGGAGTTGGCACGATCGGCACTACCGGAGAAACAGGCGCGCCGTTTTGGGAATCACATTTCGTCGCCATGCAACGGTCTTTTGAAATAGCTTTAGAAACACATTCGTGATAACGCGGATCGCTGCCGTCGTTAACGAAGTGACTTACAATACACTGCCCCGAATTCAACGGAAACGGATCCTGATTAAAAACGCGAGTCGTATTCATTTCTGGATAATCTATATGCGCGAACGCAATACCGAACGACCCTAATAATAAAACCAAAACAATTATTTTTTTCATAGCATTATCAGTATAGCATTACCGCCCTACGGCACGAGCACGCCATAAAGAATACCTACCACCATCTGCACCGCAGAAAGCCCGAAAAAGAGGAATGCTAAGAGTAAAACCATACTATTGCGCTCTATAAAGGAAATGATGGGCGAATAATGCGGTAAAAAAGCTGCAAGGATTTTTGAGCCGTCCAAGGGCGGAATAGGGACAAGGTTAAATATGGCGAGCATAAGGTTGATGAGGACTACGTATTGGAATGCCCCTGCCATCTGCGCGCCAATGGGGAGGGATGCAAGCATCCCCGCGAAAACGCAGGCTATAAGGATATTACTCGCCGGCCCTGCCCACGCGATAAGCCCCGCGCCGCTTTTAGGGTTCTTTAAGTTATTGGGATTGTACGGCACGGGCTTTGCCCAACCGATTATCACGGGCTGTACACCAAAAAGGAGCGGGATCGAAAGCAGTAACGGCAGGACTACCGACCCCACGGGGTCGATATGACTTATCGGGTTCATCGTGAGCCGGCCCATGCGGTACGCCGTCTCATCCCCTAACCAATAGGCAACCGCCCCGTGCGAAATCTCGTGCACGATTACAGAAACAATGAAAACCGCAAATTGGAAAATGATTATAGCCATATACTATCCAGTCTAACCTAAATTGATTTTTAGAGCTTATATCAGTACTATTATGGCAGTACAATCAATATTTTCTCCTTTTTCGAAATAGAAGGCGAGATTTACATGGAAGGCACTGATTCTGCAGACATTCTTTCAAGACGGTACGAACAAGGAAAAATCGGAATCAAAGGAGATCTACAATCGAAGAAAAAACGACGCGTAGCGAAACGAAAAAGAAATGCAAAGAAAAAGTCCGGGCGCTACCAATTGGCGCGCGCTAATTGGTAATTATCCGTCATAAAAAGGCCGCTCCGAGAGATATCTCAGAGCGGCTCTTCTTTTTTTATATTCTACTACTCCCTCACAGTCGTCGTTGCCGCATCCACTGCAACAGGCATCGCGTACAATTCCACTATACCGCCCTTAATGACTTTCAGTACATGGCCGCCTACGCGGTCGCCGTCGGCGCTAATCGTCACAGATCCGGAAGCGCCCTCCCAGTTAGTAACAGTCTTTAACCAATCGGCGATTTTTGCGCCGTCATTGCCCACGGCCATAAGCGCATCGCGGACAATATACACCGCGTCGTATTCCGTTTGTCCATAGCTCTGGAACGGCATATCGATACCATATTTTACCTTGTACGACGCGAGTAGATTCTGAAATTTCGCGTTATTTATGTCAGTTCCAAATTCAGCCACAAATGCACCCTCAAGAATTACTTTATTTGTCTCTAAGGTCTTTACATCACGAGCAACCACGTCATTCACAATAATACCCACCTTCCATTTAAGATCGCTGATCTGCTTTAAAATACGATCTGCTGCGGCAGGCGTCTGCGCATTAACAAAAATCGCATCGGGCTTCATAGCCTTAAGCTTTGAAAGCATAGAACGGAAATTCGTCGTCGAAGTCGGGAATGATTCCTTTACGACTTTCTTGCCTCCCAACTGCTCAAATGCCGCTGAAAACGCGTTAAAAATACCAAGCGGGTAATCCAATTGCTCTTGAATCATTACGACATTCTTCCATTTTTTGATAGTGTATGCGGCGTCAGCCAGCACTTTACCCTGCGCGGCATCGCTCGGGTAATTACGGCTAAAGAAACGGCTCTTACCAGTTAAATCAGGCGAGCTAGAGGCCGGAGAAAAAAGCGCAACCTGACCGGCTTCAGCAACCGGAATTGCCGCAAGCGATTCGCTACTGCAAAAACCACCGAGAATGACTTTTACTCCGTCTATAGTAACGAGTTTCTGCGCCGCGGCAGTCGCATCCTTGTCGTTACACTTCGCGTCTTCGTAAATCGGGATAAGTTGTGCGCCGTTCACACCGCCTGCGGCGTTAATTTCGCTAATAGCGAGATCCATAATGTTACGCATCGGCTCACCGTATGCGGCACTATCACCCGAAAGCGGCCCCATAAAACCGATCTTAATCGGCTCAGCGGGGACCACCGCCGCCGCTTCCTCTATTGGCATCGCCGGTTGGGATCCTAAGAGCGCGTACCCCGCCCACGCAACAACACCTAACACAACAACCCAAATAATCGCCTTAACGGTGGTATTCATATGTATATTTTATAGTACAAGCGGAACCATAACCGTCAAGACTAGACGAAAGCAGAAAACAGTTTTAAATTAGGGACTTCCATTGAAAGGAGGGCATAAAACGCATATACTGTGAAAACACGGAAGGGTCGCATAGAGGCCTAGTGCACCATCTTGGAAAGGTGGCATACCGAAAGGTATCGAGAGTTCGAATCTCTCCCCTTCCGCAAATAATAAAACCCCTAGGAAAAGGGGTTTTATTATTTTTGGAGGAGAGATTCGAAATCGAGACTCGAAGAGCGAGACGACGTTGGAATTATCCCGCAGCGAAGCGAGGTTTGATTTAAAAACTATCCCGAATGAAATGAGGTTTAAGTTTTTCAATCACGTCAGAAGGAAGTGAAACGATGATGACGATTCAGCTTCGTTTACTCTCCCCTTCCGCTCATTTTTAATTACCCCCCGACCAGCAAGCTGGTTGGAATCAGCTAATTGAAAAAAATAAGCACGCATGATAACTTGTAATCAGTACCCATAAATATGGGGGGTGAGACCAGGAAGATTAGCTCCCCACACGTGCCACTACGTGATAGATCTTCCACCAACCCCGCCGAATTAATCGGCGGGTCTTTTTTTAAATAAGTTACTTCCCCCGAAGCGCAGCAACCCGCTCCGCTACCGGCGGGTGGGTTAGGAAGAGCTTGGTGAACCACGGTATGCCTTTTTTGCCGTGACCTACGGCGTCGGCTTTGAACGGATTTTCGAACCATAAGTGCGCTGTTGTGTTGCTTGCGGACTGGACTGCGTGCGGATCGGTAGAGATTTTTAATAATGCACTTGCGAGACCTTCGGGATAACGGGTAAGCAAGGCGCCCGAGGCGTCTGCTAAAAATTCCCGCTTGCGGGAAACTGCTAATTGGATAAGGGTTGCCGCTATGGGCAACAGGATGACGCCGACAATTGCCAAGACGGCGACGATGCCATTCTTGGCGCCGTCCCGATCGCCCCTGCCACGCATACCACCCCACATAAACGAACGCATCGCCATATTACCGGCAATGGAAATAATACCCACAAGCACCACAACGACGGTCGAGACAAGCATGTCCCAGTTACCAATATGCGAAAGCTCGTGCGCGATAACGCCCTCGAGTTCTGTTTTAGTAAGCCGCTCTAAAAGGCCGGTAGTCACCGCAACCACTGCGTTTTTGGGGTTACGGCCCGTCGCAAAAGCATTAGGCGCGCTATCTTGCACGATATAAATCTTCGGCACCGGAAGCCCCGCGGTAATCGCCAAGTTTTCCACTATCGCATACAAGTCAGGCGCGGAACGGCGTTCTATAGGGCGCGCATTCGCCATGCTAAGCACGATACGATCTGAATACCAATAACTTACAAAGCTCGTACCGACGCTCATCACAACCGCAATAACAAGAATCGCGGGATTATCAAAATAGATATTCAAGGCGTAGCCAAAGCCGATAACGATAACGAAAAAGACCGTGAGCAAACCCCACGTCTTTCGTATATTTGCGTCCTTATGCCCGTAGATGTCCACGTTAGAACTTCACCGCTACCGGTGCGCGCTCCGCTTCGCTCAACCCTTCGAAAAATTTTCCTTCTTTAAAGCCGAATATGCCAGCAAGAATATTCGTAGGGAACGCGTGCACCGCGCTATTTATTTCGAGCACCATTGAATTATAGAAACGGCGCGCGGCTTGGATCTTATTTTCAGTATCCGAAAGCTCGCGCTGGAGTTCGATAAAAGTCGTATTCGCTTTCAAGTCGGGATAATTTTCCGCGACTGCAAACAAAGACTTAAGCGTACCTGAAAGGGCGTTTTCGGCGCCTGCACGTTCTATGACATTACCGCCTTGCGCAACACGCGCCCGCGCTTCCGTCACTTTTTCAAGCAAACTCGCTTCGTGCGATGCATAACCTTTTACCGTCGAAACGAAGTTAGGGATAAGGTCGAACCGGCGCTTCAACTGCACGTCGATATCCGACAACGCCTCGCGCACGCGGTTACGCAACCGCACGAGCGCGTTATACGACGTGACGCACCACAAAGCCGCCACAACTACAAGAATCGGGATATTAACGCTCCAGCTAATAGCGTCAAATAAACCACTTGCAACCAAAAGCACTACGACGACACCCCAAATAAAGTTCCAGATCATTTAGTAATCATCCCCCATTGCGGGTTCGGGCGCAAGCTTTTCGTCTTTCTTCGGGGCTTCGGTGATAACCGCCTCGGTAATAAGCACCATTGAAGCGACGGAAACCGCGTTCATAAGCGCTGTGCGAGAAACTTTCGTGGGGTCGATAATACCGGCTTTAATAAGGTGCATATAGGTGCCGGACGCTGCATTAAAGCCGTAATCGTCTTTTTCTGCGAGCACCTTATCCAAGACCACCGCGCCGTTAAAGCCGGCGTTTTCGGCAATCTGCATTAAGGGGGCAGACAATGCGCCCCACACGATCTTCGCGCCGAGGGTTTCTGCTACAGCATCCTTATCTAAGGATGCGATTAATTCCTCAACGGACTTCATGGCACGCACAAGCGCTACACCACCCCCCGGAACGATTCCCTCCGCAAGAGCGGCCTTCGTTGCCGCAACCGCGTCTTCGATGCGGTGCTGCTTTTCTTTTTGCTCTACTTCTGTTGCCGCGCCCACGCGGATTACCGCTACGCCGCCCGAAAGTTTACCTAAGCGCTCCTGTAATTTCTCCTTGTCAAATTCATTATCCGTAACCGCCATCTGCGCCTTGATCTGCGCTACGCGCGCTTCTATTGCCATCTTATCGCCTTTACCGTCCACAATTGTCGTCGTGTCTTTCGTAGAAACAATACGGTGCGCACGGCCCAAGTGTTCTATATCAACCGATTCGAGCTTACGACCCAAATCGTCAGAAATAAATTCTGCGCCCGTCACCGTCGCAATATCTTGCAACATATCCTTGCGGCGGTCGCCGAAGCCCGGCGCCTTTACGGCAAGCACCGTAAATATTCCGCGGAGCTTGTTAACGATTAAAGTCGTAAGCGCCTCGCCGTCCACGTCGTCTGCAATTATCACGAGCTCCTTTTTACCCGTGCCGACGATTTTTTCAAGAAGCGGTAAGATGTCAGCAATTGCCGAAATCTTTTTATCAGTAACCAAAACGTAGGGGTCGTTCAAAACTGCCTCCATACGTTCGGGGTTTGTCATCATATAGGGCGCGATGTAACCGCGGTCGAACTGCAAACCCTTCACAATATCTTTCGATAAGCCTGTTGTTTGCGATTGCTCAACTGTTACGACACCTTCGGTGCCCACTTCATAAATAACGTCGGCGATCATCGCACCGATACCCGCGTCGCGCGAAGAAATAGTGGCAATCTGTGCGGCTGCCTCCTTACCCTCTACCGGCCGTGAAGAAGCCTTCAGCGCCCCAAGCGTGGCGTTATATGCCTTATCCATGCCGCGGCGAAGCGCTACGGGGTCAACGCCCGAGGCGATGTTTTTAAGGCCTTCACGGATTAAGACCTGTGCCAAGAGCGTGGCGGTCGTCGTGCCGTCGCCCGCGCTGTCGTTCGTCTTCGTCGCGACTTCCTTAATAAGCGACGCGCCGATGTTTTCAATACGGTCTTCGAGCTCGATTTCTTTCGCTACCGTCACGCCGTCCAAAGTTATTACGGGCGAGCCGTATGATTTTTCAAGCACCACGGCGCGGCCGCGCGGCCCGAGGGTAACCTTTACGGCGTTTGCCACCTTATCTACGCCGCGCTTCAGCGCTAAGCGCGCCTTTTCATTAAATACGATTTGTTTTGCCATTGTATGAGTGAGTAGTGGTTAGTGGGTAGTGAATAGATACGACGAGTTACGATTCGAGAATTGCTAAAATATCGCTTTCTTCGGCGACTAAATATTTTTTACCTTCAAGCTCAATTTCGTCCGGCCCGTATTTTTTAAATAAAACGATGTCGCCAACTTTTACGGACACGTGCATAATATCCCCCCGATCATTACGTTTACCGGCACCCACAGCATATACGCGCCCTTTTATTGGCCGCTCCTTTTCGGCGGAATCAGGCAGGACAATACCCGACTTAGTCATGCGATCCTCCTCCATAGCCTCAAGAAAAACGCGATCTGATAGGGGTTTTATGTTGCTCATAGTACCCACTATTGTATGCGGTTTAGCACTCGTGTCAATTGCTTGCGAGCGAATAAGCAGTATTTTCTTATCCCAACAAAGCGGATACCAGGGAGCAACCACATATACTACAATGCGGACGAATGAAAGCGGGAATCGAGAAGTAATAAAAATAAGGTCAAAGTCACTGCTTTCATCACCCCTCCGAACGGATTCAATAAATGGCGGGAGGCGCATTACGCGCCATCATGCTCCCCTTCGTGCGGTTTTTCAAGCAAATTAACCTCAATACTCATGGCTGCGCCGCCAATCTTCAAAACGTCGCGATCAATTTTCCCTAGCTCTTTTGCCGCCGCGTTCCACGCGTTTACCGTAGTCCCTAAGTGGCCACCCACTTTGCCAAAGTAACTTTCGTATGCCTTTAAGTGCCGGCCTAAGTCCTGCACGCGTTTGATGATGACCTCCACTTCCTTATGAAAATGCTCGCGGCGAATGCCTTGTATTACCGTCTGCAGATACGCAAGAAATGACGTAGGTGAAACGATTACCACCTTCTTATCTTTCATTGCGTACTCTATTAAATCCTGCGCGGCGCCGGCGCCTACGCGATTAACGAGTAAGTCATAATAAATGGCCTCGGCGGGGATAAACATAAACGCAAAGTCCATAGTACCTTCTTGCGGGCGTACATATTTAGCCGTTTCGTCGATGCGATTTTTTAAATCCGCGCGGAACGCCTTTTCGAGTTGGCTGCGCTCTACGTCAGTCTTTGCCTCCACTAAGCGGTTATAGTTTTCCAAACTAAACTTAGAATCTATCGGGATAATCTTTCGATCCTCGCCCGCGCCATAAAAAACCACGGCGTCCACTATCTCGCCGTCTTTAAACGCGTACTGCATTTGGTACTGGCTGGGAGCAAAGACATTCTTTAGAAGCGTTTCTAAAAGATATTCGCCAAGTATTCCGCGCTGCTTCGGGTTCTTCAAAATATCCTCCAAGCCACGGATTTGCTCCATACCGAGCGCGACCTGCTTATTCGTCGCATCAAGCTTCACGAGTTTTTCAGTTACTTCTTTCATCATCGTCGCGCTCGATGCAAACTGCATATGAGACTGCTTATTAACATCCTGTAATTTTTCATCAAGCGACTTACGGAGTAGCTCATTTGCGCGCGTAATTTCCGCTATCTGGTTTTGGAGCATTAAAAAGCCTTGCTCGGCGGACCGGTCGCGCGGCACGTCAAACTTAGACTTGATGAATAAAAAAAGTGCTATAAATCCAGCGATGATAATAACGGCTAGGGTGATGAGCGTATAATCCATAAGAAAATATAGTACCGTTTTCCTCCTACTACTCGCAACTCGGGTCCGCGGGGTTTATCTCACACAACTGAGACTTAACCACCTCCACTTTTTTTGAAATATCAACGGACTGTCCGCCATCATTTTCACAATGAAGCGTGTATGTCGTCGTTGACTTAGGCGCTACGGTTATACCGCCGCCGGAGGCGGGCGTTACCGTACCTACGCCCGATATTCTGCACCGCTCAGCATCATTACAACTCCACGTAAGGCGTGCAGTTTTTTGCGGTGCCACGAGCACACGCGGGCCGGCATTGAAGCTGCACAACAAGTCGTACGTCTTCGGTGGTTCCGGCGGCACGATACACCGCTCTAAATTTACGCCGTAATTTGCGCCCTTCATTTTAAGCCAGCCAACTACGTCTGACCCCCATGCGTAACCCGTAAGTGAACAGCCAGTTTCCGCCGTTCCCGTTATTTCCGTCTTATACGTAGCGCCCGCTAGCTTTATAATGCCATCCCAACCGGAAACATTACTGCTAATTACATTCGAGCAATCCCCGCCCTCGGTAGCGGAACATACGCGCGCGCGATCACCGGCGAACTTAACCCAGCCGATATGCGAAGACCATGCGTAGCCGCCATAGGCGCCCGTTTCGTCGTTAATAGTCACTTGGTGCGCCGGTCCCTGGAACGAAAGCCAGCCAATATTCTCGGACCATGCGTAGCCGTTAAGACCTATGAGAGCTACGACTGGAAGGAAAAAAAACCCCATACATTAATAAAACCAAGAAACAGGGTTATACCAAACGTCGCTACTACTGCCGCTGCCACCGCTTACTATGTTCTTATAGGTATATAACGAGGCTGTGCATCCAGAAGGAGCTTTTGATCCACATGTTTTACCTTTAGAACTGATTTGTAAGTCCATAATCCGCATATCACGCAACTGCCCACCAGAACAGTGGGCGCCATTCGTAATAGCAATCGAGGCAAAACTACTTCCATCGCTCCGGCAGTCGCACTTCCACCCCTCCCAATTACACGCCGAGCCGGCATCGAGCCATGATGTGCGCGTGCTCTCACCGAGCGTTATGCTTGCAGACTTCATAGTCTGCATAACGAGGCCGCCGCTTTTTTCCTGCACACCCGCGCCGACGTTAAGCGGCGCCGCAACGTTTTTAGTGGGCGGCGTGCCCGTCGGTTCGGTAAACGCAAATGCCGTACTTATAATGAGCGCGGATAATGCCGTCGCCGCAACGCACGAAAGAATTTGTTTCATACCATAAGTATATCATATAAACCTTATTGACTGATTACATTACAAGGAGCATTCTAATCCCCAGCAATCTCCCAACTGAAAAATACCCCCTATTCAAGGAATCAAACCATGGACTTGCCACTCTTATTCGTTGTCTACATCACAACTAACAATAAAGAAATCGTTTGTATAAATCACAACGGACTACTCATCTTACCCCGCTACGAACCCGAAAGAATATACAGCAAGGAGGCAATCACGAGTGCTCTCATGCGACAAATACAAGAGAGTATGCGGATAAATGGAAAGGTGAATCTTGTGGATGCGGAGCGGCATCGCGTACATGAGCCGAAAAAAAATACACTTACCAACCTTCCTGCCGATGACAATGAAAATTGCGAAGATGACGATTATTTTGAAGGATTGTTACATGGAATCGATCCGCGGACGACCCCCGAAGAGATTGCGATGAAGGATGACTCCCCCTTTCGTGTCTGCGTTGCCTACGATTGCATCCCCTGCGCAGAAGAGCCGAAAAATCCACGTACTTCACCGTACGGGCAATGGGCGAGTGAACTATTCACGTATCAAAAATTTGAGGAATGGGATGCGAATAGGAAGGCGCGTAAAGCGCAAGAAAAAAAGATTGTGCGCATGCCCGTCGAAGAATGGAATACGAGGATCTCCTTAGGCACCATCAAAGACAAAATAAGCGTCATGGCAACGGAAATTGCCCAAGAGTGGATCGCCATGATCAAGCCCCCGTCATTCCCCCGCAAAACCAAAAAAAAGGCCATGGGGAAGAAAAAATGAAAAAAGCCGCTGCGCAGGATGCACAGCGGCTTTTCTTATTTTTGTATGCTCATGGGGAACGAATACACCTTCTTACCGGACTCGGTGCCGGTTGTTTCTACGGTGATTAAATAATCGCCAGCCGCCGTCCACGCATGACTTAATGTTTTTTCGCTTTTCTGCGGCACTGTACCCGACGTCGTTTGCTTATCACCCCAATCAACCGTATATAAAATATCTTCGGTATCCGCGCCGACAACGAAGGACATCATCTGCCCCGCAGGCCTTACAATAGACACATTCGATGGTAAGGCGCTCACACCTGTTGCCGAAATGCCAAATATTTGTGTCGCTTCCTTACGGGCAGTATCAACCGCCGTCTTTGAAATATCTTTTATGAAATCCGTTACCGCCTCCTTTGGCTTTTCAAGCACCGTCTCGACTGCCGAATCAACGAGCTTTTTTCCCTTCTCCTGCAACGTCTCACCCTCTTTTAACGTTGATGTTGCGGTAGTAAAAGAAACTTTACCGAACGAAGAAAAATCCCCCTTAAAAATCTTCTTAGTATTCGCCGCACTAAAATCCCCGCCCCATGCATAATAGATTCCACCAATCACGACTATGAACAAAAAAAGATACATGAGGGAATTACCACCCCCACCGGAACGCCGTTTTTGCCGGCGCGGAAAATCGTCGTCTTCGTACATAACTACAGTGTACTAGTTTTTTAAAACAACCGCATCGCCTGCATCCATAAAGATAGCTTCGCGGTATTTGTTACGCGGGTTCCATATGAGCCACTGGCTCTTTAGCCCTGCGTCTGCAATAGCCCGCATCTGCTCGCGCACCATAAAGGGGGTATATACTGCACCCATATCAAAGTCCTGCACCCACGGGCGGATATTCGTAAACGGCACGCCCGCATCTGCAAAAATCTCCTTACCCTTCGCGAGCGTCTGTGCCATTACTTCGTACGGGTGCTCTGCGGGGTTCTTAAAATTAAAATTACCAGTGCTGTAATGTGACGGGTAGATCATGGGGCACACGTCATCAAGCACGGCTGCTAAAGCAGGCGCAGACTGACCAATACCCATATCGTACTTGCGCATGAACGTGTAACCGAAAATATCTGCTGTAAGGCGCACGTCGGGATATTCACCCTTTAGGGTCTGCTTGAGGTATTTTGCTACGGAAACTATCACATCCGGCTTCGTACCGACAGCCTCGCTCCAAAAAGGATATACGGCGTTCGCTACCCCCTCGGATGGAAAACGGAAATAATCGAGGTTAATTTCCGCAAAGCCCGCCTTAATAGCGTCGCGCGAAATCCCCGCCACGTATTCCCATGCCTTCTTATTGCTCGCGTCAAGCCAATACCGGCCGCCGTTATCGCGCCAAAGAGCGCCACTTGCAAGCTGTATCGCCCATGACGGGTTCGCTTTCGCCACCGCATTGTTTTGGAAGGCGACGACGCGCGCTATGGGGAAAATCTTCAAAAAACGCAGTTGGCGGACAAGCATACGCATCTCATCGTCCATCACCACACGGCCAGTCGCGTCCTGTATGTCTATTACGACTGCGTTCGGGGCGTAATCACCTTCTGAGGCCTTAATAAGCCGCACAATATCTTCCATGCGCGGGCTGTACGCAGTTGAAGCGGTAATATAGAGCGCACGAACCTCTTCGGGATACGTTACGGGCGGCATCGGACTCGCAAGGGACACGGGGTGCGGCCCGCGGGCTATGTGGCGCGGCAGGCGGTACATGCCGTTCCACACAACACACAAATAAATACAAAAAAGACCAAAGGCAAGAATAAGCGTAAGGGCGCACGCAAACGCACAATGCTTTTTTATGTGATGCTTAATTTTAATTGCCATGCGGGAAAACCAGAATAAACCACGCGACAACCGCAAGAAGCACCGCTAAGACCTTTTCGGGAATATTTTTAACCGCTCCAGAAAGCGGAAAAAATATCTTTTTTGCATGCTTTTCGCGCAAAAAACCGCTGATTGTAGTACGCAGATCCGCCCCTGACTTTACGGCCTTAAGCGTGCCATCCCGTGCGACGGAAATTGTCCCCTTTTCCTCCGAAACGATTACCGCGAGGGCGTCGGATACCTCGGCAATACCCAAGCCCGCGCTATGGCGCGTGCCATATATCTCGATCTGCCCGAAGTCCTGCGATAACGGCAAATGCACGCCGAACTTCGTAATCGTCTTACCCTCGATAATAAGCGCGCCGTCATGCCCTGGACTCGACGCGTCAAAAATGCTTTCGAGAAGCGGTTCGGAGATCTTCCCATACAGGTCAAAACCGCCCGAAAGGTGTCGCCCGAGCGATTCGCGGCCAGCGAATACCACAAGCATGCCAGTTTTTTCCTTAGCAAACCGTTCGGCGACGCGCACGACGCGGTCAATGTCTTCCGTCACCGGTTTTTTGCCTATATTTTTAGCCGTCGGGGAAAGGATAATAGCGATAATCTCAAAATAGCGACGCAGTTCAGACTGAAAGAGTATTACGATACCGATAAGGAAGACGCTAAAAAAAAGATTGAGCGCCTGCGCCGTAAGAGGAAAATCAAATATTTTTGCCGCGCCGTATACGAAAGAAACGATAATTATTCCGTAGACGATGAAAAGCGCGCGCGTCTGCTTTAAAAGCATAATAAGCCCATACACGAAAAAGGAAAAAATAAAGATATCGAATAACGCAGTGATGCTCATTGCATACATCATACGGAATTGCGCAAAAAAAACACAGCCTTGTCGGCTGTGTTTCTCTGGATTCGCTTTATATTTCTATTGTGATAAGCGATTTCTCGTTTGCCATTACCGTTATCGGCATCATTTTCACGACTTCGTCGGGAATGCCCGAGGAGACGTTTAATGTCCTCACCCTTACCTCGTCGTACTGCATCGCCGAAAGCGATACGGTAAATACGAGCGTCGACTGACCTGCTGGTACCGCACGATAGCCATCGTAGACTTGAATCCACGCCGCATCTCCCTCGCTTGCGCGCGCCGGGTTATGTACGTATATCGCGCGTACCGCAACCGCATCCTTCGCGAGCACCGAAAACGCCACCTCGCCCTTACCCGCTGGCATAGGCGTAGTCACACTTCCTACCACTACTTCCGGCATTACATCTTCCTCTATCACGGGCATTACACCAGACTCTTCCACACCCAATTCTTCTGCGTCTGCTACCGTCGAAGTTGCCTCCTCCGTCGCTGTTTCGCTTTCGGGGGCGATTGCCGAATTAGACGACATTAAAAGCTTTACGCCCGCAACCACGATAACGAGCACTAAAATTACGATGACGAGATTAGTCCCCGCCTGACTCTTTTCCGCATCATTCTGCGGCATATTTTTCATATCCATATGGGAAGTATCGTATGCCCCCTAAAAAATAGTGTCAATCTGTACAAACTATGAAAAAAGCGGGGATTTAGAATCCCCGCCTTGAAAGACAGTGTACGACACAGCACTACAATTGGGCGAACGCGAGGCAATCCGTATTAGGATAATAATCGCATGCAGGAATGAGTCGCGTGAGCCACTGGTCGGTATCGCTCTTACGCACCATCACGGGACGCAATTCTCCACCAGAAGATTCATACACAGAAAGCCCGTAAAACCAAATGCGGTGAATTTTTAGCAAACGCAAAAATGGAATTTCATACTGATTGCGACACAGTTCCCACGCATGCTGAATTCCCAAAAGGGATGGCTGAAAGTAATTAAAGCGATCGTCGATAACCTGCGAAATAGCTCTATCCCCCCTTCTTGTCTTTTCCCCGATGATGGGCGCCCCGATATAGAGGGAGCATACAAGCGTCACCGAAGAATCGGGCCCAATACAATCGATCCAAGGAAATGTTGCCTGCAAAACCCCAAGCGATGGCCGATTAATAGCCTGAATAGCGACTGGCTCCGGCGGATGGACGAATGCCATAAAATGCTTACGGCTGACATGCATCGACCTATCTAAAAGCGCGTTCATTCAGTTTCTCCTGTGAATGAGATGAAAAGGATTGTATCCCCATAAACGATCAAATAGCTAAATATATAATATACCGTTTACTTTAATACGGCAATACCCGCTTCGCTTGCGAACCGCGCAAGCGGAAAAATGGCGGATAGAGTGCTATTACGCGAATAATCTTCTTTAGCGCTGACCACACCTATGACGTACCCGTGCCAAAATACCGGCGAGCCAGACCGGCCGCCGATTATCTCCATAACCGCCGTCATCCCCACGGGCTGATTCTTAAAAAGCTTATCACCACCCACAATATCCTTAATTTCCCCCATACTCCCCTGCAAATAAAAGTTATTTCCATACGACGGCACGCCGCTCGGGAAGCCAAAACTTACGACTTCGTCGCCCGTAACAGGAAGTTCGAAAATTTTCATAGGACTCGCGATAAACGAACGTGGCATTGTGCCGCTCACAGCCGAGGTAATACGCATAAGAGCGCTATCCGCGAAATCGTACTCCCCGTCGCTCATACCGCTTACCGTCGGCTCCGGCGACACGAACGCTACGTGGGCGACGTATGCGAATTCGGTAACCGGCGTGAAAGAGTTAAGTCTACGGATATCTTCAACCGTCGGGGTTTTTATACCATCGGGCGGCACGGCGATGCGGCACGAATCCAAAGAATAATTCTGTAATCCCTGCTTGCCACCGGTTATCCCATATGTGTATTTTATATCGACGACATGACGCGCCGTCAGCACGTATCCTTCCGCGCCAACCATGACGCCCGATCCGTACGTAGTCGTCTGATCACCCGCCGCGTTTTTAAAAAGGCATTTAACGACGACTACCGACCGGAGGTCTATGGGGATATCCGTAACGGTTTTTTGAACGGGCGGAGTAGGCGCTTCGATAACGGTAGGCGGAGGCGAACTAGGTTGCGCAGAAACCTTAGGCGCAGACTGCTTTTTTTCGACCGGAATAACCTGCTTTTTTTCCATGACAGGCAAGGCGCGCTTCGGCACAGGAAAAGAAAATTGCGCTGTATGCGGGGGCGCCATGAGAATAGCCGTAACAAAGACACCAAACGCGATACCGTACGGGATGTACTTCATTCAGTGCGGATATGCGTGAACGCGTATTCTTTCGTACCGCCGACTTTTTTATTCGGATTAAAAATATTTTTAGGATCGAAGATATGCTTCGCTTTCGCAAATAAGGCGCAGATTTCTTTGCCGTACATCTGCTCTAAATAAGGCGTACGAATAATGCCGTCGTTATGCTCCGCCGTAATCGAACCCTTATACCGCATGACAAGCGCATAGACGGCGTCCATAAGAACGGGAATAATCTGCCGCACGCGCGCGCTCGATAAATCCATAAGCGGTATGATGTGGAAATTGCCGTCACCCGCATGGCCGGCAATCGTATACGTCATGTCGGCCATATATGGCGTGAAAAGGGCATTAAGTTCGGGTAAAAACGTTGGTAGGTATTCCGGTAAAACGATAATGTCGTCAACGAAGGGGGCCGTTTGTCGACCCCGTATTTTTGTGCGAAGTAAATTAAAACTCTCGCGCCGTATAGCCCAATATTTTTCTGCGTCGCGGACAGTATTCGTAATACGCATAGTGCAACCGAAACGGCGTATGTCACGCATAGCCTGCCGCGCGCGCGCAAGCGTTTCTTCCTCCGAATCGCCAGTAAATTCGGCGAGCAATACGAGCTTGGGTAAGCCGCCATTACGCACCGCCATCCACATCTCGGGCAAAAACCGCAAACCGAACCGAAAAAGCATATAGCGCATTCCAAGCCACAACGTATTATTATCGTACGACTCGAAACTCTCGGGTTTAAAAGCGAGTATGCCATGCACAATATCCCCTAAACGCTTCGTGTCGTTTAAAAATATAATGAGCAGGCGCGAATACTTCTTCGGCCTAATAGTCCTAAACTCTATTTCGGTAATTATGCCGAGCGTCCCTTGCGAGCCGCTGAAAAGCCGCGTAAGGTCAAATATTTTTCCGTCATATACGTCCCACAACGCATAACCGGCGGAGTTTTTACTGACGCGCGGCTTTGCGGCTGCGAGTATGGCGGTATTGTCCGTAATAAGCTGATACATATCGCGATAGATACCACCCTCGAAATCTGCCTGCCGGAGCTTGGCACGTAATTGCATTGAATTAAGAGGCTGTAAAATATATTCCTTGCCGTCGGAAAGAACAACATTCAGACGCCGCACATAATCTGCGGTCTTTCCGTAGCGCAACGTTTTTTCCCCACCCGAATTATTTGCCACCATACCGCCCACGGCGCACAAAGCTTTTGACGCGGTATAACTCGGCAATAAAAAATCCTGCGCTGCAATCGCCTTTTCGAAATCGCGGTAATAAACGCCGGGCTCCGCAACCGCCATGCCGTACCGCACTTCGCGGATGGCGTTCATGTGCCGCGTGAAGTCTACGACGACAGACTCGGTTAAGGGACCGCCCGACATGTCCGTGCCCGCCGCGCGCGCGGTAAGAGAAATACCGAGATGCGCGTTAGCATTCGCAAACGCCACGAGCGCCGTAACGTCGCTTGCGTTGCGTGGAAACACAACCGCCTGCGGCATAACTTTAAACAAGCTTGCGTCGCGGCTGTATTTCGCGCGCGTCGCGCCGTCGCTCTCAACCTCCCCCTTAAAATTAGGAATAATCATTCCCCCTTAGTATACAGCACTGACTTATTACTTACATATAGGGTGATTAGCATGAACCGCCAGGTTTGAGAGCCGCCTCATATTCTATTCTGCATTTTTTTATTTCTTTTCTTCTATTATATTCATCCATAGGAGATAAAATATACAGAATTAATTAAATGATTCGGAATGTATATCCATCCTTTTTTATAAGGCCATCACGCATGAGGCCGCCCAAAGCAGTTTTGATTTTATCTATAGGCTCAGACGCACGTTTTGCAAGTGCCGTTTCCGTAAACGAGCTGTTCGTGAGCAGCCTTACGATCTTCCCGCGCGTTTCGCGTACGGATCCTTCGAACTTTGATTGCTTTACATAGTGCGCTGAGGCGCGACTCGGGTTCTTATTAACCTTCTTAAGCATCGTGCCGTAATCCATAAGCGCGTAGTACCACTCGCGCGCTTGCCCGCCGGAGCCTTGGCGAAGGCTGGGGAGTGGTAATGCCTTTTTGACTAATGGGAGTATATCGCCATCCTTCACGCCTGACCTGCCGGCAAAAAAGTGATGTAAAAATACGGCACGGACGTTCGTTTCTATAAAAAATTCGGGGCTGTTCCAGGCAAAGACCGCGATAGACCGTGCAGTCGCAGGGCCGATACCGGCTAATTTTTCGAGCTCTTCCGGACTTTGCGGCAAGCGGCCGCGGTAGTCACGCATTACTACTTCAGCCGCCTTCTTTAAATACAACGCGCGGCGGTTATAACCCATGCCCTGCCACGCACTAAGCAGTTCGTTAAGAGGTGCTTCCGCGAGCGCTTTGAAATTTGGAAATAGCTTTATAAATTGCGGGAATTTTTCCATAACGCGCGCAACCTGTGTTTGCTGGAGCATAACCTCCGAAACGAACACATAGTATGGCGTTATTTTCTCCCGCCACGGCATAGCCCGCTTGTTTACGGCATAATAACCCCACACGGTTTTTTGAAACTCTTTTATTTCCACGCCTAGAAGCATAACAAAACCGCCACAAAGGGAAATCCTTATGGCGGTTTTGTCTATCCACTACTCACTACCCACTCCGTTAACCGAGGAACCACTCTACTATGTCGCTTAACGCCGCGAAGTGCATATCATCCTTCTTGCGGATATAGTGCACGATGCCGTACCCAAGATAGCCAACGAGAAATGGGGACGCGGCAACCAAAAGAACCTTTTTCATTCGCTACTTCTTAGCGCATTCGCAACCCACGCAGTTAGTGCCACAAGTCTTCCCACAGCACGCTTTACACCGCATGCAATCCGGACTGCCGCACTTTCCGCATCCACACGTATCAGTACCCGCTACGCACGTTTCGCACTTATTTGCTTCTTGTATTTCATCCATTTGTAAAGCATACCACGTATGAAATTAAAAAACGCAATGATATCATTGAATACACTGACTTTTCGTATATTCCCCGACGCGTGTACGCTCTAAGTCCACCATATAGGCGCCCGTACCGAGTGCCACGCCGATATCGCGGGCTAAGGAGCGGATATATACGCCCGCACCCGTTACTGCACGCACGCGGATAGCGGGATAGTCATACGACAATACTTCGATTTCCTTAATGACAACCGGCCGCGCCTGCATCACCACATCCTTCCCTTCGCGCGCATACGCATACGCCGGTTTTCCTTTAATTTTTAGTGCGCTATATATCGGCGGAACCTGCATTATTTCGCCCACGAACTTTTGCACAGCAGCATCCACCGCCTCACGCGAAGGAATATCCGCAACTTCATGCGGCGTTTTTTCGCCTTCTTCGTCGTCCGTAGAGCTCGTTGCACCTAAGCGTACCGTTGTTACGTATTCCTTTTCTTTTTGTACTTCTGCCGCAAGCCCGCGCGTGGCTGTGCGGCCAACGCCAATAACTAAAACTCCTCGCGCTAAGGGGTCGAGCGTGCCCGCATGCCCTACAGTGCGGATACCAGACGCCCTGCGGACGCGGTTAATAACGTCATGCGACGACATGCCCGCTGGCTTCCATACGGCTATGATCCCTTCTCGAATACAATCCATTATTTTTTGAATATGTACTATTTTATGCGGTCGCATAGAATAGTACATAATATCCAGAAACGCTTATTCCCCTTTAATTAATTTCTTTATCGCCCTCCCACCGGTCTTTACGCTATCTACGCTCTTTTCCTTAAGACGTTCTAATTCCGTACGCATATCTTCCTGCGCCTTATCCATAGCCTCAAGCACCGTTTTGCCCGTTGCCTCGGCACGCAAATCCCCACCCTTTACATGCACCATGATTTCCACGCGGAACACGTCGCCCGTGCGGTGATGGCGCGTCGTGCGCCCCGCCTCTACCTGTGCAGTAACCGCACCTTCAAAATGGGCAGCAATCTTATCCAAGGCCGCCATCTTTTTACCGATATACTCCTGTACGGAAACCGACAATTCTATATCCGTTGCTTTCGTGGTGTATTTCATATCTGTTACTACGATAAACCCGTTTTTCTTATTTCGAAAGTGCTACGGTCAAGGGGCAATCCGCATGGGCATGCGGCCGCGCCACGCAGTACGCGCGGCCGTAATCTATTAGCCGGTACGTGAATGAGAACCATTCTTTCTTGGGGATAGCAGCCATTAAGTCACGCTCAATTTTTATCGGATCTTTATATTTCGTAAGCCCGAGCTTTTGCGCCAAACGCATTACGTGCGTATCGACTGCAATACCCTCCACTACGCCATAAGCGTTACCAAGGACGACGTTCGCCGTTTTCCGCGCCACCCCCGGAAGCGTAAGAATCTCTTTCATGGTGCGCGGAATCTCGCCATGAAACTTTTCCTTGATAATCTTTGCCGCCGCCAAAATATTCTTCGTCTTATTCCTAAAAAATCCTGTTGAATGAATATCCTTTTCGAACTCGGCGGGACTCGCCGCGCAATAATCTTCGAGCTTCGGATATTTTTTAAAAAGCACAGGGGTCACGATATTTACCCGCTTGTCGGTGCATTGGGCGGATAGCTGTACGGCAACCATCAACTCCCAATTATTCGAATACGTCAAAGCAATTTCTGGCTTAGGAAACAGCCTTTTTAACTCCCGCAAAATAATTTTTACACGCAAATCAAAACCGCTTTCCATATCCCGAAAGGATAGCGGAAAGCGGCTTTGAAAACTAATTACCTTTCTTTAACGCATAAATCGTTGCCGTTCCTGGCCCCGTAAACGCAATACCAAGTGCGACAAGGAGAAGTATGAGCGGGAATTCGTAGCCGCCTGTGAACCCGTTACCCCACGTGAAGTAAACGGCGCCCGCCATGATAATGGCGATACCAAACCCTGCCCACTTGATCCAAAGACCGAGAATCATCGCGATGCCAAAGGCGAATTCGCCGAGCGAAACGAGGTATGCAACAAATGCCGGAAGTCCCACCGTTACGAAGAAATCGATTGTTTCCTGCAAGTGCGAAAGCTTTTCCCAGCCGTGCGCGATGAAAACGAGACCGAGCCCTAAACGAATAAGGAACATACCGGTGTTCGTGCAGATTATCTTGTCACGCATATATTTTTACAATTGAAAAAATCAAAATTAACAGCGACCCTTTTGTTATTTTACTACCTATGCTCGCATGAGGCGAACCGTATTCGCTATTGCAACGCTGATTTAAAAGGTATCCCGAGTAGGACGAGGTTTAAACTTTTCAATACATGTGAGGGGGAAGCGAAGCGACGATGACGAACTATTGTCTTGCCAGCACATCTCTGGAGCAAAAACCCCCTAATTCCCCGCGTTAAAATGCGGGGAGGTTTTTACGGTATCAGGGGAACTGACTCCATTGGAACAGGCGGATACAAGTCCTCATCCACCGCGCGCCTAAAGCAGAAAGAGCCCGCGGGATGATCCCAATTATCCTGCTTATATACGGGGTCGCCCGCGCCACGATTTTCCATGCTGAAATCCGCACACAGGGAAAATACTGGCCCGTCGGAAGGAGCCTCTATCGCGTAACCGTATTCCACACCCGTCGCGGGATCCGTCGGCACCCTAAAACCCCGCACGTCGTCACGTAACGCTTCGAGCCCAGATGGCAACTCGTATTTCTTTTGCCAATAATTGATTACCTCCCACTGAATTGTCTGCAAATCACTAACGCGCCGCTCGTCGAACCGGCGCACGCGCTCGGTGGTGGGCGAACCAACAACGAAAAAGCCAGCGACGACCGAAACCACCACTACCCCTATTACGATACTCGGAAGAATTTTCATATGCGTAGTAACGTTACGCCACACCCCCGATACGGGGAGCTCCGCCCGCGCGTGGCGAGTAATGCCCGAAAACTGCCCCCGACACGAGGAATACCGTGACGGCTTTAAGCGCGAAGCGCGTGGTAAGGTCGCCGTTCAAAAGCGAATACACGAGCGACACCACGTCGCCGGCAATAATTACGGCCGCGAGGAAGAGCGTAAAGTATATAAGCCACTTGCGCGTTTTTATTTCGCGCATGGCGGGATTAGCCACGTATCCCCGCTCCAAAAGCAATGAACTGTAAATATAAGCGGGGAAAACCACCACAAGCGACGCAATCGCAAAGCGAATAGAACCGTATGCCGCCTGCGCTTCGTACGTATTGAGCGCGTCCGGCAAATAAATATTTATATAATCGAATATCAGCGAAACAAAAGCGCCGGCGGAAATATAGAGAGCGACTATCGAAAATAGGTGCAAAAATACGTCTTTGGGCGAAGCTTGGTTTGTTTGTTCCATATGCATAAACCGTATCACGGTTGAAAACCATCAAGCAATATGACACTCTAAAAAAAGCCCTTCGGCACTATCGCACATCACCCCTCTTTTTTTGGAGCAATAGCCATGAGCAGTGGACGCCTTATCACCATCGAAGGCATCGACGGTGCCGGAAAAGGAACTCAAGTAGCATTACTTGTCACCCGCCTCGAATTAGAAGGGCATGCCATCGCCCTATTCGATTTTCCCCAATACAAAAAACCCCCGGCATGGTATGTTGAGCAATATCTAAATGGGAAATACGGTTCACTCGAAACCATTGGACCACATCTCGGATCGTTCTTCTTTATGCTCGATCGCCATGCGGCGGCAGTGAATATTCGCGATGCTCTCCATTGCGGGAAAATGGTGGTATGTAATCGATATGTGGGCTCTAATTTAGCGCATCAAGGCGGAAAAATCGCCGACAGCGGCAAACGCCACGCGTTCTTTAAATGGAATGACATAGTGGAATACCAAACGCATGGTATTCCCGTGCCCGACATCAATCCCGTGCTCTTTATCCCACCCGAAGCGAGCCGTACACTCGTCCTTCAAAAAGCCCGGCGAGCGCACCTCGAAGGGAAGGATCTTGACTTGCACGAAGCCGACATCAACCATCTGCGACAGACATACACAGTCTATCGCGAACTCGTGGATATGTTTCCCGATAAATACGTTCCGGTGGAATGTTTCGAAGATGGACGGCATTTATCACCCCAAGAAATCCACGAAAAGATTTGGGCAATCGTCGCCCCTGTCGTCGGGTATTGACGCCCTATCCGCAAAAAAAACCCTGAACGCTACACGAGCGCGTTCGGGGCTTTCTCTTGCCAAAAAATACCTTTCGCCGTATGCTGACCTCGGTTTTGTTGACAACTTTACGGCACTTTTGCCATCCGTCCCAACCCGAGGAGATAGACCAATGTTTCAGCTTCCCGAAGATCGCAAGCAGGATCTGCTTGCCCACGCCGACGAATATATCGGCGCGAAAGTCAACTACAGCTTCACTCCTAAAGAAATGTACGTATTGGAGCAATTTTTTACTAATTGCGACCAAAAGATTTTCTTCGTCCACGGACTGCCAGCAAATGTACTCGCCACGTTTGCCGCGATGTATTCGCGCATGGCGAACCCCCGCGGCATCCGCGGGGTATTTGTTGACACCTACCTCATCTCGCTCATCGCTGGCACGTTACCGGAAGTCGAAACGGAGTATGGCGGCAAGATCGCTGATTTTCTTAAGGCGAGCGATATCACGTCGCTCGACGGCTTTTACGCCCACAGCGAAGCTACGCGCGCTTGTTACGAAAATTTTACGAGAAGCATCGTGATGGATCCCGACTACATCCAATCCATCACGAACACGAAGCGGACGAAAGGATTCTTAAGCACGTGGCTTGACGCCTACGGGCACAATTCCATCGCTCGCGTGGCATCCGTCACGATCTGCTTCGAAGGCATCTCTATCCTCGCGGCAAAGTCGCTTGAATGGTCACGCCCCGGAGCCGGATTCATAGAACGGTCCACGCGGTATGTCAACATGACAGATCCGCAATGGTACCCAATTGAAAACGAAATCAGAATTTTGGGAGATAGTCTGTTTTTTGCAGAAAGAACGATTAAACGGGCCTTTGAGTTATACGCGGAGCTTCTTGGTGCTGATGTGGACGGTGCGTTTCCGCGCTATTTGTTCGACAAGTACGGCAATGATTACTCTAGCAACGAAGCCGCGCTCAAGCTCGGCGTCATGGGAGAATCATTCGACGTGCTCGGTAACTTTCTACCAGCCGCCACGCTCACTTCGGTGTGCGCGACGGTCAGCGGCGAAGCCCTGCCAAGCGTCTTGCGGCACTTACTGCTCGACGGCACGCCCGAAAACAACGCTATCGTGCAAATGATCCTGAAAGAAGCTGCAAAAATCGGCGCGAACCAATTCTGTCGGCATTACGAGCCGACAATATCGGAACATGCCGGCTGGAGCTACCTTTCGACGGCGGCGTTCAAAAACTGCCGTCTGCCAATTTATTTAGAAGGAGATTACCCGACGCGGAACTTACTCGATATGTTCTGTATGAAAGAAGGATTCGCAAACGTTGCGAGCATGGAGGAAGTGCATACGCTCCTCTACGGTGCGGGGCGTGCGGACCACGACAAGCTACCAAACGAATTCGAGGCAGTCGGCGTCCGCTTGAAAGGCATGATGTCGTTCCGTGGATGGCGCGATTTACACCGGCAAGGGTTTTCGACCCACCGGCGCACGCTACTCACGCCTGAACTCGGCTTTTATGTTTACGACAAGCCGCACCCCGTAGAATTAGATATCGGCTTCGCCGTTATCGAAGAATTCGCGCGAGAAGAATGGCAACGCCTGCTGAATACGCCCGTATTCATGCGGCAGTACATGCTACCGATCGGCTTCAACGTAGGTTTCACCTTTGGGTGCAACGCGCGCCAAGCCGAATTCTGTAATTGGCAAAGGACGGACTACAGCGTAAACCACGAAGTGCGTCAAGTGTTCCTCGCTATGGAAAATGCTCTTCGCGGGCGCTACAAATGGTGGGCGCAATTCTCACGGGCGGATATGACGCCAAAATACGTCTTCGCCCGCGGCAAACCGAAACGTGAGCTGATTGCCGAATAAGCAAGTATTGCCGAAGCAGAAAACCAACCGACCCCGACCGCGCGCTTGACGTGCGGTCGGGGTTTTCTTATGCTCGCACTATGTTACTATCAGCACCCGCAATTGTACGGCATATCAAAAAAGGAACTATAACGATCGACGCGTATAATGAGAAAAACCTCGGTAACGCGAGCTACGACGTAACGCTCGGCGCGCACTACTACCGCGAGCAAGCACCCACAGGAGGCAACGCGGTTTTTAATTTATATAACGAAGAAGACACCTACCGCGTATGGGGTAAAAAACATGCCGTGGCCGAAAAGTTCGGCAAGGATGGCGTAGCGGGCATTAAGAAAGACGATATGGTGATATGGCTTGCGCCGATGGAGACCGTCTTAGCGCACACCGAAGAATTTATTGGCGGCACGGAAGTGGTAGACACGATGCTTAAAGCGCGATCATCGACCGCGCGCAACTTCATAAGCGTATGCAAGTGCGCTGGCTGGGGAGATGTTGGCTATGTTAACCGCTGGACGATGCAGATAACAAACCACAGCAGGTACTACCACATACCGCTCGTTGTGGGCCGCCGCATCGCGCAAATTGTATTTTTCGAAGTAGAGCCGCTTCACGAAGTAGGCAATGCGGCATCATATGGCAAAAAAGATGACAGCAAGTACCAATCATCTGCGAACCTGAAGAAAATCAAAAAGGAATGGAAGCCGAGGGATATGCTGCCTAAGATGTGGAAGGACCGCGATGTTACGAAATAATTTTCGATTTTCGAGTTTTAGATAGGGGGTGTAAGCGAGCCGCCACTGAAAGCGCAAGCGCAATAATAATCAAGTTCTTAATTATGTACTGGCCGGTAAAGGTGGGTACGAGGATGCTCGCCCACGTTTCGTTGGGCAATAGAACGAGCGGTAAGAATGCAGCGAGCATATGCGGTAATAAGAGCGCTATTGCAAGCCGTTCTGCGCCGGCAATAAGAAATGCTAACCCAATAACCATTTCGTACGAACCGAAGAATATGCGAAATGCTTCGAAAGAAACGAATGGCAATGTATTTTCTAAAAGCGCTGCAACAAGCGGTTCGGCGGGGCTAATATCTAAAACTTTAAGCAGGCCGAACCAGAAAAATATTATAAAAAGCGCCCCGCGCGCGGCAGGCTCTGCGATTTTTTTAATGCGGTGGACGACGAGAGCGTCGAAACGAGCGAACTGCATAGTATGATGATATCATACGCCATTTTATGGACAGTAATCCTCTGCCATGCTATGCTCTAGGCAACGAAGATTTAACGAACAAATAGGCGAATGCCGTTTGTCTTTAGTCTCGGAAAGTCGTTTATAAAGCAAAAAAGACACTAATGGCATTCGAACGCAACAATGGCGGCATGGGAGGCGGTAACTTCCAGCGTCAGATGTTCTCGGGAGATTGGAAGTGCTCGAAGTGCGCCGGCCCGATAAAGGAACTTCCTTTTCAGCCCGACCCAGCTCGGCTCGACCAGCTTCTCTGCAGGGACTGTCACCGTCAGAACGCCCCTCGCAGGGATTTCGGCGGTAGATAAACAATAAAAAACACCCCCGACGGTATGTCGGGGGTGTTTTTTGTTTGCCCGTAAAAATTATGTATGCCGGTCGAGACGGCGCAAAATCTCCAAGATCATCTTATTCTGGTTTTCTAAGTGCTGGAGCACAACCTCTATTTCGAATTCCGCCTTAGTATTTATTTCAAAGTCAGCCTCGGCACGCGCGTCCGAATGCCTGCCGTTTAAATTCTGACTAATCATTAAAAGCGGCATCATCATAAGCTGAAAAATATTAACGATAAAAAGCCATAGCACGAACGCCGGATACGGGTCGAACCGCATCGGGGTGGGGGCAAGTATATTCCACCCAAGCCACAAAACGGTAACACATATAAGTGTCACAAAAAAACTCGCAGAGCCGATACAGCGCGCAATAGCAACTGCCACGCGATCAAGAAAAGAAAGCCGCTCCTTGTGCTCGATGTCCGTACGGCGCATCCTCTTACGTAAATGCTTCAGTTCGTTGAGCGTCGGCGGATTATGTAAAGAATATTCCATATACATAAAATAATATCACAAAATCAAAACAGTATAATAAAACTAAACTCACGTCTTATCCCCACATTATCGTCATATGCCGGTCGGCATATGACGATAATAGACCCTAGACTTTACGGCCGGCGCCCTTTAACTCACGCTTCCTGATGCGGATTGATTTTGGGGTCACCTCTACAAGCTCGTCGTCGCCGATGTATTCAAGTGACTGCTCCAAGGACATTACGCGCGGCGGAATTAAGTCGTCACTTACGGCTTCCGTCTTTGCACGGAAGTTATTTAACTGCTTTTCGCGGCAGACGTTCACAGATAAATCATTATCCTTAGCGTGTTCGCCGCATACCTGCCCTGCGTAGACTTCTACCCCCGGCCCGATAAAGAGCACGCCGCGGTCGCGCGAGTTAAGTAAGCCATAGGCCGTCGTCGAGCCCGATTCATGTACTACGAGCGAACCATGCTTACCCGCCTCTATGGTTTCCCACTTAGGGAAGTAGCCGGCGAAGAGCGAGTTGATAATCCCCTTACCTTTCGTGTCTATTATAAATTCGTTACGGAAGCCGATGAGTCCGCGCGTCGGCACGAAAAAGTGAAAATTAACGATGCCATTATCTACGCTCATATTGCGCATTTCGCCCTTACGGTTCGAAAGGCGTTCGATAACAATACCCGAATACGTTTCGGGTGCCTCGATCCACACGTCTTCCGCCGGCTCACACATCTTTCCGTCTTCAATCTTCATAATAACCTCGGGGCGCGAAACCTGCAGCTCAAAGCCGTCGCGACGCATTTTTTCTATCAAAATTGCTAAATGTAGTTCGCCGCGGCCGGAAACCACAAACTGATCCGGCGTGTCGCCCTCGTCAACGCGGAGCGCTACGTCACCATCGAGTTCGCGCATTAGGCGCTCACTGATGTTGCGCGACGTGCAGTACTGGCCTTCGCGGCCGGCAAACGGCGAATCGTTAACGCTGAAAATCATCTTCACCGTCGGCTTTTCTATGGTGATTGCCGGCAACGCTTCAGGATTATCAATATCCGTCACCGTATCACCGATCGTAATGTCGGGAATACCCGAAAGCACGGCTATGTCGCCTGCCACGACCTCCGTGGCATCTATCTTACCAAGACCAGAAAACATCATAAGCGAAGTGATCTTCGACTTACGTACCGTGCCGTCGTTTGCGACGATTGCCACCGGCTGAGTTGCCATAATTTTACCGCGCGTCACGCGGCCAATACCGATCTTACCCTTATAATTATCGTACGATAAAGAAACTACCATCATCTGGAGCGGACCTTCCGACTGCGCCTTAGGGGCAGGAATATATTTCATGACCGCGTCGAAAAGCGGTACAAAGTCCGTCATTTTTTCCATCTCTGGCTCAAGGCCCGCCTTACCTAAACGGCCTGCAGCATATACTACGGGGAAATCGAGCTGCTCGTTTGTAGCGCCTAATTCTATAAAAAGCTCTAAAACCTTATCTAACGTGTAGTCGATGCGGGCGTTAACTTTATCTATTTTATTTACGACGACGATAATTTTATGTCCGATAGCGAGCGCCTTCTTAAGCACGAAGCGCGTTTGTGGCATCGGGCCTTCCTGCGCATCAACTAATAAGAGCGATCCGTCTGCCATGTTCAAAACGCGCTCTACCTCGCCGCCGAAGTCGGCGTGGCCGGGAGTATCGATAATATTAATTTTCGCGTCTTTATACTGCACAGCCGCATTTTTAGAGAAAATGGTAATACCACGCTCACGCTCGATGTCGTTAGAATCCATTATCATTTCCACACCCGCCGACTTCCCTAAATCCGTATTCGTCTGCTTTAAAAGACCGTCGACAAGAGTGGTCTTGCCGTGGTCGACGTGGGCGATAATAGCGATATTCCGTATGTCTGCCATAAAAATAAAAGAGGGCGTGGCCCTGATTCGTAAATCAGAATACCACGCCCTCTAGTATTATTCAACTGCTATTCAACCTTCAATAATTCTATCTCGAACTTCAATGTCGCGTTCGGGGGAATTTGGCCTCCGGGCGTGCCCGTTTCGCCATAGCCGAGCTCCGAGGGAATAACGAGCGTTCGCTTACCGCCAACTTTCATGCCGGCTACGCCTTCGTCCCATCCTTTGATTACTTGACCCTCGCCGAGCGTAAAGGAAAACGGCTGGCCGCGGTCCTTCGACGCGTCGAACTTTGTGCCATCCGTAAGCGTTCCTACGTAATGCACCGTCACTTTCTTGCCCAAAACCGCTTCGGCTCCGGTACCTACTACAACATCCGTCGATTGTAATTCGTTTATCATATCTAACGTTGAGGTTGCCACAGAATCGTTACCACCCGCAAACGGAAGCGAAGCGGGCGTTCCCGTAAAGCCCAAATATGCGACATATCCCACGAATGCGACGAGTGCCACGAGCGCGATGCTTAACAGTATTTTCATAATTCATTAATGCTATCCGAAGATCGTTAAAATATCAAAAAGAAAAACAGCGGGGATATCCCTGCTGTTTTTCTAATATGCAATTCAGTCTTAGCGATGATTGCGCGATACTGCAGATCCACCGGAGCGCGGACGCGGGCTTGCGAAGCGGCTTGTACCGCCGAATCCCGGTTTAGATACGGCCCCACGGCCGAAGCCCGCCCCACGCGGCGCATACGCTGCGCGCGGCGCAGTAGAAGCAAAGCGCGAAGAAGGGCGGCTCGAGCCGAAGCGCGAACGGCCACCTACCTGCGGCTCGTCGTCTGCCACATATACCGGCGTACGGTATGCGGGTAATACTGCCGGCAACTTAGAAACCGCAATCGGCATACGGATAAGCCGCTCGATAATCTTTACCTTGTAATACTGGTCGGCAGTGACCAAAGAAACGGCTTTGCCGGCCAAACCTGCGCGGCCGGTGCGGCCGATGCGGTGCACGTAGTCCTCCGCTTGTTCCGGTAAGTCGTAGTTTACGACAAGCTCAATACCCGTTACGTCGATGCCACGGGCGGCAATATCTGTCGCTACAAGCACGCGCTTAGCGCCGGACTTAAAGCTATCGAGCGCCTCGCGACGCTGACCGAGCGAACGATTGGAATGAATTTCTGAAGCACCGTGACCCATAACGCGAATATTCGCGCACAACTTCTTTGCGCCATGCTTAGTACGGCAAAAGATAAGCACGGGGCCTTTATATTCCATAAGAAGATGCTCGAGTAAACGGTTTTTCTGGTCTTTCGTGACCACGAAGATTTCTTGATCCATACGGTCGGCAATGGTACCGGCGCGTGCGATTTCGATACGCAAGGGCGTCTGCATATGGCGCGACGCTAGCGTAAAGATTTCTTGCGGCATGGTTGCCGAGAATAACAACGTTTGGCGCTCGCTAGGCAACGTAGAAATAATATCCTTGATCTGCGGCAAGAAGCCCATGTCGAACATATGGTCTGCCTCGTCTAAAACTAAGATCGCAACCGTATCGCCCTTAAACGTACCCTGCGATAAGTGGTCGTTAATGCGCCCTGGCGTACCGATAATAACGTGCGGGCCGCGGCGGATAGAACCGAGCTGCGGGCCCATGGCCGCGCCGCCGATAAGAAGCGCCGTGCGCACGCCCAAAGGACCACCAACCTTAATAAAGGTCTCTTCGACCTGCGCCGCGAGTTCGCGGGTAGGCACGACGACGAGCCCAATTTTGCCTTTCATCTCCATAAGGCGCTGCAACATCGGCACGGCGAACGCGAGCGTTTTACCCGTACCGGTCTGGGCTATTCCCACGACATCCTTTCCCTCGATCGACGGCAAGATAGCCTTCTGCTGAATCAGCGTAGGCGTCGTGTAATGCAACTTTTTAAGCACCTCTAAAATCTCGGACGAAATGCCGAGATTTTCAAATATAACTCCCCCTTCTTGTGTGTTTTCCATAACAATTCCTACCTAGTCGTCACAAAAACATATGCTTTTGCAAGATAAGCCGCCTTCCCTTTAATTAATTCGTTAGGGGCGAGCTCTATACGACATGTGACCCGATACCGGTCGGCATGTCGTTACGTGAACGAAAGCGCGGTCCAAGTCCTTAGTAGTGGGTGTACTATATAACGGAAGCCTACCTTATGTCAAGTCAGTTATGATATCCGCGGCGTGCGTTTCAGGCTTCACGTTTTCGTAAATCTTTTCGATAACGCCTTCAGGGCTTATTAAAAACGACGTGCGGAGCGTGCCCATATACTCTCGCCCCATAAACTTTTTCTTCGCCCATACGCCATATTTCCCCACAACCTCCTTGTTTTCATCAGATAAGAGCGTGAAGGATAGTCCATATTTTTGAGCGAACTTAACGTGGCTTTTAACAGGATCGACGCTTACGCCGAGCACTACTACACCGAGCGTGCCAAAATCTGGCAACATCTCCTCTATACCGCACGCCTGCTTCGTGCAACCTTCCGTATCGTCCTTGGGGTAGAAATATAAAAGTACGCGTTTACCCGCGTAATCCGCGAGATTATGAATAGCGCTGTTTTGGTCCGGCAGCGAAAATAACGGGGCTTTTTCTCCTATGGAAAGTTTCATACCGTAATAGTACTATAAGCACATATGAATTACCTCCTACACATGCGCACCCGCACGTGGATTATCATCCTCGTTATCGCCATCGCCCCACTCTACGGCGAATACCGGTATATCGGCGCTAAAAATACAACTGTGACGCCAACCGAAACCGCCACGAGCACCGTTACACAAATAGAAAACTCTATCACGGCGGTCGGGTCCGTTGTCCCCTTAAAAAGGGCGGATACCGGCTTTAAGCGCGCGGGTATTGTGGTATCACTCCCCTATGCTATAGGGGCACGCGTTACGGAGGGCGCTGTCATTGGCACGCTCGACGCAAGCGAAGCACAGGCTGACCTCACAAAAGCTAAAAGCGATGTCCTTGCCGCGCGCGCTGAATTAACCAAAGCCGAAACTATTCTCGCTAATTACGAAAGCCAAAAAGGCACGGTAACGAGCCAAGCGTACGCAAAGGCGGAAGATGCCGTGCGTAAGCAACTCGACCCATTATTTATGGACGACGATACTACCCCCCGCCTTACCTTCCAAGCCAAGGACTCGCAGGTAGAAAATGATATCTATACCGCCCGCGGCGCGGCAGGTCGCTCGATTACCGCATGGCAAAAAATTCTTGCAAGCGGAGACCTCATAGACACAACGAAGCGTCTGACTGATATCCGCGCCCTGCTCTACCTCGCACAGAATGCCCTTACCGCACAGGCAAGCCTCGACGCAACGACGCTCGCCGCTTACAAAGCCGCCGTTACCGCAGGCCTCGACGAAACGAACGCAGCGATAGCCTCCGTGAGCGACCTTACGCAAAAACTACGCGCGCAGGCGGCGGATATACAAACGCAAGAGGCACGTATCGTAAGTGCCGACGCTTCTGTGGCGCAATCATATGCACGTCTTGACCAATCATATCTCCGCGCACCCTTTGCGGGAATAATTACCGACAAGAAAACCGAAATCGGCCAGTTTATCGGCGCAGGGCAAGCGGCATTCTCGCTTTCGGGGACCGCGTTCGAAATACAGTCTGATATTCCGGAGGCCTATATCGGTAAAATCCGTTCGGGCATGCCGGTAACCATCCTCCTCGACGCCTACGCAGACGAAACTATTAAAGGGACTATAACATCCGTCGAGCCCGCCGGCCGCCTGATTAACGACGTCATCTACTACCGTATTACAATTTCCGTAAGCAACGGAAAGTATGGCGCATTCTTAAAAAATGGACTCACCGCGAATATTACTATCACACCATGAGCTTAGGACCCGTTTTCCGCGTAGCGTTTTTTATAGCGCTCCGTGACACCGTGCGCGGCAACCGCTGGGCGTCCGCACTCACAATACTTCTTATAACGCTCACGTTCGTGAACCTCGTTATCGTAGGCGGCGTTCTCGTAGGCCTTATCGAAAGCTCGAGCCTTGCAAACCGCGTGCGCCATTCTTCAGACATCTTGCTTTCCACCCCCGCCTCGAAATCGTATATAGAACAAAGCGCCGCTATTATATCGCTCATCGAACGAACTGACGGCGTTGTAAAATATTCCGCTCGCTATGCCGAGCCGGCAACCATAACCGCCGGATATAAAACGAAGCTCAACCCGAAAGACGTCGAAGACTACGCGCGCGCCGTCGTCGCAGGTATCGACCCTGTGCGCGAAAATGACTTAACAGGAATTGCGGAAAAAGTCGTCGAAGGACGCTTTTTAAAACCCAACGAATTCGGCGCTATCGTGCTCGGCTCGAACCTCCTCTATAAATATATCCCTATCGACTCGCCGGGATTGCAGACGCTCGACATAAAAGGCGTGGGAGAGAAAGTACGCTTAACGGTAGGTGGTAATAATAAAGAACTCACAGTCGTCGGCATCATAAAAAGCAAGGTGGGCGAGATAGACCAGCGTATGTTTATGAACGGGGCAGAACTACGCCCTTTGATACGCCGAAACGACCTGAACGTAGACGAGATAGCCGTACAAGTTACGGACGACGCGGCTATTGCAAGCGTTAAGGCTGCGCTTATTGCAGGAGGCGCCGGAAAATTCGCCCGTATACAAACATGGGAAGAAGCCCAGCCGAAATTTATACAAGACATTAAGAACACCTTCGCGATACTCGGCAACATCATCGGCTCGGTGGGCGTCGTCGCTTCGTCCATTACCATTTTTATTATCGTTTTCGTCTCCGCTATCGTCCGCCGTAAACAGATCGGCATCTTAAAGGCTATTGGCATCAACTCGAACGCCATCGAGCTCGCGTACGCCATGCAATCGGTCTTCTACGGCATTGTGGGCATTACCCTCGGCATGGTTATTAGCTTTCTCGTCATCAAGCCGTACGTCGATTTGCACCCCATCAACTTCCCGTTTAGTGACGGCATTATAGCCACTACGTGGCCCTCGACTATCGCGCGCATCGTAGCGCTCTTTGCCGCAACGTTATTTGCCGGCTACATTCCCGCAAAACTTATTGTGCGCAAAAATACTATTGATGCCATTTTAGGCAGATAAAACTATGGCGCTTATACAGGCAGAGCAACTGACTAAAAAATACCAAGACGGCGAGACGGTTATTACCGCGCTCGGCGGCGTATCGCTGTCTATCGAGCACGGCGAATTCGTCGCGATTACCGGCCGCTCAGGGTCAGGTAAGAGTACGCTCTTTCACCAACTAGGACTCATCGACAACCCCACGAGCGGCTCGCTTATGGTAGATGGCACGGATGCCTTGCGACTTACCGAAAAACAAAAGACGGGCTTTCGCCTTAAACACATCGGCTATATCTTCCAAGACTTCGCTTTAATCCCCACGCTTACGGCGCTTGAAAACGTAGTGCTCCCGCTTTTAATGGCAGGCGTACCGCATGCGAAAGCCAATGAAATTGCCGCCGCTACTTTAGCATCTGTCGGCCTCGAAGGCCGCGGCAAACACTTACCGAGCGAACTCTCGGGTGGTCAACAGCAACGCGTATCTATTGCCCGCGCCATAAGCCACAACCCAGCTTTGATATTAGCTGACGAGCCGACGGCAAACTTAGATCACGAATCATCCATACGCATCATGGGCATATTCAAAGCGCTCCGCGACCGCGGTATTACGGTAGTGATGATCACGCACGAAAACGAATACGCTAAAATGACGGACCGCGTCATCACCTTATTCGACGGCGTGATAGAAAAAGAAGAACGGAATTAATTCCCCCTCTTACTTTTCCAGTTATAAATTGAAGCGAGTACACGGCCGATAGCATAGCCCACACAAAAACCTAAAACGACGAGCGCTACGGCACCGCCGAACGAAAACGGCTGAACTACCACGTCCATCTTTATGAAATGGAGCGCGAGACGAAAATTGACGAGCGCCTGCATCACGTCGGGCATAAGCCACATCCCTAACGCCAAAAGAGTATGTAGTGTCGCTACTACCGTACCGACGGCGAACCCCGCCGCATTTTTATTTAATGTATGCATGATTAGAGTATAGCAAGACGCTACACCGTAATCGAGTTCAAAAGCTTCTTGATATCCGCAAGCGACGCGTCGTCAAGCACGGAAATAGGAAGGATCTCCCGCTTAAGCGACTTCAATGATTTAATAATTTCTTTAAGACGCTTTTCGTCAACATTATCCGTACGGGAAATAATTATGAATTCCGGCTTTTCGAGAAGTCCGGCGCTATGCGCACCAAGTTCCGCACGGATCACCTTATAGTCGGCTAACGGGTCGACAGCTGCCGCATCGATAAAGTGAAATAAAATACGCGTGCGCTCTATGTGCCGCAAAAACTTAATACCAAGCCCTTTGCCGGTCGAGGCGCCTTCGATGATACCCGGAATATCCGCAATCACCACGCCGTAATACATACCGAGGTGTGGCTCGAGCGTAGTAAACGCATAATCCGCAACCGGACTTTGCGCATTCGTAACCGCGTTCAAAAAGCTCGACTTGCCGACGTTCGGCAAACCGACGAGCCCCACGTCTGCAATAAGCTTAAGCTCGAGTTCGAGCGTAGACCCTTCGCCCACTAAACCTGCTTCCGCCCCCTTGGGCGTTGTATTAGTTGGCGAACGGAAGTGGAAGTTGCCTCTACCACCTACGCCGCCTTTCGCGACTAAGAGCCGCTGGCCGACGGTCGCGAGTTCGCACCACGTATTAGTGATTAAGTTCTTTACAAACGTACCGCGCGGCACAACAAGGGTAAGTTCTTTACCACGGTGCCCGTCGCGAAAGGACGAGCGCCCTGGCCGGCCATCGTCTGCCTTAAATGACTTTATGCGACGGTATTTACGAAGCGCACCTAAATCCGCCACCGCCTCCAAATAAATATCGCCCCCGTTGCCGCCACTGCCGCCGGTGGGCCCGAGCATCATCTTTACGCCATTGAACGCAACAACACCGTCACCACCACGGCCCGCCTTCACCTTGATTATCGCGGTATCTATAAACATGGCTTCGTATTAAAAGGCGCCCAAGTCGAGCGTTTCGTCGAATTTTATTTGCTCGGTAAACTCGGCCATGTGGCTTACGACGATAAGCGCGCCCTGATATTCATCGAGCGCCTTAGCAATAATCGGTAAATGGCGGAAGTTGATGTGGTTTGTGGGCTCGTCTAAAATCAACAAGCTCGGCTGCTGCGCCATAAAGCGCGCGAAGCATAAAAGGCCTTTTTGCCCTTCTGATAAGGAACCGACGTGATTACGGAGTAATGCGTCGTCGAATAAGAAGCGCGATGCGCACGAGCGAAGCTCTTCTTCACTACCCTGCTTCATTACCGACAAGAGAGATTCGAATACCGTTTTCGATTCGTCGAGTGCCGAAAAGTCCTGTGCGTAGTAGCCAAGCGTTACGCCGTCGCCAAATTCCACGTCTTTAGCTTCACCCGCCGCAAGCTTTTTCAAGAAGGTAGTCTTACCCACGCCATTCGGGCCGCTGATTAAAAGTGCCTGACCTTTCTTAAGCGTCACATTCGTCTTCTTCGAAACCGATTTGCCGTTCTTTACAATAGAAACAGCGCCGAGCTTCACGATAGGCCCCACAATATCGGGCGACGGAATGCGGAACTGCGCGATAGTCTTGTCTTCGTGCCGCATCTCCACCAACTGCTCTTCAAGCTCTTCAATTGCCTCGCGCATTTTACGCGCCACGTCACGCATATGGCCGCCCTTCTGCGCAAAAAAGTTCATCTGGTCTTTGCGGTTAGAAATATCACGTTCTAAACGGGCGTTCTCACGGCGCTCACGGTCGATCTGCAAACGAATTTCCTCGACCACCTTCAAGTAGTCGCCTACGTACTGCTCGATTTTTTGCTTATAAATATCTAAATACAAAACGCCTTGCGTAAACGCGTTCAAAAACTGGGCATCGTGCGAAATAACGATAACCGTCTTTTCATATTCCACGAGGAACTTTGTAAGGTGGGCAATACCCGCCTTGTCGAGGTTGTTCGTCGGCTCGTCGAGTAATAAAATATCGGGGTTTTGGATAAGGGCGAAGGCTAAAAGCAAACGCGCCTGTTCGCCGCCCGAAAACTGACTGACTTTCTTTTCGATGGGCGCCGTAAGGTTAACGGCATCAAGTGCCTTTTTGGCGCGCGGCTCTATGTCATACACTTTCTGCTTAAAGGCGCCCTGAAAGAAATCGAGTACGGTCTTTTCCAAATCCTCGCGAGCGACCACCTGCGCGGCAATGGCGATTGAGGCGCCTTTGCGGATGTTCACCGCGCCTTCGTTCAACTTCAACTGCCCTAAGACCATTTCGAAGATGGTGGACTTGCCGGAGCCGTTTTGCCCCATAAGGGCGACTTTTGCCCGCTCACGCACGGCAAAATTAACCTCATCGAGTATCGGCCGGCGCTCGTTGTACGCAAACGACGCATCGCTAAAGCGAAGTATTACGTCGCCGTGGTTGTATTGTATCTGCGCCATACTATGAGAAAATTATAATAACACGATTTTCTGCATAAAAAAAGCCTCGGGCGTACATGATACACACCAAAGGCTAAAAGCACGTCCATTAAAAAACAACGTCTATACTTGAGCACCCTTAAAGAATTGCGCGTTGATGAAAATGGCAGATGCCACCATAATCGCCTGCTGCGTAACATCCTCACGGGTTACTGCATTATTCGTTACAACGCCAACATAGCCCTCTTTTTGAGCAACGTCGTCCCGAGAAAGAAGATCGTTCATAATACAACCCAAGCCGCTTTTGTCTTTCACAATCCGATCAACGATGTACTGAGGGGTAAGGCAGCCGGCGCTCGAGGCAAGTCCCTCCTCACGGCTATCCTTATTAAGGATAGCCACCCATGTGCGATCAAACCAACGCCCACCGCCATATGAAATACGACATAGACCCGCTTCCACACCAATGGAATAATCGGCATCAGGCACTAATCGCAATGCAGTTGCGGCACGATTAATTGCCCCCTGAACACATTCATTGTCGCTCATCGGTTGAGGCGCAATACCAGAATTGCACGCAAAGCCAAGAACCTGCAATTCGCAAAAAACACCGAACAGTCGCTGAAATGCAGCTTGCACGGCATCAATCTTTACGGGATTAGAAGACCCAACGACTATCTTTATACGCTTCACGAAACACCTCCGTTTCTGGGTGAAAAAATTTCAATGAGCCACGCGTATAACCTACTCCCCTTTCTTTTTCAGTTCAAGTTAGATGGCGGCGAGCAGACTTTTGAATTTTTCTTTAAGGAGGGCGAGCTTCGGATTGATTACGATTTCGCAGTACGGGGCTGTTTTATTATTTTCGTAATAGTCCTGATGATAATCCTCCGCGTCGTAGAAGTCAGTAAGTGGCTTTAATTCCGTGACGATCTTGCCGCTCGCACTATCAGCGTTTAACTTCGCGATGAATGCTTCGGCCGCCGCCTTTTGCGCATCGTCCGTGTAAAGGATTATCGAGCGGTATTGTGTACCTACGTCACTACCCTGCTTATTAAGCGAAGTTGCGTCGTGCATGGCAAAAAATACCGTAAGGAGGTCGCTGTACGAAATATGCGCGGAGTCATAAATGACTTTCACGACTTCCGCGTGACCCGTGTCGCCAACACTAATACGCTCGTACGTGGGGTTAACAGTCGCACCGCCGGCATAACCAGAGATAACGCCCATGACGCCCTTCAATTCCTTGAATGCGGCTTCGATACACCAGAAGCATCCTCCGCCGAATACTGCTATCTCAGGCATTAGTTTTTGCTAGAGAAGGTTAGGACGGTTAAAGAAGGAATTCTCTGCCTCTTTCGTGATGCGGATCAACATCTGTAATGCCTCGAGCGGGTAATTACCTGCCGCCGTTTCGTCTGAAAGCATAACAGCGTCCGTGCCGTCCCATACCGCGTTTGCGATATCCGAAACTTCGGCGCGCGTCGGGTACGGGCTATTCATCATCGACGAAAGCATCTGCGTGGCGGTAATAGAACCCTTGCCGTACCATGCGGCGGTGCGGATAAGGTGCTTTTGTACGTACGGTACTTTTTCGAGGGTTATTTCCGTACCCAAGTCGCCGCGGGCAACCATAACGGAATCAGACGCCTGCATGATAGCGTCGAGGTTCTTTAAGGCTAATGCCATTTCGATCTTCGCAACGATCTTCACCTTAGGGCCCACGAGCTCGCGCAGGCGGATGACGTCGTTAACATCCTGCACAAAGGAAAGCGCCACGTAATCAACACCTTCAGCTACCGCAAACTTTACGTCCTCGATGTCCTTGTCCGTAAGGCCAGATGTCGTAAGTTTAGTATTAGGCACATTAACGCCCTTATTGGAGAATAAGCGGCCGCCGCGGACAACCTTCGCGGTAAAGCGGTCGCCCGTAACGCCCGTAACGACTAATTCCATTTCGCCGGACGAAAGGTAGAGCGGGTCGTTAACCTTGATATCCTCGTGAATGCACGGGTCGCTGATATAAATTTCTTCGGGCTTACAACCTTCTTTATCGGTAGTGAATGTTATTACTTCGCCGTTCTTCAGCTCACGGCCTTCTGCGGGCATCGTGCCCACGCGCAGGCGCGGGCCCTTTAAGTCCTGCTGGATATAAACTGTCTTCCCGAGCGCCTTACAGGCTTCGGTAATGAGAGCCTTACGACTCCGGTACTCGTCGTACGTGCAGTGCGAAAAGTTCATACGGGCGATATCCAAGCCCGACTCGACGAATTTATAGATCATCTCCTTCGACTCCGACTTCGGCCCGATTGTAGCAATAATTTTTGTACGCATAGGAAAATAAGCTTAGCACGGCGCATTAAAATAAACAAAAAACCGCCGCACACGAAGTGTACGACGGCTAAAAAAATGCTACTTTCGCGGTTGCATCCACGCAAGCACGAGATTTCGTCCGACTGACTCCCGATTATACAGATTCGAATGGTATGCCGGCTCGCCATTGATCGTGGCGCATGCCGTACAGAGCGGCTTCGTCTCCCGAAGAATTTGGCTATGTTTCAAGCCAAGCTCTAAAAGTTGGGAACGCATTAATGAAAAGAGATCGATTGATTTCTTCCCCACCGCCGGACCATTAGTTGCCGCAGCAGTCGGAAATTGACTGATGAGTGCATTTATATGGCACTCTGGCAACCAATCAAGCCCGTAACAGCACGGACCGATGCCGTACGCAAGCCGCACCTTAACGGTTTTTCCATTAAACTCATGACGCTCGAAAAACGTTTGCAAGATCCCCAAACCGCCATCCGGCTGGACAAGGCACTTCAGCCCGCAATGTAGAAGAGCGAGTCGATGCTCATCTTCATCGTAAACAATTGCCGCCGGACAATCGCCGTTTGTCATGCCGAGCGCCACGTTTGACTGGTTCGTCATTACACCATCAGAACATTCTTCTGACTGGAAAACTTTAGGCATAAGCTCTTTCCAACCAGCCGACGCCACAGACAAGCACTGCGTCGTAAAATTAGGACGCATGAGATGCATACGATCAAACGTATGCCCCGTGATCACTGATTTTTGCATCAGCTCCTGCCATACTGGCATTTCTTCGGCTTTCTTCGGCACACGGAAATTACCCTGCATCTTCCCATAAAGGGTATGGAATAACACGACATTCTCCTCTCAAAAAAAGGGTTCTGAAAGTTGGAAACTTGTAAGTTTTCAAAGATACTCACGCAAATATATTATGGCATTAATATCTATATACGTCAACTTTTTTACGGCAGAAAATCTTTCGCGCGGCGGCGGATGTGGCGAGCGCGGCTCACGCGGTGCGCCTCGTCGCGGACGCGGATCATGATTTCTTTCGTGCCGCACTTTGGCATAGTGCCTATAAATACGTTGTTTTTTCTCTCTGCTCCTTTTGCGATACCCACCACGGGGATTTTTAAATTAAATTCATTAAGGACAACCCGTGCCATATTCACTTGGCCTAATCCACCGTCTACCAAAATACCGTCTGGTAACGGCCACGCCTTGTTTTCGAACCGGCGCGTTAAAACTTCGCGCATCATACCTACGTCGTTTGGCCCCGTAACGGTACGGATATTAAACGTACGATATTCGGCTAAATCCCTAACGCCGTCCGTAAACACAACCATCGCGCCCACCGCGTTTGTACCTGATATATTCGATATGTCGTATCCTTCGATACGACCTATAGGACCACCCAGATCTTCGTCTTTACCGATAAGGGCGGTTTCTTGGATGTGCTGTAGGGCAAAGAGTTTGCGTTTTATGGACTCCGCTTTCTCAAACTGCAAGGACTTTGCGTACTTTTGCATATCCGCCTCGAGCCCACAAATTATTTTTTTCTTTTCGCCACGGAAGAATAATTTAAGATTACGGATGTTCTTCGCATAATCAGTTTTGGTTATACCGCCCGTGCAAACGGCGGGGCATAACCCCAACTGGCAATTAAAGCAGGGCTTATCCCCCCTTTTACCTTCTTTTAAGTGATCGCTCCACGGAAAAATATTACGGATTATGCGGAGTGCCGCGCGGGCAGATGAGGCGGAGACAAACGGACCATATAATTCACCTTCGTCGCCCGCCAAATCTTTACCCCGCACAAGAAGCACTCGCGGAAAGATATCTTTAGTAAAAACGACGTATAAAAAACTTTTATCGTCCTTCTCGCGGATGTTGTAGGGCGGCATATGCCGCTTAATGAGCTGGCTTTCAAGAATCAACGCCTCGATAGAGGTATCCGTATCCTCGTGGTCGATGGTAACTATTTCAGAAACTAAGCTTTCTATACGACTGTCATGTGGGCGCAAAAAATAACTCGAAACCCTGCGATGCAGGTTTGCCGCCTTACCAACGTATAAAATGCCGCCCGCGGCGTTTTTCATGATATAGACGCCTGCTGTTGTCGGCAGGTTTTTATATAAGTTCTCGCGCGAGCTCATATTATTTCATCACCCGCTTCAAATATTCCCCCGTGTGACTTTTGGGGGAATTCGCTATCGCTTCGGGGGTACCGACAGCGACGACTGCCCCACCGCCAATACCACCTTCTGGCCCCATGTCTATCACCCAGTCCGCGGTTTTTATAACGTCCAAGTTATGCTCAATAACGACTACGGTATTGCCGCGGTCGACGAGGCGGTTTAAAACCGTAAGCAAATTTTTAATGTCCGAAAAGTGTAAGCCCGTCGTCGGCTCGTCGAGCAAGTACAACGTCTTCCGCGTATCACGTTTACCGAGCTCCGCCGCGAGCTTTATGCGCTGAGCTTCGCCGCCCGAAAGCGTCGTAGCCGACTGACCGAGCGTTATATAGCCCAAACCGACTTCGTTTAAAATCTTTAACTGGTCGTGCAACCATGGAATTTCTTTAAAAAATTCTTCGGCTTCTTCGACAGTAGTTTGAAGCACATCGTAAATATTTTTGCCTTGGTATTCCACCTCGAGCGTTTCACGGTCGAACCGCTTGCCTTTACATACTTCACAGGTCACATGTATTGTGGGCAAAAAATGCATCTCGATGGCTATTTCGCCATGACCTTCGCAGTTTTCGCACCGGCCGCCTTTTACGTTAAAGCTAAAACGGCCGACCTTGTACCCACGTACCCGCGCATCGGGCGTTGCGGCAAAGAGCTCGCGGATGTGCGTCCATGCGCCCACATAGGTGGCGGGGTTAGACCGCGGGGTACGGCCAATAGAGCCCTGGTCGACGTTTATCACGCGCGTAAGGTATTCCCCGCCGAATATCTCTTGATCGGGAATCAATTTATGATTCGCACCGTTAAACGAATTAGCAAACTTTTTATACAGCACGTCGTACACTAAGGAGCTTTTGCCGCTGCCAGAAACGCCCGTTACAGCAACGAACCTACCAAGTGGAATATCAACGCTAATATTGCGCAAATTGTTCATATGCGCATTGCGGATTTTTAACACCGGCGCGTTTTTTACCACTTTGCGACGTTCGGGGATCTCGATCTTTACGTCGCCGCGCAAATAATCGAGCGTAAGGGATTTTTGCTTAGCGTCCTTGAGAATAGCCGGTATCGGGCCTTCTGCTACGACCATTCCCCCATGCACGCCTGCCGCAGGGCCGATATCTACCAACCAATCTGACGCGCGAATAGTATCCTCGTCGTGCTCCACAATGATTATGCTATTGCCCAAGTCGCGCAGTTCTTTAAGCGTAGCTATCAGCCGGTCGTTATCTCGCTGGTGCAACCCAATAGTAGGCTCATCTAAAATATATAACGTGCCGACGAGCCGCGAGCCGATTTGGGACGCCAAGCGAATGCGTTGGCTTTCGCCGCCGGACAAGGTGCCCGACTTACGCTCGAGCGCTAAGTAATCGAGGCCGACGTTTATCATGAATTTAAGACGGTTCCTAATTTCCTTAATCGGCAGTTCCGCCACTTCATACACCGTGTTTTCTTTTTTCTCCGCCTGCTCGAATAATATAACGTCGAGCTCGTCAAAAAATGCGTACGCGTCTTTTATCGACATGTTGACGACAGTCGAAATATTTTTGCCGTTTATTAAAACCGAAAGCGCTTCTTCCTTAAGACGTTTACCTAAACAAACTTTACACGGGTCTTCGCTCCATACGCTCTCCGTCCCCAACCCATGGCATTCGGCACAGGCGCCGTACGGACTGTTGAACGAAAATAAGCGCGGCTCAATTTCGGGGAAGGAAAAGCCGTCACGCGGGCACGTAAACTTTGCCGACAAGGCGACCTCTTCGTCCGTAATTATCGTTACTACGTCCTGCCCGTATTTAAGCGCCGCACCGATGGCCTCTGATAGACGTAGGCGATTATCTTTTTCACTGAAGTCGAGCGATGTGGGGATGCGGTCTACCACTAAATCAATGGTATGCGCCTTATTACGGTCGAGCACTACCCGCTCGCGGAGCGACCGCAACTCGCCGTTAATACGCGCTTCGGAATAGCCGGCGTTTAAAAAGTTATAAAACATTTGGTAGTACTCGCCTTTACGCCCCCGTACCACCGGCGCCATAATCACCATATTCCGTTTGCCCTCGGCTTTCTTTGCGATATTCACGGCTACATCCACTATCTGCTCGTTCGTCATCTTCCGTATTTCCGACCCGCACTTGGGGCAAAACGGCGTGCCGACGCGCGCGTAGAGCACGCGCAAGTAATCGTAAATTTCGGTAATGGTTGCGACTGTGGAGCGCGGATTACCCGAATGACTCTTTTGGTCAATCGAAATTGCGGGCGACAAACCCTCAATTTCATCTACATCCGGCTTATCGAGCGAACCTAAAAACTGCCGCGCATATGCGGAAAGCGATTCGATATACCGGCGCTGGCCTTCGGCAAAGATTGTGTCATACGCCAAGGACGATTTGCCGGACCCCGAAGGGCCAGTAAAAACCACAATCTTATTGCGCGGAATAATAAGCGAAACGTTTTTAAGGTTATGCTCTCGTGCGCCTTTTATACTAATTACGTCTTTCATTGTTTTATTTTTTCCAGTTCTTTCTTAAGTTCTTTTATCTCTTCGCGTAATAGTGTTGCAAGTTCGAAGTTAAGCTCACCTGCCGCTTCGCGCATATCACGCTCTTTTTCTTTGATAAACTTCGCTAAGCCAGTCTTCGAGCCCATTAAAGGCGCGGCTTCGAGGGATGCGACCGCGGCCGGCATCATATCACGAATCGCACGCACCACCGTACGCGGGATTATGCCATGTTCCTTATTGTACGCAAGCTGGATTTCTCTGCGGCGCGCGGTTTCCGAAAGCGCGCGTTCGAGCGAACCCGTCATAGTATCGGCATAGAGGAGTACCTCGCCGTCCACATGGCGGGCGGCGCGGCCAATGGTCTGGATAAGAGACGTTTCACTGCGCAAAAAGCCCTCCTTGTCGGCATCTAAAATAGCGACAAGTGAAACTTCCGGCAAGTCCAACCCTTCGCGGAGCAGGTTAACGCCCACTAATACGTCGTACTCGCCCCTACGGAGCGCAGTCAAAATCCGCACGCGGTCTAAAGTCTTTATGTCGCTGTGCAAGTACGCCGCCTTGTAATTCTTTTCTTCCAGATACATCGACAAGTCCTCCGCCATCTTTTTGGTAAGGGTAGTGACCAAGATACGCTCTTTCTTTTTAATGCGTGCGTCGATGCGCGGAATAAGGTCCTCAATCTGCCCGCGCGCAGGCAATACCGTCGTCTTCGGGTCTACCAAGCCCGTGGGGCGGATAATTTGCTCCACAATTTTATCACTCACTTCGTATTCGTATTTGGACGGTGTGGCGGATGTGAATATCACTTGGCCGACGCGTTCTTTAAACTCTTCGAATGTCAGTGGGCGATTGTCTGCGGCGGAGGGTAAACGAAAGCCGTAGTCGATAAGCGTTTTTTTGCGTGCCGCATCCCCCGCATACATTCCCCCTATTTGCGACACGGCAACATGCGATTCGTCGATAACCGTCAAAAAATCTTTAGGGAAATATTCAAGCAGAGTCTCCGGTGGCGCGCCCGCATCGCGGCCAGACAATACGCGCGAATAGTTTTCAATACCATTGCAATAGCCGATTTCGCGCATCATCGCTATATCAAAATTAGTGCGCCGCTCTAAACGCTCGGCTTCTAAAAACTTCTTTTCTTTCTCGAATATCGTAAGTTGCGCCTTTAATTCTTTTTGGATTTCTAAAATTGCCCGCGCACGGTCGGGGGCGCTTGTCACATAGTGCTTAGCGGGCGCTATCACCGCTTCTTCGACTTCCGGTGTCTTCCCCGCCATAAAACCCTCGACGGGGTTCACCTCGTAAATCTTTTTGATTATTCCTTTCTCCGTTTCTATTACGTAGATAAGCTCGCGGTCTGGCGGCATTATCTCCCACTGGTCGCCAATAAGGCGAAAGGTACCGCGCTTCAAGTCGGCCGTCGTGCGGGTAAAGTGCAATGATATAAGCTTGCGCGACAACGCCGCGCGGTCGAGCGGCGTATCTTTTTTAAAATGCAAAATATTCGCGGCATATTCCGCGGGCGCACCTAAACCGTAAATGCACGAAACGGAGGCGACCACTATCACGTCCTTGCGCGTTAAAAGAGCTGTTGTTGCCGCATGGCGCAAGCGGTCTATCTCGTCGTTTATCATCGCCTCCTTCGCAATATAGGTATCAGAGGTGGGCATATACGCCTCCGGCTGGTAGTAGTCGTAATACGAAACAAAGTAATGCACGGCATTATCGGGGAATAATTCGCGGAACTCGTTACAGAGCTGAGCCGCTAACGTCTTGTTGTGCGCTATCACGAGCGTGGGCCGCTGTACGGCTTGAATGACGTTTGCAATAGTAAACGTCTTGCCGGACCCCGTAACGCCCAAAAGCGTCTGTCTATCCAAGCCTTTTTCAAGGCCTTCTACTAATGATAAAATAGCAGCCGGCTGGTCGCCCGCGGGTTTATTATCTGACTTAATCTTGAATAATTGAGCCATATGAAACATTTAAGTATGCCATATATGGCAAAGATTACCAATATGCCACATCAATTAAACTCAAGCGTTGCTTGACAAATATTCAATTACCATGGTATATTATATATCGAGTAAGTAACCCGCTCGTTCCCATTTCACGTTTAGTAAAGGACAGAAAATGCGCTTGTTTCAATGGCTCGGAAATTTATTGAATCCTCTTACCTCACAATCCCCACATTCGATGGTCTACGTCGTGCATAAACTGCCGGCAGGGACGCCGTGGACGCGTGAAGAGGTCGACCATTTCCGCGGAAAAAATCTTCGCGGATCGGGCGACGGAATGATCGCGCTCTATCACAATCCCGGTGCCGCGATCCTATCCGACTTGCTTGGACACAGCCACTTTGCTATCCGGGAAGCTCCGATGCACGGATGGCATCGCATCGCGCTCAAAGCTTGAGCACTTCCCGCACGAAGTAAACTGCGAAAACTCCGGCCGACCAGCTCGACCGGAGTTTTTTTATTTAAAGAACTCGCGTTTTATCTGCCGGACTTCGCGCATGAAGGGCAGGGCGTGCTCATGGCGCGGGCGCGGCAAGTCGATATCAAACACTTTCTTTACGGCATAATCCTTTACGAGAATTACCATAGTACTAAGCGCAACAGCTTCTTCAATAGAGTGAGACACCATTACGATAGTCTTCCCCGTCTCCTTCCAGATTTTAATAATGTCTTTATGCAGTTCGTCCGTCATCTGTGGATCGAGCGCCGAAAACGGCTCATCGAGTAAAAGCACGTGAGGGTTTACCGCTAAGGCGCGCGCAATACCCACCCGCCCGCGCTGCCCCCCCGACAAATCGCGCGGCAATTTACCCTCAAGTCCTTGTAAGTCCAGCATCTTGAAATATTTAAGCGCTGTGGAACGGATGCGGCTCATAGATAACCCCTTACCGTGCAACCCAAAGGCGATATTTTCCATTACTGTGAGCCACGGCATCAAGGCGCCCGTTTGGAACACCATCGAAACGAGCTTGGGTTTTACAACAACACCCGAAGAAGCGTCTGTAATACCCGCAATTATTTTAAGTACCGTGGACTTTCCGCCACCCGAAGGGCCTATGACGCACGCGAATGCCCCCTGCGGTACGGCAAAGCTTGCGCCCACGAGGGCAATATCTTTACCATCATACGTCTTTGAGACATTTTCAAATGAGATAATCATAGGGTTATTCAAAGCGGTATTTTTCGGCATGATTTAATAGCCTCTGCCACACGAAGAAATTAATAAGGGCTATCGAGCCGACCAAAAAGACGACAGCGGTTATGAACGTGCCAACTTCCCCCGCTACTACGGAATCGACGAGTATGCTCCCTATACCGTACAAATCGTCCGCGCCCGTGCCGAACGGAATATAGGTATGTAAAACTTCCGCAACGATGATGATGTTCCACCCCTGCGCCCACGCAAGAAGCGACCCCGTAACCAAGGACGGCGTAACGGCGGGTAAAAGCACGCGCCGGCCGTATGCCCACCCCCGTACACCAAATACCTTTGCCGCCCACGAAATGTCGCGCGGGATCGCCTTTAGCCCCGCAACGAGACTGAAGACGATATTCCAAAGCATGGAAAGGAAAATAACGAATACCGCCGCCGCATCCGTTAGCCCGAACCGCAAGAATATCCCCGCAATAAGCGGAAAAAAGGCGAGTACAGGAATAGACTGCATGACGTCGAAAAACGGCAGAAATATATTCTCAGCGAGCGGGCTACGGCGCGAAAGAGCAACCAACGGAACGGCGGCGGCAAGTGCTAAAATATACGCAATAAAAAGACGCGTCAGCGTGGCGAAAAAAGCGCCGGCAACGTACGACGCAGGCAAAGAAACGCTAGACCCAAACGGAAAAAGTGAAACGGCGCGAAGCGCGACCAAAAGCACGAGCACCGAAACAACGGGAATAAGCGCAGAATGAACGCGCGCAAAAAAAGTTTTAGGCGTAGGTGCGTTGCCATGAATAACCATAGATATAGTATACACCAAGAAAAATAACCCCCACTATCCACTGTTTTCTGAATCCAACTCGCCTACCCCGAAAAACAAAAGTTATCCACAGATTATCGTTATATGCCGACCGGCATATAACGATAATGAATTATTTTATCACTCTTATGCATCCCGTATTTATTAGTTTTTATGCCTATGCACTCTGCCCGCAGCGAGGGTCGCCGCGATAAGCGCGAATGCGGTTAAAGACATTACGGGGATCGTCACGTAGCCAAACATGATAAAAAATATGCGAGCGCATGATTCACCCGAGGTGGGGCAGGGAATGAATGTGTTACCACCCAACTGGACGAACCAGTTGTACGCGGCGACACCAGAACCGATTATTGCGGCGAGAAGCGCAACGCCCTCGGTGCGCCGACTACCCCCGAGCCATGCGTAAAGTAAAATAAACGGCAATGGAAACATGAATACGCGTTGAACTACGCACAAAGAACATGGCGGAAAACCAGCGACTTCGGAATAAAAAAGACTCGCGAGCACGGCGAAGAGGGATATAAAAAAGGCAACGGCGGGGGCATGCATACGGAGTATCCGGTGTACTATCCACTCACCTTTTTTATGAAATATAACGGACAAAGCAATTACAATAATCCCCGCTTCGGCAACTATTGTAAGCGCCGAAAGCGCATATGTAAGAAATTCGACGGACGGTGTCATACCTTAATTATCCGCCGGCAAAACGCAACCAGTTTTTTCTGCCAACTTTTCAAGGCTTAATAAACCGCTTTCGCGCGTGCCGTCTGCGAAATGCCATACAGGATAACCCTCCACTTTCTTTTCTGCGCATACGGGGCGCTGGCTTTTGCCGTCGGGCGTAGAACATTCCACGTACGGCAATAACCGCTTAGCCGTGCCGAAGAGCTTCTTTTGATCCTGACAGTGCGGGCACCAGAACGCGCCGTAGAAGGTCGCACCCTTATCTTTCAAGCACTGCGCAAACCCATCGAGCTTAGAGGGTTTCGATTGCTGAATTACCGCCCATGCAACGAGCATGACTATGGCGACTAAGAGCAATGCGAGAATAAATATGGTTTTAATCTTCATGTATATGACTATTACTTTCTTGCGTAATCATCTTCGTAGCGGATAATGTCTTCTTCGCGCGGTTTTCCTATCGCGATTTCGAGAAAAAGACCGTGCTGAAGACGGTGTTTCTCCCCCGGCAGTACCTTATAAAAACCGAAGTGATATTCGGTACGGTCCGCGTGCGACTGGAGACTTAACCGCCCCTTTGCCCAAATTATTTTAACCCAGAACGTGGGCGTAGCTATTAACTTCCACATCCTCCCCCACGGGCGTTTCATACATCCATAGAGTAGCTAAAACTATTGAAAATTACTACTCTTAGTATATGAATACACTAAAAGAATTGTTACGGATTTCGGGGATCCCTGTCGTCGTGGCATCGCTCTGCTGCCTTACGCCCGTCGTGCTTGTTGCGCTCGGGCTCGCCTCGGCATCCTTTGCCACGTCGCTCGCAACCACGCTCTATGGCACGTATAAATGGTACTTCCGCGGTGCGGGCGTGATACTACTCGCCATAAGCCTTATCACGTACTTCCGCCGGCAAAAGGGCATCTGCACAATAGACGAAGTCGTGCGGCGCAAAAACGAAATTATAAACACCGTGGCACTCGCGCTGATTGCGGGCATCCTCGGCTACTTTTTCTTCCTCTATGTCGTCGTCGAATACGCCGGCATTATTCTTAAGATATGGGAGTAAAAATAAAAGTAGTCGTAGGTTTAGCTATAATCACCTCAAGCGCGTGGGGATATTCGGCATTTAATGCCATGCGCTCGCACCCCACGGAACTGGCGCCGGAAATAGCTGCCATTGAAGAATCGCCTGAAGTTCTACCTACAGAGGCAGCTGCCACATTCGCCGGCGGATGCTTTTGGTGCACGGAAAACGATTTTGAAAAATTAGACGGTGTGCTCTATGCCGTATCCGGCTATACGGGCGGCACGGTCTCAAACCCTTCGTACAAACAGGTGTCCGGCGAAAATACGGGGCACCGTGAGGCCGTTAAAGTACATTATGACCCTCGGGTAGTTTCATACGACGAATTACTTGATTACTTTTGGCGGCACATCGACCCCACGGACCCAAACGGCCAGTTCGTCGATCAAGGGTCGTCGTACCGGAGCGGTATTTTTTACCGAACTGAAACGGAGCGACTAAAAGCTGAGAAATCGAAGGCGACACTTACCGCAAGCGGTATATTCACTAAACCCATCGTAACGGAAATTATACCCGCCGGTGCGTTTTACGAAGCCGAAGACTATCATCAGGATTATTACAAGAAAAATCCCGTGCGCTACACCTATTACCGATCTGCGAGCGGGCGCGATGCGTTCTTGGAAAAGAATTTTACGCCCGAATCAGTTGCAAAATACCAGGCGCTGCGGGAGAATGCGGTTATGGAACAATCAGCGAAACGGAAAGACGGATACTGCGGACCGTGCTTTGTAAAGTCAACGGACGCAGAGCTTAAAGCGAAACTGACGGACATCCAATATACCGTAACGCAAAAAGAAGGTACGGAATCGCCGTTTAAAAACGAATACGATAAAAATTATACGGACGGCATCTATGTGGATATCGTCTCCGGCGAACCCTTATTTTCCTCCAAAGATAAATTTGACTCCGGCACCGGCTGGCCGAGCTTTGTGAAGCCATTAGCACCAGAAAATATCGTCGAAAAAACCGACTACTATCTCCTCTATCCGCGTACAGAAATACGAAGTCGGTGGGCAAATTCGCACTTAGGTCACCGCTTTAATGACGGCCCCGCCGCCCGCGGCGGCAAAAGATACTGCATGAATTCTGCCGCGCTGCGCTTTATTCCCAAAGCTGACTTAGAAAAAGAGGGATACGGGGAGTTTTCAGTGCTATTCCAATAAAAATAAAAAATACCCCGTCAAATGACGGGGTATTTTTTATAGTACCTATTCCGTGACGGTTACCGTGCCGCCGAAGCTTTCGCCTACGTGATTGTGGTATTTCCAAACACCCACCTTGTTGAAAGTGAACGACCACTGACTACCGGCAGCCGAAGCTACGCACTGGTCGAACGATGCCGTAGAACCCGCAGCGCAATGCGTTTTGCGATCCGTACCGTCGTAGCCCGCGTGCGTCGGATGCTCGTTACCCGCAACCCACATACCGCCTGAGCTTATGTTCGTCCACATGACAGCCTCGCCCTCTTTTACCGTAACGTTCGCGGGCGAAAAACCCGCCAAGGAATACGTAACCGAAGCCGGACCCGTTACTTCTATTTTCTGCGCAGGATCCGCAGGCGCGCCACCCGTAACGGAATCAAGGGCGCTTACCGTACCTATCTGCCCCGCCGTGCTCGTTTGCGACTGCATCTCCCCTGCGCGTGGCCTGAAAAATTCCCACCCGAGGTAGATAACCACTACTACGATAACCACATACCAAAGTTTTTTCATATGCATAGTATATTATTCGCGAATGGCGTTTGCAACTGCGGGGACGACGGCCTTATTAAACGGATCAGGGAGAATATTTTCTGGGGTTGGGTTAGGCACAAGCCCTGCTAAGGCTATAGCAGCATTTATAAGCATCGCGTCTGTAATTACACTGACTTTATTATCGAGCGCGCCACGAAAGACCCCCGGAAACACCAAAACGTTATTTATTTGGTTGGGGAAGTCGCTACGGCCGGTTGCAACCACAAGCGCGCCCACTTCTTTTGCTACGTCGGGCATTATTTCGGGCACAGGGTTCGCGAGGCCGAAAACTATTGGCCGGTCTGCCATGCTTTTTACCATATCCCCCGTTACAATATCCGGTGCGCTCACGCCAACGAACACGTCCGATCCCTTCATCGCGTCCGCAAGGCTGCCGGTGATTCCCCTTTTATTGGTGATTCCGGCTAATTCCTTTTTTGATACGCTTAGATCCGCCCTTCCGGCATACAGAGCACCTGCGCTGTCGCATACAACCACGTCGCCTACGCCATATTCCACAAGCATCTTCGCGACTGCGGTACCCGCAGCACCAGAGCCGCTTACAACCACGCGCACGGCAGACGTATCCGATCCGCGCACTTTCAAGGCGTTAATAAGCGCGGCTAATACCACCGTCGCCGTGCCATGCTGGTCGTCGTGCATAACAGGGATAGTGAGTTCTGCGCGCAAGCGGTTTTCTATCTCGAAACAGCGGGGTGCCGAAATATCTTCCAAATTAATACCGCCGAAAGAAGGCGCAATATTTTTAACCGTCTTTATTATTTCTTCAACGTCTTGCGTCGCAAGGCAGATGGGAAACGCATCAATATTCGCGAAAACCTTGAAAAGCACCGCCTTGCCCTCCATGACAGGCATCGCGGCCTCGGGTCCGAGATTACCGAGCCCTAAAATAGCACTACCGTCTGTCACGACCGCCACACAATTGCCACGAAGCGTGTGTGTAAACGAAGCCGCTTTGTCTTTAGCTATCAGCCGGCAGACCTCGGCGACGCCCGGCGTATACGCCACAGATAAATCCGCGCGGTTTTCGAGCGGTACTTTACATATCATCCCAAGCTTTCCCCTATTTTTACGATGTAACTCCACCGATGCGGCATATACGTCATTCATAAGTACTTCATACTACTATATAATCGGGAGATGAAGGTAATCATCCGCTTTCTCATAGCGATTAGTATCGAATTCGGCCCCGTGGTCGTTTTTTTCGTCGTGGCTGAAGAATCTAACTTTTTTACGGCGACCGGCGCCCTTATCGGCGCGACTATCGCAGCACTTACAACCGCACTTATCCGCGAACGACGCATGCCGTGGTTTTCTCTTTTATCATCAGTATTTGTACTGCTTTTTGGCATAGCCACGCTCACACAAAAAAATCCCTACTGGATACAACTTGAATATACGCTGTACAACGCCATTTTCGCTCTTGCGCTCTTTATTGGCCTCGCGTTTGACCGTGCACTACTAAAGCCTCTCTTTGATACCACCTTCCTTATGAGCGATCGTGGATGGCGCATACTGTCGTTCCGTTGGGCGGCATTTTTTGCGGCGACAGCGATTTTAAACGAATATTTTTTACGCTTCACGTCCGCAGAGGCGTGGGTAGAATTCCGCTTTGCGGCAGCGATTATATTATGCGGATTCGGCTTTTCGCAACTCTTTTTATCTCGCGGGGAACGCCTACCACACGCAAGCGCATGGGGGCTTAAAAAATAAAATGACAGGATTTCTCAAAGCCGCCATAAAATCACTCAGTGCGCTTTTTTCCGCAGGGAAACTAAACAGCGAACGGCCGGAACAAGCTGACCCGAAACACCACGACGAATTACAATGCCGCCACTGCGGACACGTGCACACAGAACCCGACGGATCATGCGCATGCGGGTGCTCGCTTTTAGAAGTATAATAAAATTAAAAATCTCCCGTGAAGGAGATTTTTAGTAAGGCCTGAGCAATCTATCAAATCTTGCGAATCGAACGGCTTTCTTTTGCAATAGAGCCTTCAACTCCCCAAACCTTATTATTAATAATAATAAGTACTTACAAAGTACACAATAGGCAGCCTGTGGATAACTTATTTTTTTTGCCACTGCGTAAGCTGGATAGCTTGTATCTCAATAGGGTCGGCCGGCCGCAGCCGTCGAATAACATCTTTCCTCATAATATCGAAGTGCTTAGACTCGTCGAGAAAAACCATCATATCCCACATATTCCGCCGCGAGGTAAGCCACTCATGGCTATGGCTCAATAAATTAAAAGGTGCTGAATAACTACGGAGCGTCTTTACACCATTTTTTAAAAAGTATTCGTTGAAATATGAAAGTACAAGTTCGCGTATGGTCTTGTAAATCGGGTCACGGTAACGCAAAACCGCATGATTAGTTTTACTGATTGCCCCCCACAGCCCGCCTTCCTTGAAAAGCGTGA
>CALRGO010000004.1 GCA_943357895.1 Parcubacteria group bacterium
AGCGAAACGGGCGCCTACGGGTATGCGGAGCTCGTGCCGACGCTCATGAAGCGGAAGATTACGATAAGTAATTCAACGGATGGTGAAAAGATATCCGTCGGGTCGCGCGTTAATTGGATAACCCGCGGCGGGGGAAAATTCGACATTAATTTAGAAAGTCATGTATTCCACTGGAGATAATATGAAAAGTCAGCAAGGATTTACAATCATAGAATTGATGGTGGCGATGAGCTTATTCGTCATTGTGGTGGGCATTACTTCCGGCACGTTTGTACGGTCGCTCCGCACCCAGCGGCAATTGGTCGCCCTAATGGCCGCGAACGACAATGCGAGTCAGACGTTAGAGCAGATGACGCGCGAAATCCGCACGGGTATGGCCTTTGCGGTAAGCGGCAGCAGGCTGTCGTTTACGAACGCCACGGACGAGCGCGTGGTGTACGATCTTACGGGTAACCGTATTGAGCGCAACGGCAAGGCCCTTACGGCGTCGAACGTATTTGTTAAATACCTTCGGTTTTCCGTGCGCGGGGCGGAGGTGGGGGACGGCATATCCACCCGCGTAACGGTCTTTTTGGGTGTAAGTGCGAAAGGGAAAATGGAGTCGTTCGTCACGCGTCTGCAGACGACGGTCGCTTCGCGCGTACTTGATGGCTGACGGTTTTCCGTGCCATACTAGCGCTACTGATTATGAAAGAACAATACTACCTGACAGCGGAGCGTTTCGAGGAATTAAAGACGGAGCTTGTTAATTTAAAGACGGTCCGCCGTTTGGAAGTAGCAGACCGCTTAAAGCGTGCTAAAGAGCTGGGCGACTTGTCTGAAAACGCGGAATACTCCGAAGCCCGTGAAGAGCAGGCCGTTGTTGAGTCCCGCATCTTCGAGGTAGAGGATATGATCAAGAACGCCGTCATTATCAAGACTGGCACGGATTCTAAGCTTGTTGAGATTGGCTCCTCGGTAGTTGTAAGCAAGGGTGGTAAGGAGATGACATACCACATCGTAGGGTCTAACGAGACGAAGCCGGAAGATGGTTACATCTCTAACGAATCGCCGCTTGGTAAGGCATTTTTGGGAAAGAAGCCGGGGGAGGAAGTTACAGTAACAACGCCGAAGGGCGATGTGAAATACAGCATCGTAAAAATAGGATAAGAACTCTTTCGTGCTAAACTTTTAGCAGAATCGATGGCAGAACAGGACTTAATTAACGAGCGCTTAAAAAAGCTCGAAGCGTTTCGTAAGGCGGGTGAAGAGCCCTATCCTTCGTCTTCGCACCGCTCGGTAAAAGCCGCGGATGCCACGGTAGGCGAAGCGTTCGTTACCGTTGCCGGCCGCATACGCGGAAAGCGCGGGCAAGGTGGCGTGATTTTTTTAGATATATGGGACGAGAGCGGTAAGATACAGTCCGTGGCGCGCGAGGACGGTTGCGCTGACTACGTTTTATTCCGCGATAATTTGGATTTAGGGGATTTCGTAGAAGTATCCGGTAAAGTATTTACGACCGATCGTGGCGAGAAGAGCGTCGAAACGAAATCTATTCGTTTACTTGCAAAAGGATTGCGTCCGTTGCCAGACCAGTGGTCCGGCTTAGAAGACGTTGAGATCCGCTTGCGCAAGCGGTACTTAGACACGCTTGCAAACCCCGAAGTGCGCGAAATTTTTATAAAGAAAGCCGCGTTTTGGGACGCACTGCGTGGCACGCTCAAAAAAGCCGGTTTTTTGGAGGTTGATATGCCGGCCTTAGAAACCGTCGCGGGTGGGGCGGATGCGGAGCCGTTTGTAACGCACCACAACGCCTTGGATACCGATTTTAATTTGCGCATATCGCTTGAGCTGCCTTTAAAGAAGATGCTCGTGGGCGGCTTTGAGCGCGTGTTCGAAATAGGCCGCGTGTTTAGGAACGAGGGGATAGACCGCGAACACTTGCAGGACTACATTCAGTGCGAATTTTACGCTGCCTATTGGGATTATAAGGATTTAATGAAGTTCGTCGAAAAGGCGTACAAAGCGATTATCAAAAAGACCACGGGCGGTATGACGACCGTGTGGCAGGGGAATACGATTGAATGGGGTGGTAAATGGCCGAAGGTTGATTACGCGAAAATCTTTAAAGAAAAGACGGGTCTTGATGTGCTCGAGGCGCCAATACATGAATTATTGGAGGCCGGCAAAAAGTTCGGCGCTAAAGTATGGCCGGAGATGGGCCGTGGGCGCATGATAGACGCGGTGTATAAAAAAGCCGTGCGCCCTAGCTTAATCCAGCCATGCTTCCTTATTAACCACCCGCTCGAGTTATCGCCCTTAGCAAAGCGCAGTGCAAAGAATGGGCGTATGGTGGAACGCATGCAGGTGGTTGCGTGTGCCTCAGAAATTGGTAACGGCTTTTCGGAGCTTAATGACCCCGTAGATCAGCGTGGTAGGTTTGAAGAGCAAATGCGCCTGCGTGCCGCGGGGGACGCGGAGGCACAGCCTATGGACGAAGAATTCGTTGAGGCTCTTGAATACGGCATGCCGCCCGCGGCAGGCTTTGGCCTTTCGGAGCGCATGTTTTCAATCCTTATGGATAAGTCAGTGCGCGAGACGGTCGTCTTTCCTTTGATGAAGCCGCGGAAATAAAACTATGATAGACATAAAAATAATTAGGGATAATGCCGACACCGTCCGTAAGGGTTTACTAAAGCGCGGTAAGGATGAAAAGCTCGTTGATGAATTTTTAGCGCTCGATGTAAAGTGGCGTGCGGCTTCTACTGCGCTTGATGTAGAGCGCGCAGCACAAAACGAATTATCGAAGGCGCGCGATGTTGAGGGCGCAAAGGCGAAGAAGGCGGCGGTAAAAGAACTGGAGGTAGCACTAACGGCGCTCGAAGTAGAGCGTAATGCCTTACTCCAAAAGTTTCCCAATACGCCGATGGATAGCGTGCCGGAAGGCCGTGACGATTCGGCAAACGTCGTAGTACGCGAAGTTGGCACGAAGCGGGAATTTAGTTTCCCTGTAAAAGATTATTTGACGATTGCCGAGGGCTTGGGCGTGATAGATGTTAAAAAAGCTGCGGAAGTCTCCGGCAGCCGGTTCGGTTACTTAAAGGGTAAAGCGGCGCTTCTTGAATTCGCTTTAGTGCAGTTCGCTATGAAGAAATTAGCCGCGAAGGGCTTTACGCCCGTAGTGCCCCCCGTGATGATTCGCCCCGAAGTATTTATGGGCATGGGTCGCTTAGCGGCAGATCAAAAAGACGAGCGGTATTATTTGCCGGCAGATGATTTGTACTTAGTAGGTAGTGCGGAACATACATTAGGGCCTATTCATATGGACGAAGTTTTACGGGAGAAAGATTTGCCTAAGCGGTATGTCGCGTTCTCAACCTGCTTCAGGCGCGAGGCAGGTTCATACGGCAAGGACACAAAAGGGATTTTGCGCGTGCACCAGTTTGATAAGGTAGAAATGTTTTCGTTTGCATCGCCCGAAAAGTCCGCGGAGGAGCACCAGTTTTTACTTTCGTGCCAAGAAGAAATTTTAAGCGACTTGAAGTTGCCGTACCGTGTCGTAGAAATCTGCGGAGGCGACATGGGCTGGACGGACGCGAAGGCGTACGACTGCGAAACGTGGCTGCCGGCCCAAAACGCCGGCCTCGGCGAATACCGTGAAACGAACTCCTGCTCCAACACCACGGACTTCCAGGCCCGCGGCATTAACGTGAAAACTGACAAGGGCGTGTACGCTCACATGTTAAACGCTACGGGCATCGCCATAGGCCGCATCATCATTGCAATTATCGAAAACTACCAAACGGCAGAAGGCGACTTCGAGATTCCCGAGGTGTTGAAGATATATATAGATTAATTCTTTCATGGAACACCGTTATAAGGTGTGGCTGGAAGTGAGTGAGGCCAGCGTGCGGAAGAATATCCGTACGTTCCGCGGGCTTTTGGATACAAAGACGCAGTTGTACGCGGTGGTTAAGTCTAATGCATACGGCCATGGGCTTTTGCAGTTTTCGGAAATGGCGGACAGGGTTAGCGTGGACGGTTTTTGCGTGGACTCCGTCGTAGAGGGCGTAAAGCTTCGCACGCACGGTATTACGAAGCCGATTCTGGTATTGGGCTACACGTTGCCGGCGCTCTATGCTGTGGCGGCGAAGAATAGTATTACGGTTACTATTTCTAATAACGAAGCTCTTGTGGCATGGAGTAAGGCGAAAGCTAAGCCGCAGTTCCATATAAAGATCGATACCGGCATGCACCGACAGGGTTTTCAGTTAGAGGGCTTACCCGTGGTTATTAAAAAACTTACGAAGTCTGACGTTAAAAAATATTTCGTCGGCGTATATACCCACTTCGCGATGGCGAAGAATCGCGACGATAAAGCGTTTACGCAGAAGCAGCTCGGAGTATTTAAAGAAGTATGCCCGATTTTCGAGAAAGCTGGTTTTAATAATCTCGTCCGTCACGCATCGGCCACAGGCGGAACACTCCTTGGTAATGAATTCCATATGGACTTGGTGCGCGTGGGCATTGGCCTCTACGGCATATGGCCATCTGCAGAACTCGAAGGTCAGTTGAGTAAAAAAATAACCCTCGTGCCGGCACTTAGTTTGCATTCCGTCATCAGCGAAATAAAAGAAATTAAAAATGGCGAGGGCGTGGGCTACGATATGACGGAGCGCGTAGCGCATGACACGAAGCTTGCGGTAATCCCCATAGGCTATTGGCACGGCATGCCACGCACCGCTTCGTCTGTGGGTTGCGTATGGATCGGTAAAAATAAGGCGAAGATACTAGGTCGCGTTTCGATGGATATGATAGTGGTGGATATCACAGGCGTTCCGTGTAAAGTCGGTGCTGAAATAGTTATTTATCCGCTTGAACTAGCTGAGAGCATCAATGCCTCTCCCTACGAAGTAATAACCCGCATCAACCCCTTAATTCATAAAAAAATTAAAGATTTAATAAAATAATCCTATGGCAATAATGCAACAGATTGTATGGCATACAAAAACAGTCCCCGATGTTCTTGATGTGCTTCATTCGCGGGAGCATGGTCTGACAAAAGAAGAAGCGACCGAGCGGTTTCAAAAATATGGACGAAATTATCTTCCCGAAGGGAAGGTTGATAGTGTATTCCTTATTTTCTTCCGGCAATTTCAAAGTCCGCTGATTTATATTCTCTTTGCCGCGGCAGGTATTGTTTTTATGATGGGGTCGGCAATTGATGCCTTGATTATTTTTATAGTACTTCTTTTTAATGCGATTCTAGGAACATTTCAGGAGGGTAAAGCACAAAACACACTTCTTGCCTTAAAAAAGTTTACCGAAACTTCCGCTACTGTATTACGCGATGGTATGGAGATTGTAATCGCAGATACCGAGGTACTGCCCGGGGATATTATTGTATTGCAAGAAGGAGAAAAAGTGCCGGCTGATGCTCGAATTATTTTTGCCAATACTCTGAAAATTGATGAGGCAAGTCTTACGGGAGAATCAGAGCCCGTGACTAAAACCGAGGCAGTGGTATTAGCCGATAATCTATCGGTTGCAGATCAGAAAAATATGGTATTCAAGGGCACGCTCATTTTGAGTGGAAACGGCAGGGCGGTTGTTGTGGCGACAGGATTCACAACAGAGATTGGGAAAATTGCGCAGAAAATATCATCGATTGATACCGAGATTCCCCTGAAAGCTAACATCCGTTATCTCTCTAGAATTATTGTCGTTACGGTGGCTCTTATCAGTGTCTCATTGATTATTCTCGGCGTGTTTTCCGGTAAATCTCTTAGAGAGATGTTTACCACCGCAGTGGCGCTTTCGGTCTCAATAATTCCGGAGGGTTTGCCAATTGTAATGACCTTGGTTTTGGCAACGGGCGTTTTTCGAATGTCGAAGCGTAACGTGCTAGTGAAACGACTACAAGCGGTGGAGGCATTAGGGCAGACAAAAGTTATTGCTGTGGATAAAACGGGGACGCTCACCAGAAACGAGATGGTTATTCAGCGAGTGTATGTGGATGATGCAATTTTTAGTATCACCGGTAGTGGATACGAGCCAAAGGGCGAAGTAATTTTTGATGGCAAGGTTATTGACCCCTTACATCATCCCGAGCTGCTTTTTAGTGGAAGAATTGCGGCATTCTGTGCCAACGCACGACTATCATATTTCCAAGAAACCGGTCTTTGGAAGATTATAGGTGATCCAACCGAGGCGGCGATGGTGGTGCTTTCTGAAAAAATTGGATTTCGCCACGATACTCTAGAGCAGGAAACACCGAAAGTTTTTGAATTACCGTTTGACTATCAAAAAAAGTATCGCGCTACCATTCGAGTAGTTGATGGTAAGAACTTTCTTACTGTCGTTGGCGCGCCAGAGTCAGTACTCTTACTTTGTAAAAATATCTGGCATAAAGATGGAGTCGAGACTCTAAGTGAAGAAAAGAAAAAAGAATTAGAATCAGTTTTTCATAATCTTGCGCAAAACGGTTTTAGGGTGGTGGCGTATGCCATACATCAAGACACCGCCCGAAGCGTTGATGGAGATGCAATACCACCGCTTACTTTTGTCGGTTTTTTTGGTATGAGTGATGCGCTCCGCGGCGAAGTTAAAGAAGCAATGCAAAGAGTACGAGTGGCGGATATGCGCGTGGTGATGATTACGGGTGATCATCGTCTTACGGCGCAGGCAATTGCCAAAGAGGCAGATATTTGGCGCGAAGGCGACAGTGTTCTTACGGGAGAAGAAATAGACAAGATGTCTGATGAGGAGTTGACAGAGAAGCTCGCTAGCACCACAGTCTTTGCGCGAGTCACACCAGATCACAAGCTCCGCATCATTCAGGCCTACCGCAAGCGAGGGGAGGTTGTAGCTATGACCGGAGACGGCGTGAATGATGCGCCCTCACTTGTTGCCGCTGACATTGGTGTCGCCATGGGGAAAATTGGAACAGAGGTAGCAAAGGAAGCCTCAGACATTGTGCTTTTAGATGATAACTTCGCAAGTATAGTTTCAGCGGCTGAAGAAGGTAGAAGCATTTATAAAACAATTAAGAAAGTCCTTACCTTTCTCTTTTCTACGAGCACTGGCGAGGTAATTAATATCACGGGGGCGCTTATTCTAAAATGGCCAATCCCACTCCTTCCGTCTCAGATTATTTGGCTTAATTTTGTTACTGATGGATTTCTGTCGGTAGCACTTGCCATGGAGCCAAAAGAAAAGGGACTGATGCAGGGAAAATTTGAGCGACCAAAGAAATGGATTGTGGACGGTTTTATGGTTAAGAGAATGCTCTTGATGGCTCCCGTAATGGGGCTTGGAACACTGTATCTTTTCAGTCAATATTTCGAAGTAGATCTTGCGAAGGGGTGGACTATTGCTCTTACCACCATGGCTGTCTTCCAATGGTTTAATGCTTGGAATTGCAGATCCGAAAGTAAATCTATTTTCCAAATGAATCCTTTTTCTAATATGTATTTAGTGGGTGCAACTGTAATGGTTATATGTTTGCAACTTACTGCAGTTTATACGCCGTTTTTACAGAAAGTCCTTCATACTGTACCGCTCTCTTTTAATGAGTGGCTCGTTCTTACGTCTGTCGCCACTTCCGTTGTTTTTGTTGAGGAGATACGTAAATTCTTTTACCGAAGAAAATTGGTAGCATACATATAAAAGTATTAAAGTCGTAGTTGGGAGTATACTGTACGTATGCTTCGCCCGCAGAAAAAGAAAAATTGGCTGCGTTGTATTATATCCTTTGCTTTTCTTGGGCTCTTTATTTTTATCGGCGTGCGTTTTTATGTGCAGATTGCGCGGTATGCGGCAAACGTGTGGCTTGTAGTTAGAAAGCCCGAAATAGCTTCTGTATTACATGCGCTTCGGCGCGAAGACTTCGGGATGTTGTGCGTAAAAGATTTATCTGGCGCGGATAGTTGTTATGTTTTCGATAAGGAGGGTTTGATATTCGAAGCCGCAAACGTTGTGGTAGGGGACGTAATCGCGCGCGTGGACGACGCTTCGGACTTCAAGCCCGCTTTGGGTGCGATGTTTACGGATCCGGACGTATGGGGGAATATGGTGCCGCTTGTCGCGTACGTTAAAGACGGCTTACCGCGGGGGCGTATGGAGTTTACCCGTGCTGGGAGGGAGCTTGTAATCACGCTTACGGACAGCGGTACGAAACTCTACTTCAGCCTCGGGTTCGACCCGAGTGAGCATATCCGTGCTTTGAAAGAGCTCTCGAAGACCCTCCCGCTCGAAACGCTCCAGTACGCCGACTTGCGCGTGAAGGGGCGGGTGTTCTATAAATAAGTCTCCTTATTATGAAAAAACTATCCATCGGTATCGTGGGGCTGCCTAACGTCGGTAAGTCGACGCTTTTTAAGCTACTTACGAAGCAGGATGTGAACATCGCTAACTATCCATTTTGCACTATCGACCCGAATATTGGCATCGTTTCCGTTCCGGATAGCCGACTTACTGATCTCGCGGAGCTTTCGGAATCTAAAAAAATAGTCCCTGCTATTGTTGAATTTTATGATATTGCGGGGCTCGTTAAGGGGGCGGCAAGCGGCGAAGGGCTCGGTAACCAGTTCCTTTCGCATATACGCGAAACGAACGCCGTTGTTATGGTGCTTCGCTGTTTTGGCGGCACGGAGATTACCCACGTAGAAAATTCCGTGGACCCCTTGCGCGATATGGGTATTATCAACGCCGAGCTCGCGCTGAAGGATTTGGAGACGGTCGAGAGGCGCATAGTTTCTCTCGGCGCCGAAGCGCGCGGCGGCAAAAAAGAAGCCGTAGTCGCGTTGCCGATAATGGAAAAGATAAAAACCGCCCTTATGGAGGGCGGATCGATTTATGAATATGCGGACGAGCCCGAAGTACGTTCGTTGCAGCTCCTAACCATGAAGCGGCAAATATGCCTATTAAATGGCACCACAGACGATGTGCCGGAAGATTTAAAAGCTGAGTTAGCTCAAAAAGGAATCGCTTATGTGGTGGCAAATGTTAGTGATGAGGCGGGCGCGAAAGATGCCTTAGCTTCGATGATACGCGAAGCCTACACAACGCTTAATTTAATAAGCTTCTTTACGACAGGGGAGGAAGAAACACGTGCATGGACTATTCGCCGCGGGGCGAAGGCGCCGGAGGCTGCCGGAACGATCCATGGCGACTTTGAAAACAAGTTTATCCGTGCCGAAACAGTTTCTACGGAAGCCTTACTCGAAGCGGGGAGTTGGTCGCAAGCAAAAGCGAAGGGTAAAATGCGATTAGAGGGGAAGGAGTATGTAGTCGCAGACGGCGACGTGATGGTTATACGGCACGGCTAGTTAGCACAAAGGTCGTCATCATTACGGCATGCCTCGAATGCGTCGATCATTCTTTTTATTTTTAAGCCGTTTTGTAGCTCTTTTTCTATATCGCGGGTTACCGTTGTGCGGACAATGCCCGTTTCAATGCCTTGCTCGCGAATCCCTTTTAATTTATTAACAATTTTTGTGAGTAGTGTGGCGACGCGCTGAGATAAGTAGGTGGCTTCCGGCTCTACGGCTTTTACTGCGAGTATCTCTACAGGATCCACTTTTTCTTCTATTATTTTTGGCTCCGGTTCGGTTTCTAGGGTGAAATTATTTACCCATAATGCGTCGCCTGATATACGAGCCTCATCTATTTTTCCATTAAAGAAGGCGTCTCCTCCTCCGAGCTTTTCAGCTCCACTGATACTCACAGAAGCATTTTTATTAGCAATGCCTTTTGTGTATGCTTTTTTCCCTACTATAATGCCATTTTGAAATACGTACATGGAGGATCCATCATAAACTCCTGCTACGTGCACCCACGTATTAGATGGTATTGCTGTATCTCCGATTATACTCGTTTCTATTTGTGCGGCATCAGATAGATGTAATGTGAGATGGTTTGCTTCGTTGATAGTAAGAGCATATGAGCGATTATCTCCCGCCTCGTTCCATTTAGTTATAATTCCTTCTTGTGCAGTTGTGGGTGCTGTGCGATATATCCATGCGTCTATAGTGAGAGGCCCAGTAATTCCTAAATTAATTTGTTCGTTGTCGTTAATAAAACGCTTACTATTTCCATTAAATTGAAGAGCTGTATTAAATTTACCAGTTACGCTATAAACCGGCGTACCTTTTACTTGTGTTAAGTGGTTACGATTTTCTGATGAATCGATACTAGTGCCCATTGATTCATCGAGATGCCACACCCCTCGTAATTTTTCTTTAGGAAGTAAGTCAAAGAGTTTTTCTTCAAGGCTTACGATTTTCGTGCCGTGTTGCGGGTTCCATTTTGCGGCGGCATCTATGGTCGTCCATGGCATAGGTTCGGCAAGCCACGAGGGGCTTGCTTTTTGGTCTGTCGTAAGGTCGTTGTAGGCAGCCATGATATCCATAATGTCTTTCAGGCGCTTTGCCGCACCGTCTTTCAGGGGGTTTAAGTAGTCCTCAAGCGACTGCTCTTTGCTTTGGGCGGGTACGTCTTCGAGCGCTTGGTAGAGCATGCCGATATCTTCTTGCCGTACCGCAGTATCGTTTGTAATGAGGTTGGCAATAAGAGATAGGTCGTTATTACTGCTGTATTTGCCGTTCGTCGCTAAGTACGCGTAGGTGCAGGCGTTATTGGCATATATACGGATGTTATTATACCAGCCGTATTTTCTGACCGTTTCCCCGTAGCCGGATTTTTCTACGTGCGCGAGGCATTGGGATTCGATACGCTGTGCTAATTGCTCGTTCGCGCTTACGCCTCCTATGGCGGCTACGCCACCGGATGATCCGCTACCGGAAGATGGAATAATGCATGATGTCCCGTTCCATCCGTATCCCATCTGCGCACACGTTTCTGCGGTGCATGATCCGTTTGGGCAGGTAGTGGACAGTGGCGTGCATGATTGAGTGGTGCTATTCCATGTACCACCTTGAGAATTACAAAGCATGGCTTGATATTCGTCACAGGTCATATTGCCCATCATGCACGCTTGAGCAAGATTCGGGTTCGTTCCTTGCATCATCCTTTGCTTTTGCATTAAGGTATTGCGCGGTTGGATGACGACGACGAGTAAAACAGCAACGGTTGCCGCGAGTAATAACAAATATGAAATGGCGCGTTCGGTCATAGGGTTATTCTACTATGGATGACACCGTGCGCGGAAGTTAATAACTTATCTTCCTGAGCCAGTAATCGTTTTCCCATTCCCATAATTTCTTCGCGCCCAAAAAAGCGGCGAAATCGTCTTTCCAATACGGGAATTCTTTAAGTTCTACGTGGCCGGTTACGGGGCCGAAGTCATGGGTACCTTCTTTGCACCTCTGATAGCCCATGGGCCGAGGGTAGGGGTCGCGGATTTTATCGCGGCCGCCCTTGCCGCGCAAGGTTGAGCCGCATTTCGTGCACGTTGCGCTTTGGTCTATGCGCATGATCCAGCGCGTCTGTAAGTTTTGCGCGCGGAGCGTATCCATATAAGCGGCGGTTTGCAGGTTGTAGTCGCGGTAGATGGAAAGCGATGTTTTAATGTCCAAGATGCCGAACTTGCCGCCGATTAAGGCGAGGGTATCGATAGTGCCCGCATAGCGGTGCTCGTAATTAACCACGCGCCGTTCTACAAAGGCGGGGTCAACGTAAATTTTATTCGTTTTGATAAATTCTACGGCCGCGTTTATGGCGGGAGCGATAGATGCGTCTATGGGGGGATTTTGTCCTATGAGTATTGCCTCGAACGCTTCGTGTATGAGCGTGCCCTCGCTTGCGGACTTGGCTTTTATTTCTTCGCCTTCTTCAAAGCCGACTTCAGCGTAGAACTTGTAGAGTTGAGGCTTTGCCTTTATCTCCATGATTTTCGTCACACGCGGATACCACGTGCCGTCTATCATGTAGCCACAATCCTCTTTAAATTTTTCCACATTTTCGTAGCGCATATATGTATACAGCCTATCATTATCGTGCAGGGGAGGGGAGTATTGCTATTTTATCTTTTTTAAAGCATATTCACGGTATGAAAAAACACTCTTACGTAACGGATATTGCTCTTGTGGTAGGGCTTTTAGTTTTTATCGCGGCGCCGAGTTTCGCCGTAACTATGCCGAATATAGGCGCGGCGGCGGGATACGCGATCCTCGACAGCGCAACGGCTAACACGCAGGCGAAGGCAGACGCGCAAAACGCCTATAACCAGATTTTGGCTATGGCATGCACGAAAGACATGACCGACGTCAATCTTAATAACCAAATTCTTACCGCTGGTGTTTATTGCTTCGGTACGCCGACGTTCTTGCAGGGTCAAGTGCTTTTCGACGCGAAGGGCGATACGAACGCCGTATTCGTGATGAAGATGGCGAGCCGCTTCGACGCATGGCCGGATTCCACTGTTGTGCTTTTAAACGGTGCGCAACCCCAAAATATTTTTTGGCTCGCGGGTGGTGCGGCAACGCTTGGCACGTCGGTTAATTTTGCGGGTACGGTAATCACCATGGCGCCGATTGCGTTCGGTCGCGGGGGAGACGCGCCAGTATTCGATGAGCACGGCATGGTAAACGGCCGGTTGTGGTCGGTGGGGAATACGGTAACAGTACCGAGTCGCGTAACAGTCGGCTTTATGGCTCCGGTCGGTAATGCGTATGTTGTTCCGCAGGCGACTCAGCCGCAGTATATAGCACCACAGCAACCGACAGGCGCCTTACTTTCGGTGATAGTCAACGAGCCCGGCGTCATTCCGTTTGTAAACGGAACGCGTGTCGTAAGCGGCATGAAGACGCCGTTTGCCGCAGGTACGTACACGGTAAGCGAAATCAACACTTCGGGGACGGATTACGGCACACCAACGTTCTCGGGTAGCTGTACGCAAAACGGCCTTACGGGTACTATCACTCTCAACGCAGGGGATGATAAGGTGTGCGTTATAAACAATACGCCGGTTGCGGTGTGGTCAGCGCCTGCTATTGCTGCTGCATGTAAGGGGAGTGCCTGCAGGCCTACAATGCCTAATACGGGCCGCAGTGCCGGTACGGCCTTCGGTGATCTCTATATACCGACACTTAATATGATCGGGCTTATACTCGTCCTCGGATTCGTATGGAACGAAGCTTCGTCCGGAAGGCGCTCCTCGTAAGCGCGGTAGGATATATTGCAATTGCTGCTTTCGTTTTTTGGAACGAGGGGGGGTTAACCGCTTCCTCCCCTGCCGTTTTTTTGAAAACCGAGCGAGGGGAGGGTGGGTGGCTTTTAATACCTAAGATTGGTGTGGATGCGAAAATACAGACGGTCGGTACGACGCCATCCGGATCCATCGGTATACCGTCGAACGCTAAGGACGTTGCGTGGTTCGCCGGGTCTTCGCCTATAGCCACGGCCGGTACGGCCGTCGTGGTGGGGCATGTGGATACCCGCGTATTCGGTGCCGGCGTATTTCGGGGTCTAAAGGGGTTAGCTAAGGGGGATGTTATATATACGTCCATAGATGGTCGTATAAGCCGTTTTACGGTGACGGGGTATGCGGTGTATCCAGAGGGCACAGACCGCATGGACGAGGTTATAGGCACGCGAACAGGGAGTGCACGGCTTGTGCTTATTACCTGCGACGGTAGGTGGGATCAGTCTGTTAAGAGATACACCGACCGCTTAGTGGTATTTGCCGATAGAGAAGCTTAGGATATTATCTGTCGTATAATATATCTTTTACGACACTATGGCGCAAAGCTTCCTTTTACGACGAGTAAATCATCGTAAAAGTTTTCTTCTCTCTGAACATAATTTTATCTTTTAAAGATACGGCTGCGGGTCCATGTCACCACCTGATGGCATCGGGCCGCAGGTGCGGCTACCGCGCATAGAAAACGTCGTGCCGTCGTATACGGTAAAGTGTAGGTGCGTACCGGACGAATAGCCGGTGTTTCCCATATAGCCAATAATTTCGCCCCGCATCACGCGTTGACCTGTTGTCACGTTCAATTTAGACATATGGGCGTAGAGCGTCACGAGGTTGTTAGGGTGCTTAATTACCACAAACTTGCCGTACGCGCCGCGCCTGCAGTATAAGTCTTGGTTGCCCGCCGCAAGCACCGTCCCCTCCTCTGCTGCGGTTATCACCGATCCGGTAGCGCCGCCGATGTCTATCCCGTTGTGCCACTTCCCCCTATAACCACCGCTTAAGGCAAACGAAGTGCCGCCGTAGCCTTGGGTCATGCGTGCGCTCTCAGGTGCGGGCCAGTTAAGTACGCCCTTACGCTTCGTCGGCACGGCGTTAGGGTCGATCTTTAAGCGTAGGGCCGCATCCATAGCTTCTATTTCGAATGCAATTTCGGCTTGGCGTTTTGCAAGCTCCGCCGCGAGCTCTTGGTATGTTTTTTCCTTATTCTTTGTTACGGCAAGAATTTCTTGCTGTTCTTTTTTCTTGTCTTCCACTACAGATTTGCGGGCAGTGAGTGTGGTGTATTCGCCCTCCACAGCAGTCTTTTTAACAGCGGTGGCTTTTAGCTTGCCTTGCCGTTCGTCATTTAAATCTTTAAGTTCGGTTGTTGCTTGCGTGAGATCTTCGTTTATTTCGGTGAGGCGTGATTGCTCATCTACCGCCTTGCTGAGGGTTGGATTTTTTAAAAAAACGAGAAGCGGGTCGGTGTCATCCAATAACTGGACTTCTTTCAGTATATTTTCCGTTGCTGTGGTTTTGACGCTTATTTGCCGGTCAGTCTCTTTAATCGCTTGCGCGAGGCTGGTAATCTCTAGGTTAAGCTTGCTGATTTTTACGGTGTTCGACTTCATGCCGAGGTCGAGCTGTTTAATGCTTTTTTGGATTTGTGTGAGTTCGCTCGTGAGCGTTCGCTTTTCTTCTTGCGTTTCGCTTAAGTTTTTTTGCGTTTCTTCGAGCTTGCGCTGAATTTCTAAAAGCTCCTTTGATTTTTCTTGTATTGCCGCGCTTATTTGCTCGGGCGGTAATTCGCCCTGCGCAAAAAACGGCAGGATTAAAAACGGTAGGATGGCGAGCGTGTATAGGCTATTACGCATACGAAGCGAGTTTTCCGAGCGCGTGTTCTATGCGCTTAAGCGATTCCTCCTTACCTAAGACGTGTAATAGCTCTATGGGGCTCGGCGATTCTTTTTGTCCGGAGAGCGCTACGCGGAGCGGCCAGTACGTTTCACCTTTACCGTATTTTTCCCCAAGTGCGGGGATATCGGCGCTGTGGCCTACGCCGATAGCGTCTGCGCATCGCCTAAGCGAGGCGCTTATTTCTTCCGTTGCCATTTCTTTCCACGCAAGGAGCGCTGTATTGTATTCCGGTAGATGAAAGAAAATAGCCCCCTGCGTTTCAAAATCTTTTAATGTTTGTGTACGGCTCTTTACGAGTGCGATTATCCGTACGTTCATATCGTTTGGCTCCCAACCGATCTTTATGGCAATTTCTTCGTCCGTCATCTTCTTTATATAGTGCGCGTTCATCCAGTTGAGCTTGTCGAGCGAGAATACCGCGCCAGCTTTTTGTACGCGCTCTAAGCTAAACGCTTCTGCGAGTTCTATGGGTGTAAACATTTCGCGGTCGTCTACGGGGTGCCAGCCTAAGAGGGCAAGAAAATTAACCATAGCCTCCGGCAGGTAGCCCGCGTCCGCATACTCCTTAAGCGCGGTTGCGGAATTACGCTTAGACATTTTTGTGCGGTCCGCGTCGAGGATGAGCGGGATATGGCCATAGTGCGGGTGTTTAAAACCGAGCGCTTCTTGGATCGCCAGTTGCTTGGGGGTGTTTGGAATGCCGTCCTCGCCGCGGATTACGTGCGTTATCGCCATCTCGTGGTCGTCCACGACGACGGCAAAGTTATATAAGGGGCTCTTGATGCTTTTGGCGATTACAATATCGCCTGCGAGCGCCATATTGAATTCGATTTTACCGCGCACGAGGTCGGTAAACGAAAACACGCGCTCCGGCATTACGAAACGGATTACAGCATTTGTACCTTCTGCAACTTTTTTGTCGCGGCAATGCCCGTCGTATTTAGGGGCGATACCCGCCTCCATCATGTTCTTACGTTTCGCTTCTAAGTCTTCTTTCGTGCAGTTACACCAATAGGCATTTCCATTAGCGAGTAATTGCCGCAAATAGCCTTCATATATATGCAGGCGTTCGCTTTGGCGCACCGGCCCTTCGTCCCATGTAAGGCCGAGCCATTTCAGCTGGTCAATAATGTCTTTTTCAAATTCCGGCTTGGACCGTTCCGTGTCCGTGTCCTCGATGCGCAATACAAGCGTGCCGCCGTACTTTTTAGCGTAGAGCCAGTTAAAAAGAGCCGTCCGAGCGGTGCCGATATGCAGATTCCCCGTTGGTGATGGCGCCATGCGTACGCGTACGTTCATGAGATATAGCCTAGCACCGATACAACCTCTTTTAAAGGCTTAGAATATCTTTTGTTATGCGTTCCGTAGCGTCAGTCGGGGCGAAGGCGCGGGCGGCGGCAGACATTGCCGTATGAGCTTCTTTTTGAGTTATTTTTTTAAGTTCTGTGATGACGATAGTTCCCAAGAGATTCGCTTCTTCTACGACAATTGCCGCGCCAGTTTTGGCGTAGGCATAGGCATTTACCCGTTGGTGGTCGTGTGCAGCTTCGGGTAGTGGTATAAGGACGGCAGGGATACCAAACGCCGCGAGTTCGAATAATGCCGAGCCGCTACGAGAAAGCGCGCAGTCCGCGGCGCGGTACGCCGTACCCATTTTGTTTTCGAGGTAGGCGTAGGGGTGGTAGCGGTTACGCAGTTCCATAGTGAGGGCTGATTTTGCCGTCTCGTAGAGCCGCATATGGCTTTCGTAATTAACGGACCCCGTTTGGTGGATTATTTGGAACTTCGTGAGAAGCGCTACGAGGTTTTCCAAAATAAAGTTATTAATACGTTCCGATCCCTGCGAGCCGCCTATTATGAGCAGTACGGGCAGGCCGTCTGGCTCGCACGCCATAGTAATTTTTGCGTCGTGCATACTCTCTTTACTATCCCTAAGCGCGCTGCGCAATGGGATGCCGACGCGATGCACTTCTTTATTGGGGAAAAATACTCGCGCTTCGTCCCATGCCACCTCGACTATCTTCGCCCACTTCCCTGTTACGCGGCTTGTGAGCCCTGCTACGCTGTCGGATTCGTGGATAATAATCGGTACGCCATACACACGGCAGGCAAAAAGTACGGGTAGTGCCCCTGGCCCGCCTTTAGAAAACGCCGCGTGCGGCCAAAAAAAACCCACTTTAATAAGCGCCTGTAATATGCTGTATATAAACTTTATGCCATCAACGGCGTTTAATAACGAAAAATAGCGGCGCATCTTAGCCTTCGCAATACCAGATATGGGAATACCCGCATTCAGCATATACGTACTCCATGCGTCTTTGGGGCCGAAATAGCGCAGGTTGTTCCCCTGTAGTTTTTCGGCAACGGCTAATAAGGGGTAGATATGCCCGCCGGAGCCTCCGCCGGTAAGTAATATGCGTTTCATAGCCTAATTAATCGTTGTGTTTTGAAATGTTGTTAATTATGCCTAATATCCCCATAAAAACAACGAGGGCGGAGGAGCCGTAGCTTATGAAGGGTAGGGCAATGCCCGTGGAGGGTATAAGGCCGGAAATAGCGCCGATATTTACAAACGACTGCACGGCGATAAGCGAACCAAACCCTATAAGTAAAAGGTGGCCGAATCGGTCGCGCGTTTCGTGCGCCACAATGAATATGCGTACGACGAGCGCAAGAATAAGCCCCAAGAGCGCCACTGATCCCACAAAGCCCGTCTCCTCCCCCACTACCGCGAATATCGAGTCACCTAAGGGTTCGGGTAACGAATTTATTTTAGTCGTTGATTCACCGTAGCCCACGCCCCATATGCCGCCCGCCCCAATTGCCATCTTAGCTTGGCTTACTTGATAGCCACTTCCTTGCGCGGTGCGTTCGGGGTGCATAAATGCTTCGATGCGCGCCATGCGGTACGGCGCCATCCATATTGCTATAGCAAGTCCTGTGGCGACTATTGCGCCGGTTAGTATCAGGTGCATCATGCGAGCGCCGCTTACGATATACATTAAGGTTGCAACTACACCAATTAAGAGTGCGGTCGAAGTAGCGGGTTGTTTTAAAAGAAGTCCCATTGCAATGCCGAGTATTACGAGAAATGCTACAAAGCCTTTATTGGAATGCCGGTCGCGCGCCTTGGGCGAGGTAAGCCATGCGGCAAGATAGAGTATAAAAAAAAGTTTAAGAGGTTCGGAAGGTTGGAATGTTAGGGGGCCAATTTGCACCCAGCGTGCAGCACCTTTTGCCGTGAATGCTAAGGGCGTAAGCGTAAGCCCTAAGAGGAGGATACCAAAAAGCATGCCAATTACGGCTAACTTTTCATACCGCTTATAGTAGATTCCCGAAAGGATAAGAAAAAGGACGGTGCCGGGGAGCACGCCGTAGAGAAGTTGGTGTGTGACGTAATAAAGCGTGGTGCCGGTTTGCATTTGGCTTAGGTTCGACGAGGCGGATGAAAGCATTGCCATGCCGAACGTGATAAGTAACACACCAAGCACTATGATGACGTAATCGCTGCCGCGGGATTTAATTATAGATTGGCGCATAGTCCTCCGTTGCTAGTAAGGTTACCGTTTACGATGATTTTCGTCACTTCGTTTTTATCGTTCATAAGCGCGAGGTCGGCCGCGTAATTTTCGAGGATCATGCCCCTCTTTGCAAGGCCGAGTGCGGCTGCGGGGAGTCCGGTGAGTTTCATGATTGCCGTTTCAAGCGGTAGGCGCGCATCGTCTGCTATTTTCCAAACTGATTGTGGTTCGCCCGAGACGAGTACACGGTCGTTTTTTATGAGCTCTGCGTGGAGTGGCGATGGATTACTTGGAATACATATTGTGGCGCGGAGTTTTGTGAGGTGCATGAGTTCTAAGATGGCCTCCTTTCCGTTTAATTCGCGGTTATGCGCAAACGTTTCGAGCGTGGTACCAATGAGCGCATGGTGTTCACGTGGCGCGTGCGTTATGTGCGCCCCTTCGAGGCGGGGTATGCCGGCAATTAGTTTTTTACGCATACTTTTATCGCGTATAAGGGCATTCATCGTTTCAAGTGATCCAACTTGAGCGAAGCGTGGAAGTAGTTCATACAGCGGTACAAGGCGTTCTGCGCCGCAGCGCAGTTCCATATATAAGCCGTCCCCCGCACTTGCAAGCGTTTCGTACGCAAGATGAAAATCTTTTTCTTCCGCCTTATTCATTATGCGTGGCACGAAGTCGGCAATAATCATACGCGCGCCAGTTGTGCGGTACAGTGCAAGTGCTTCGCTTGCTGCTTCCATAAAATGATCTGTCTGTGCGCGCAGGCGAAGTGCAAGGGGTTTCTTTGCTTCTGCGCACGCCCGTGCTGCGCGGCGGGCCTCTTCGTGGGATATACGCCTGCCGTGCGCGGTGTCGAGGTTGAGCGCAATGCCTATAGCGCCTTCGCGCAGCGCAGTTTCGGCTATGTGTATGATGGCGTTGAGTTCTTTGTTGGTGGGGTCACCATCATCTTCGTGGACTACTGCGCGGCGTATACCGTTGTAGCCGACGAATGTTCCAAAGTTTACGCCAAGCGGTAATGTGCTAAGGGATTTTTGGAATTCTTTTGTCGTGTGCCAATCGATATTTATGGCGTGCGGAATTGCCCATTTTCTCATGTGTTCAAGCGAGCCACCTATGAGTGGCGCAAGCGACGTGCCATCTGTGCCGGCTATAAGTGTTGTAAAGCCTTCTTTTCGTGCGTCTGTTTGCCGTGGATTAGTGATAATACTTGTTGCTACGGCGGCTTCCATATGTATGTTCACAAAGCCGGGTGCAAGGCGCATGCCGAGCGCTTCGATTACGGTTTCTGTTTTCTTATGCGGAAAGTTACCAATAGCGGAAATGGATTTTCCCGAAATAAGAACGTCGCCGTGCCGCTCCGGCGCGCCCGTCCCATCAATAATCTTCGCGTTCCTGATAAGAATCATCGTTCCTATAGTATCGCATGAAAAATATTCGCGCGCATTCGCGAAAAATACTTATCCACATCTTGACGCTTGACGCACACGTGCGAGAATAAATCTATATCAAGGTCGTACGTTGAGCCGAGAATTATAAGAAATAAAAATATGGCAGCAAAAAAGAAGGCAGCAAAGAAAACAACTGCAAAGAAGAAGACCGCAAAGAAGCGCAAATAAGCTTTGCAAAGAAAAACTGCGGATAACCTCCGCAGTTTTTTTGTGCCCTGTGAAAATATTTTAACGTGCAATAAAAAACCGCGGCGTACGCCGCGGTTTTTTAGCTATATCGCATCGTATATACTTCGTCTTGGTCGTAATGTGTCACGCTCCGCCCTTAATCTTTCAACTTCATCTGCTAATACTTTAATTTGCGCATCGTAATCATTTTCCACATCTTCCCTTGTTTTTCCATTTATATCTTGAGTAATAATTCCATTAGGAGCTTGCCCTTGAAGTAGTTTTCTATGATTAGCCTCTCTATACCCCATAATAAGTCTTAATTCCCCTTCTTTTTCTGCAAGGGTTGGTAGTACGTATCCCTCCCCATATGCTTCTATGCCTTTATCAAAAAGTTCTGTGCCAATCGAAACTGCTTTTATTGTTTTTCCTAATCGAAATAAATTTTTTATTAGTGAATAACTTATGCCTTATATATTCGTCGTTATAAGAACCGATTCAAAAAGAATATAACGAGGCCGCCGATAGATGCGACTGCCGAAATAATCCAGAAGCGCATGGTGATTTGAGATTCCGGCCAGCCTAATGCTTCGAAGTGGTGGTGAATGGGCGTAGAGTGGAATATTTTTTTGCCACGAAGCTTTTTACTGGTGAGTTGAACGATGACGGAAAGTGATTCGACGACGGGAATAATGGCTAGAAAGGGCAAAAGCAAGGCGGTGTTTGTAAGCATGGCGGTGACGCCGAGCGTGATGCCGAGTGCCATACTGCCCGTATCCCCCATGAAGAATCGCGCGGGAAAGATATTAAACCACAGGAAAGCGAGCAGTGCGCCGACGACGACCGCATTAAACGCCGCCAAGTGGTAACGGCCGAGCGTAAAGGCGATGACGGTTAAAGCCGCAAAAGCGAAGAGCATCACGCCGCCTGCCAAGCCGTCGAGTCCATCTGTTTCGTTAACCGAAAAAGCAGAGGCGACAATAATAAACATAAAAAATGGCACGTACCAAAAACCCATATGTATATTGTCTGAAAACGGCACGGCAAGCACGTCCCAGCCAAGGCGGTAGTAAAACCATAAGGCGCCGATTAAAGAGATTGTGCAGTAGACGAGCAACTTTTGGCTCATGGCTATGCCGCCACCCTTGGGGCCGCGCCGCAAGATGCCGAGGACGTCGTCTATAAGGCCCACGAGCGCTGCGACAAAAAAGCCCGCGAGCGGCAAATACGTTTGCGCACGGTCTATGAAGTTAAAAAACGGTAGGAAATAAAAAACGATGGCGAGGATGAGCGCCGTCCCCCAGATGATGATGCCGCCGCCAGTTGGCGTCCCCTCCTTTTTTTTATGGAGCTTGGCGAATACGGGCGCGTGTTCCGCCGAGCGGATCTGCTTTTTAAATTCGAGCCGCGTAATAAACGCGGTGACTAAGGGCGTAATGCCGAGCGCCACAATAAAGCCGATGACGGCGCTTATGAGTATCCTTATAGCTTGAAATGCTGCGTAGCCCATTTAAATAGGATGTTCGTTTCTATGAATCGATCTTCGCGCGCCCGCGACCCAAGGGTAATTATTGTTATTAGGCCCGACGCGGTGGAAAATACCGTTACGAGGTTGCCATTTGCTTCGTCCGTAAACCCTGTCTTCCCTCCCACAAAATCCGGCCGACCGGCGAATTCATTGATGTTTATGCGCTCCATAGTCCCTATGCGGACTCGTGGGATGCGGCTCCATGCAAATATTTCGGGGTGACGTATCAGTATATAGGTAACGAGCTTGTCGATATCGCGGACTGTCGATTGGTTAAGATAGGATAGCCCGCTTGGGTCGGAAAATCCAGTTTGGCGCATATTGAGCGTTTGCGCTTTTGCGTTCATAAGGCCGATATATTGCTCGGTACCAAGCGTTTCTGCTAAGGCATCCGCCGCGGAATTGTCCGATATTACCATCATATGCTGCAGTAAATTATCGCGCGTTTCACTTTGCGAGATGTTTTCAAGCGCTACTACCGCATTCATGAGTTTTGTAAGGCTCGCGAGTGGCCAGTGTTGACCGGCATTCAGTTCGTAAAAAATCCTATTGTCGAGAGATGTTTTAACGAGGGCGGAGTTTACGGTAAGTCCTTGCGGCGCCCCATCGTCCGCTTCTGCCGCATCCTGCGCGTCGTACGGCATGCCGGCTTTGAGCACCGCACCCATGCCGCCCGTTTTCGCCGAATCTCTAGTGCGCATAATCGGTGTATCCGGTTGCCGTATAAAATACGACCCTAAGGCGAAGAAAAATACGATAGTTCCCGCTTGCAGGTATCGTTTCATGAATGATAGGTTGATTGTATCTATGGCCGCGCTTTACCGCAAATACCGTCCGCGCGCGTTTCGCGATCTCGTTGGCCAGTCCCAGATTGTTGAGATTTTCCGTAACGCGGGCCGGCAAGACAAGCTGGCTCACGCATACGTTTTTTACGGTTCGCGTGGTACGGGTAAAACTACCGTTGCCCGCTTAGTGGCAAAGCTCGCTAATTGTACGGCGCGCGATTTTGTCCACAGGGAAGGTGAGCCATGCAATGCGTGCGCGGCGTGCGCGGCAATCGATGAAGGTCGCGCGATGGATGTTATCGAAATCGATGCAGCGTCTAACCGCGGTATCGACGAAATCCGCGACTTGCGCGAATCTATTCGCGTCGCTCCGTCTTCTTTCATATATAAGGTGTTTATAATTGACGAGGCGCACATGTTAACTGGCCCTGCGTGGAACGCCCTTTTAAAGACGCTCGAGGAGCCGCCGCCGCGCACGATTATTATTTTAGCTACGACTGAATACGAAAAGATTCCGGCGACAATCGCTTCGCGTGCCCAACGTTTTCATTTCCGTAAAATCCCGATGCGTGAGCTCGTGACGAAGCTGAACGATATCGTCGCTCTTGAGAAATTTACAATAACGCCCGAGGCGGTGGAGCTGATAGCCGCCGCATCCGAAGGCGGCATGCGCGATGCACAGTCCCTACTTGATCAAGCGGCGTCGACGGGCGCGTCGGTGGACTTAGCCGTGGTAGAGTCCTTAGTCGGCAAAGTCGGCTTTCGCCGTATCGCGCAGTTTGCGGATGCGGTCGCAAAGGGCGATGCCTCGGAAGCCCTGCGGGCGTTGCACGAAGTGCGTTCGGTGGGCGGCAACGTGCTCGACGTATGTAAGGAGCTTATCGCCTACCTGCGCCGCGTACTCGCGCTTCGTACGGACCCGAAGCTCGAAGAGCTTTTTAAAGACGAATTAACAAAAGAAGAATTAGCGGCAACCATAGCCCATAGCAAATCAATCGACCCGTTACGCGCTATAGCGCTCCTTAAGGCCCTTATCTCGGGCTACGGCGAAATGCGCTACTCCCCATTCCCCCACATCCCCCTCGAAGTGGCTTTCATTGAGCATTTGGGCAAATCAAGATAAGTCAGAAAATTAATAATAAGGAATATTCTGTACTTATAACAGCTATAGCTGTTATAAGTACAGAATATTACAACCCAAACTTCGTTTTTAAATCAGATGCGTTATCAATATCCCTCGCGATGATCATGCGCACATACGGACGTATCTGGAAAAGATCGGCTATTAAATTAATCTCATCGGCACATTCATAGGGATGTACGAACACGCTTTTTTGAAGCGTGCGTAGTCCGAGGATTTTGAGGCGTGCGGCAAGGGCATCTCTCCCCTTCTTTTTGTGTTCCGGTATATCGAACATAACGATATGCCATAATCCATCCCATTTTTTTGGTATTTTGATTTTGATCGCGTCGAGGTTGTAAATTAGCGCCTTTATTTTACCCGATTTACTAAGTGTTATCGCAATCGTTCCGTCGGCATTATTTATACTACGTATATCTTTGGAGGTACGGAGTCGTTGAACGGCGCGCTCTAGGCTACGTTCGTTTATGTCTTTCCATTCTTCGATAGCAGCTTTGATTAATTTCCATGAATGCTTCGATTGCGGGTTAAATAATAATATCCCGCCCGTAACGAGTGTTAGTAATATCTTCTGTTCTATAGCGCCATATTTTTCTCTCATATTTCTATTATTTGTACTTATAACAGCTATAGCTGTTATAAGTACAAATATAGCACGGTGGTAAAATGGGTGAAAATATGGCAGGATAATCACGATATTGCCGGGTCGTCTAATGGTCGGACAGCGGACTTTGAATCCGTCAATCTAGGTTCGATTCCTAGCCTGGCAACAAATATAAATATGGAAAAAATAGCGCGGATCGGTATTGGGGTTTTTGTATTCAGAGACGGGAAATTTTTAATGGGCAAACGGATGGGGTCTCATGGTGAGGGTAGTTGGTCTGTGCCGGGTGGTCATTTGGAATTTGGCGAATCGTTTGCGGAAACTGCTCGTCGAGAGGTTTTAGAAGAAACCGGAATTACAATAAAGAATATTAAATTCGGTGCGGTTACTAACGATTATTTTGAAAAAGAAGGTAGGCATTACGTAACTGTTTGGATGGTTACGGAGCACGATGAGGGCGAAGCGAAAATAATGGAGCCTGATAAGTTTATCGAGCAGGGCTGGTTTGATTTTACTACTCTACCATCGCCGTTATTTTTGCCATGGACGCAGTTATTACAGTCTGAATTCATAGAAAATATTAAAAGTTTTTCAAAAAAATAATAGGATGACCGAAAAAAATTTGAAGACGGAGGGTGTTGATTGGGATCTCACGTGCATGTATGCGGGGTTAGAGGATCCGCAGATAGATGTGGATGTGGCGGAGCTCGTGCGAATGGCGGAGAAGTTTAATGGGGCGTATAAGGGAAAGCTGGCTGAGACGCTAGGAAAAGCGATTACGGATTACGCCGCGATAAGCATGCTTTCGAATAAGGTGATGGTGTATTTGTATCTTTCGCAGAGCAAGGACACAACGGACGGAAAGATTAAGGCAAAGATCGCCGACATTGAGCGAATTTTAAACCAGTCGAGTGCTGACCATATGACGTTTTTTACGATCGAGCTTGTCGCCTTGGACGATGCTGTTTTAGAAAAGTTGTATGTGGTGGACATGGTAGTCGCTACGCACCGGCCGTATATCGAACACACGCGCGTATTCAAGCCTCATTTACTTACGGAGCAAGTCGAAGCCGCACTTACGCGCCGCGCGTCGTTCGGTGAAGGGGCGTGGAGCGAATTATTCGATGAATTCGAAAGTGATCTACGATTTACGTATAAGGAAGAAGAAAAAACGCTTACGGAGCTTTTGCATATGATGAGCGACTTGCAGAGTGCCGACGACCGCGCGGAAATCATGCGGGTCATAAACGGCGGACTCGCTGGATTTTTTGCCAAATATGCCGCGCAGACTTTATATATGAAGGCGGGCGCCCATGCGGTTGAGGTAAAAGACCGTAAGTATATAAACCCGATGGATGGTATGAATAAGTCGAACCGCGTTTCGAGCGCAATTGTGGATGCATTGCACGACGCCGTGCGTACGGTCGGGGGTCCCCTTGCTCGCCGATATTACAAGTTAAAGGCGGCACATTTGGGGATAAAAACGCTCAAGTGGAGCGACCGCAATGCGCCCTTGCCGTTTACGGATACGGCTGTAATCCCCTTCGACGAGGCGTGGGATACGGTGCTGGCAGCTTACGAAAGTTTTAGTCCGAAGCTTGCGCAGATTATTCGTGATATGTTGGCGCAGGGCTGTATCGACGCGCACGTGACGCGCGGCAGGCGGGGCGGCGCTTTTAATTATTCGATAGTGTTGCCGCAGAATATCCCCGCATCGTTTACCTTCCTTAATTATTTAGGGTCGAATCGCGATGTAATGACGTTGGCCCATGAGCTGGGGCACGGCGTACACGGTATTTTAGGGGGCGAGGCGCAGGGTGCGTTGATGTTCCATGCACCTATCGCTTATTGCGAAACGGCGTCGGTCTTCGGCGAGATGACTACCTTTAATTTTTTAAAAAGCCGTTTGGAAAAGGAGGGTGACACTAAGCGTGCGGTGGCGCTTATTATGGGGAAGATCGACGATGTCTTGAATACCGTCGTGCGGCAAATCAGTTTTTCTAACTTCGAGCGCCGGTTCCACGGCATGGATGCGCAGTATAAAGCATGGGGCGAGCCGAAGAAACTTTCGGTGGATGAATTAGACGCGCTGTGGACTACAACCACGAAAGAATTATATGGCGAAGAGGGTGATACCTTTACGTACGAGAATATGGAGCACTTATGGTCGTATATTCCTCACTTCCATTCGTATAGTCCGTTTTATGTATATGGGTATGCGTTTGGCGAATTACTTACGCATAGCTTGTATGCGCAGAAGGAGCGTTTGGGTGAAAAGTTCGAACCGCTCTATCTCGATATGCTCCGTGCGGGCGGCACGAAGAATGTCACTGAGCTCCTCGCGCCTTTCGGGCTTGATCCCGCAAACCTGCAGTTCTGGGCGGACGGCATACGGATAAGTATGGGTACAATGATAGACGAAGCGGAAAAGCTTTCGCGGGAGATGGGTGTGCTAGTGTAATATAATAAAAAATCCCCTAGGGCGTGCGCCTTAGGGGATTTTTTATGTGGCACGAAGGTATGCGATAAGCCGAATTCTGTTACGTCTTGCGACGCATAACGACCATTTGTCTAAGCGGCACTCCGTATGCTTGCGCATACGGCACGGCCTTGCACCCGAGTAAGGATTTAGCCGTTTCATCTTAGCCTTCAACTGCTAAGCACATCCGCATTGCTGCGGATGCCGCAGCTCTTTCGGGCTGTGGCGTTTCTGTTCGCACCTCTCCGTTACCGGTGACGGCTTTTCAACCGCTACTTGTTTATACGTGCCTTACGGCGCATATGAGTGTCCGGACTTTCCTCCCCTTACGGAGCGGTCGTCTGGCATACCTCCGTACCGAATCTATAATGACACTAAATTTAGCGATTGTCGAGCGTACTGTTTACCAATGCGTCGGCGGCGCTATTTTCTTCGCGTGGGATTTCGATAAAGCGCACGTCTTTGAATTTTTCTATTAGCGCTTGAGCCTCGTCGCACAGTACTTTAAGGTGCGGTAGCTTAACTTTATATTTACCGGTAATTTGGCGGGCTATCAGTTGGCTGTCGATATGGATATCCAGTTCCGCTTTTTGTGCTGCTGCGCCGAGGCTTTTCGCGCAGGTTTTGAGTGCTGAAATAACTGCCTTATATTCGGCGACGTTATTCGTCGTCTCGCCAATGTATTCGCCGTAGCCTGCGCCGTTAATCACCACGCCTATTGCCGCATGGCCGGGGTTCCCCCGTGCGCCGCCGTCTGTGTAAATTGAAATAATGTCCGTCATGAGCCTTAGGATAACACCTTCCACGGCACCGGCGTGCCGTGCGGGATACTAAACCCCGCAGCTGACTTATGCCCCCCGCCGCCATAGTGCATAGCGAGCGCCGCTACGTCGAAGTGGCCGTTAGATCGAAGTGAAACGACCGTCTTGCCCTTACGTTCGTCCCAGATGATGCCAAAGGGCGGAAAGGCGGTACACAGCGCATGGCCGATGTTATCGCGGAAGAACGGTGAGTTTACTGCAAGCGCCTTATGGCCGCGTAGTTCTACAAACTCCGCGTTTTCGCGTACGAGTCGGTCTACTAACTTCATTTCTTGATCAAGAAGTAAGTTTCCTTTTTCAAAACATTTTTTTCTGCCTGCGGCAGTCGCGATTTCTTTTTCAAGTTTATTCCATGTTTTAAAATCGAACGGCACGGTGCGCAGGTATGCCGTCATAGCCTTCGATTGCGGGAGCTTGTGGCGCCATAAGTCATTATCTTCAACGTATTTAAGGAATAACGGTACTTTCTTTTTGGGGTGGAAATACTGCCATGCGATTACTGATCCCGAACGGTTATTATCAAAAACGCCGCCCTCTGTGCGCAGTACGTCTGCTTCGCACATAGCGTGGTGGTCGAGCGCTGTTACGCGCTTCGCCCGTTTTAAAAGTTCATCCATCGTGTCTACTCGGTAGCAAAAATCAACGAGATACACCTCCTTACCCTCTAATCCTTCCGGCAATGCCTCTTGGTGCATGACGGGGATATAGTCGGCTTTTTTGCCGAACGTGAGCCATGTCGCCCATGCGGCGCTAAAGCCATCCGTGCAGTTCTTGTGGTATAAAACGACGGTATTTTTCATTGGTCTTATAATGCCCTATTCAGGGCGATATTCAAAGTGTACTTATAACAGCTATAGCTGTTATAAGTACAGTTATTTTTCGAGGGCTGAGATACCGGGGAGTTTTTCGCCGCTTAAAAAAGCGAGCATGGCGCCGCCGCCGGTTGAAACCCAGTCGAATTTTTTTATCAGGCCCTCCTTCTGCAAGAAGTCGGCAGTGTCTCCCCCGCCCGCTACGGAGAAGGCTTTGCTTTTTATAATCGCGGCCGCGAGTGCCTGCGAGCCTTTGGCGTATTTCGCGTTTTCCGCTTTGCCTACCGGCCCGCTCCAGACTACCGTCTTTGCCTTGGCGATTACTTTTTCGTATTCCTCCGTCGTTTTTACGCCAATATCTTGCCACGCGTTGCCGCCTATGCCGTCTTTCGCAAATACAATATCTGCATGGCGAGGCAGGGCTTCGGGCGACATGCGGTATGCGCTGCCTAAGAGGAACTTCGTGCCGGCGTTTTCGAACTTTTGGATGACGCCGATTTTATCTTCTATCTTTATACCGCCTAAAATCACGACGCGCGGGTAGTCGGGGTTGTCGCGTACGTGTGAAAGGTTCTTAATTTCTTCTTCCAAATGCAGGCCGGCGTACGAGGGCAGGAATTCCGTGATGGCGACCATAGAGGCGGCTTTGCGGTGGCTTGTCGCGAAGTCATCGTTAATATAGATATCTGCGCCTTGCGCGAGCTCTTTGGCGAACGCGACGTTGTTTGCCTCCTCGCGCGGGTCGAAACGCAGGTTTTCGCGCCACTCGACGGCTTGTCCCAGTTCTTTTTCTATCAGGCTCACGGCGCGCTTAAGAGAAAGCGCCGCATCTTCCCCCTTCGGCCGGCCGCGATGGCTTATGATGACGGGTTTCGCGCCATACTTGAATAAGAAGCGGAGTGTGGGGAGCGTTGCTTGTAAGCGCAAAGAATCCCGCGAGGGATCCTTTATGTCGAGGTTTACGCGCACGAGGCACGTCTTTCCCCGCAACTTCGGTTCAGTTAGCGTGCGGAGCAGGCGCACGGGTTATCTCGTCCGCTTATGCGTAATGAAATTCCAGAGGGCTTCGAAGACGTTGGCTTGGGTATTAGGCGCACATGTTGTGAGGCTCGTATTATGCCAACCATTAAGGCAAGTAATTGGAGTAGTTGGTCTTAAGTAACCCGGTTGAGCTATAGGGTTGGTATGAGGAATTACTGGGGCTTGCGTTGTCGTGCATGCACCACAGGTGCAGGTGGTGACGGTTCCGTTCGGATTAATTCTTGTCGTTTGCCCTCCTGCTGTGGTCGACGGGGTTGGATGAGGTAGAGTTGCGGGATTTACTGAGGGTGTTCTAAGGGTGTAATTAGGTCGCACACTTGCGCAATTACCGCTTCCTATTGGCCAATAACCAGTATTTGTTGGATACGCACAAATCTCGTTACCTGGGCATGTTACTACTACTGGGTTACTGCCTCCTGTACTACAGCGTTCACCTGCGTAAGCTAGGTTAATTCCTAAAAGAAAAAATCCTGCAATCGTGACATTTATAATAAGTATCTGATTTATTTTCATACTTTTATTTTAATACGGTTTGCGGTGCGTTAGGAATCCCCAGAGTGCGTCGAAAACGTTGGCTGTTCCGCAAACCCTTTTTCCTGCCTTAGGATAGACCACGACTCCATTGATTATTTTTCGTTCGCATTTTTCATAAATTTGATTCCAATAATTTTCTTCTAGGCGGGCGCCGATGCGGCGGCTTCTTATTGCATCTTCACCTGCAACGCAAGTATTGAATTTTACCTCTTCAGGACTTTCTTGATATTTGCACGTAATTCTCGTTCCGGCGCTGAAGTTAGTAGTCGGCCCTGCGGGCAATGGATATGCTCTTTGGGGTTGTGCTGTCGGCTGGTTGACATGCCCGTCTATGGGAGCTCTCCAGCTTGCCATAAGATCACGTATCGTCATCGTGTTTGGCGGAAGGGTTCCGCCGCAGGGGTCGGTAATACAAGCCGTCTTCTCTTTGTTAAGGATTTTTCCTGCGGAGCATGTCGGAGCAGTAATGTCCTTTTCTTTGGTATTTTTTTTGTTTCCATTATTAAAACTTGGCGGGGGGGATTCTCCGTCAACAAAGCATAAAAGTCCATATGATGCAGGCGGTTCTCCTTCATATGGGGCGGTGCCTCGCATTCTTGTGCATATTCCTTGACTGCCGTCGCTGCAGGTGCGACTTTGACCGGCACAGTCATTTTGCTGTTGCGCTTCTGCAAAGCCAATCCCTCCAACAATAAAAGTGATTATAAGTAAGATTTTCTTCATATATTCACTGTAGCATAAGGGCTTGAAAAAAAGCTGTGGATAAGGTAGTATATAAGCAACTCAGATGGCACATACAAAATCCTTAGGTTCAACTAAATTAGGCCGTGATTCAGCCGCGCAGCGGCTGGGCGTCAAGAAAAACCACAACGAGCCTATCGGCGCGGGTGAAATTATCATCCGCCAGCGGGGCAGTAAGTACTTGGCGGGCGTAAACGTCCGTGTGGGCAGCGACGACACGCTTTACGCCGCAACTGCCGGCATCGTGCAGTACAAGACGAAGCATAAGACTTGCTTTGATGGATCGCGCCGTAGCGCGAAGATGGTGAGCGTAGTAGTTAAATAATGCAATAACAAAAACCGCCCGTACGGGCGGTTTTTGTTATTTAGCACTTACTCAAATCCATTAACTTTAGAGCATCTTTACAAGCTTGCGAATTAATACTTGCTCCATATCCATTGATATTGCATGCATCAGGGAGGGCGCAAATATTATTTCCTCCTGTTGTGGGGCCGCTGCTACCGGGGCGGCAGGGAGGGATTCCGGTAGTAGGAGTGGTGTATGCGGGTACCGGTACGTACTGGGGGGCCGAAACGGTGGCGGCAGGTGTTGTCGCTGGCGGGTTGAAATAATTCGCTACCGTATTTACAAAAACGGCTGCCCAAGAAGTCTGTTGGTTGTCGGTTGCCGCCGCTCCACGCGATGATTGGCTGTCTTGCGTCCAATTCCTATTAAAGCATCCTGCGGCGCTCTGGTCAGCTATATCTTCAGTATATTGGGCGGTGGTGCAGCTTTTTGTGTATTCTTCTATTTTATCGGTAATCTTTTTCTCTAAATCTCTGTACTCTTGTGCGAGAGCTATGAGTTTTTTTACTATGGGTGGAATATTTTCACATCCCTTTACGTTACGAACAGCAATGGTCGAGGGCGCACAGTACGATGCAGCATTAACCAAGTCGTATGACCATGTGCGTCCGTCCACAGTAAGATTGACGCGCTGCTTTGATCTTCGTGCAATCTCCTCAAGTTGTTCGAGCTCTTCCCTTTTTGCATTCCGTTGCCGAATAAGGGCTTTATATTCCGCAGATTCTATTTTTTCTTGAAAACAGGCGGCGTAGGCTTTTTGGGCAGGTGTCGTAGCGCACCTATTTTGCGGGTCCACTTGCCCGTATGCTAAAGGCGCAATGCATGAGAATAAAGTTATTGCTATGATTAATTGTTTCATATATTTAATACTACCATAGTAAGTTTTTACGGGCCGACGCAGGACTGCCTTGTAATGCATTCATTCGGATTTTCGTAGAGATCATCCGGCTTACTGTCTTCGCAGTCAGCTAGATCTTTTTTAAGAATTCTATCCGCCTTTTGTTTTGCGTCGGCCTCTTTCTGCATCACATCATTAAATTGCTGTATTTGCCTATTTTGACAAGTCGGGCTTGTGTATTTATAGCTATCGTAACTGCATAGCCGCACTACTTCCTCAAAAGAATACGTTACTGTGCCAAAATCTCCATGTGATGCAAGTAATCTCATGGCTATTTGCTGGGTAGGATCAATTCCCGCATTACTGATAGCGTCTTTTGTTGCCTGTACGCTGTCATCCCACGCCTTTTTATATTTTTGGTTGGCATTGGGGCCACATGCAAGATATTTTCCTGTCGGGGAATTAGGATCCCATTCGTCGCAGCCTCCCGGCTTATAGGCGCATGCAGCCCCATTTCCTAAATTATTTGAATCGGTGTTTGTGCTCCCCCTTCCGCATGGCCGAGTTTGTTGCGAAGGTGTCGCAAAGGTTAACGCTATAGGCGCTGTGGCAGGGCGGGTGGTGGGTGGCGTTACAGGTGGAGTTATAGCTGGCGCTTGCGGCGGTGAGAACCATGACGTGAGCCATTGATACCATACGGGTAGTTCCGGCACGGCGGGTGGTGGCGGCGGATTGTTGTTGCCGCCGTTCGTGGTGCCTGCGGAGACGCAGGTGCCTGCATCACCTCCTACGGAAAATAATTGGCAGGTGAGACCGACCCCACACAGAACAGGATTAAAACCTCCACAATAATCGCCTTCATTTTGGGCAAAAGAAATAAAAGGGCTTAATCCAAAGATGGCGGACAGTCCTATAATCGCAAGGAATTTTTTCATTGCATTAATAATACCATACGGCTTTTATGGAAATAATTACTTATCCCCAGCTGTCTCTATCGTGATTTTCCCTTCGATTCCCTTGCCGAGGTGGATTACGGCGTGGTGTGTGCCGAGTGTGCGTAGCGGTTTATCAAGATCTATTTTTGCCGTTTCATAACCCAGCTTCTTTAGCGCGGCAGTAATATCTTCTTTGGTAATCGAATTAAATACTTCGCCGTGGGGGCCGGTTTTGAGCGTAAAACGCATCGGCTCTATCGTGAGTTTTTTTGCGAGCGCCTTCAAATCCTCCGTTTCCTTATTTCCCTTTTTCACCTGTGTCTCGTATTTGGCGAGCTCCGCAGGCGTTGCCTGCACGGCGAGCTTTTTAGGCAATAAAAGATTCATGGCGTGGCCGTCGGACGTGGTGATTAGCTCGCCCGCCCTGCCGACCCCCTTAACATCCTTAAGGAGTATTACTTTCATACGTTTATTTTATTTTTGCCTTTACTAATTCTAATGCCTTATCGAGTTGCGGGTCGCGCTTTTTTTCGCGGTCCACATCCGTAATCTTTACGACGATATCCGGCACGATGCCGTTTTTGTCTATCTGCGCCCCCTTCGGCAATATCCAGTGCGCTATCGTAAGCTTTATTTCCGCCCCGCCGCGCAACTTTGTAAGCTCCTGCACTGTCCCCTTACCGAAGCTCTTTTCGCCCACAATCGGCGTACCGAGATTGTCTTTTAACGCGCCCGCTAAAATTTCGCTCGCGGATGCCGAGCCGCCGTTCAAAAGAATCGCCATCGGTACGTCCTTAGCTATCGGCGTGCCGCGTGAGAGGAATGTGTCGCGCTTGCCGTTACGGAATTCTTCAAACACGACGGTTTTGCCTGCGTCCATAAAGTAGCCGGCAATAGTAACCGCGGCGTCTAAGTAGCCTCCGGGGTTGTTGCGCATATCGAGCACTATGCCCTTCGCGCCTGCTGCTTTTGCCTCCGTTACCGCCGTGCGCACCAAATCTGCCGAATTTTCACTGAAGGTATAAAACTGAATATGGGCAATCGAATGGTCTTTCATCTTCCATTCGACGACAGGGATTTTAATAGTATCGCGCACGACTTTTATCGTGAGTGGCTTTTCGTGCCCCGTGCGGCCGATAAGAAAAGTGACAGTAGTCCCCTTCGGGCCACGGATTTTCTTTACTGCGTCGCTTATTGTCATGCTTACCGTTGAGCTTGCGTTGATTTCGTAGAGTTTATCCCCACTCATTAAGCCGCTCTTTTCTGCAGGCGAATTTTTAAGGGGGGCGATAACTACTATCTGCTCGTTCTTTATGCCGATCTCCGCGCCGATGCCGCCGAAGTTGCCGTTAATATCCTCCCCGAAGCGCTTAGCTTCTTCGGGGTTCATGAATACGGAATACGGGTCTTTGAGCGAAGCGACGAGCCCCTCTGCCGCGCCGTATATCATGTCGCCGCTTTTAACCTCGCCCGCGCGCAAGTATGAGCCCTGTATCATGCGCCACGCGTCCCAGAATATGGCGAAATCTTCCTTGGATGTGATGCCCGTTTCGGCGTTTTCAAGCCCTTTTATTTCGAACGTTTGGGGGCGGCGGGTGCCGAGTTCGTAGCCCGTGCCGCCTGCAATTAAGGCGCAGAGCACGATTATTGCGATGCGCGTAACGTACGCCAGCTTCCGAGGGCTTTGTTCCATTCGCTTCATCATAGCCGTGGATATCCGCCTATGCAATACGGAGCCTTTTAAAACAGGGCTTTTCGTGGTATAATGCCAAATGCATATGGAGGCGTTCAAAAACGTGAGCGGTGACTATTTAAAGGGATTGCTTGGCCGGCGCGAAATTTCGAAAGTGTATAGTGCGCACCAAGAGATAGGCTTGCAACTCGCCGCCATTCTTCACGACCGGTTCAACAAGGCGCTCTATATCAAGCTTGCAAAGACGCACACGGACCATCAGCGCCTGTTAATGCTTGCGAAAGATATTGCAGGTAGGCAGGGGGTGGTAAATCGCGGGGCATATTTTATGCGATTATTATTCGATGGCGAACATTACGACGGATACAATGGAAAAAAGAATACTCTCGATCGAAAATAAAGAAGACGCAATAGTATTGCGGCAAAAAACGGCACCGTTCGATTTTTCGCGCTTCACTAAAAAAGAAATTACGGAATTAGTGCGTGCTATGCGGGTGACAATGAAGGCCGCAAGCGGTATCGGCCTCGCTGCCAACCAGATTGGGCTTAACTTATCTTTATTTGTGGCAAAGATCGACCGCAAGCTACACGCGGTGTTTAACCCGAAGATTACGCGCTTTAGCCCAGACGAAGACGAGATGGAAGAGGGGTGCCTTTCGATACCTAAAAAATATGGCATCGTGCGTAGGTCAACCGTTATATGGCTCACGGGGCAAAACGCGCAGGGGCAAAAAATTAAGGTAAAGCACTTCGGGCTTTTGGCGCGCGTCTTTCAGCACGAGATAGACCACTTGAACGGCATTTTGTTTATCGACAAGGCGAAGGAGGTTTACGAAGGGAAACGCGAAAATGGCAATGCAGAATAAGCTTCGCTATGTATTTTTCGGCACGCCGGAATTTGCGGCGGTAGTTTTAGAAGGATTGTGCGCGGCAGGTATGCCGCCGGTTGCGGTGGTGACGAATCCCGACCGACCGCAGGGACGGAAGAAAGTTGTTACGGCTCCGGCCGTCAAGCTATCCACTATCCACTACTCACTATCCACTCCGGTATTACAGCCGGAAAAATTGGATGAGGCTTTTATTAATGAATTACGCGCATTGAATGCCGAAGTCGGCGTGTTAGCCGCGTACGGGAAGATCGTCCCCCGTGCGGTGTTTAACATATTCCCGAAAGGCATCGTCGTGGTGCATCCCTCGCTTTTGCCTAAGTACCGCGGGGCGACCCCGATACAGTCGGCGATCCTCGGGGGTGAAGACCTGACAGGCACGACGTTATTCGTAATGGACGAAAAAGTAGACCATGGGCCGGTGCTCGGCTCGGCACAGATTCCGTTACTCGATATGGATACGTATTCTACGTTAGCCGACAAGCTCGCCGAGGCGAGCGCAGTATTGCTTGTAGAAACTTTACCGAAGTATGTAGTAGGCGAAATTACGCCCGTGCCGCAAAGCGAGGTGGGCGCCACCTATACGAAGAAGTTTACAAGCGAAGACGGGCGCGTTGATTTGGAAGAAGATGATGCGGTTGCCATATGGCGCAAGGTACGCGCATTAAACCCCGAGCCAGGCGTATGGACTATGAAGGACGGTAGGCGTATGAAAATTCTTGCGGCCGATTTAGTTGATGGAAGACTATCGCTCACGAAAACGCAGTTCGACGGCGAATTACCTAAAGACATGCCGTTCGCTTAAATGCGTTCGGCGACGAAGTCCCAGTTTACCACACTCCACCCCTCCTTCGCTAAAGCTACGGGAGGGCAGGTACGCTTTTACGCTTTAATTCTTCGCTCTACTTCATCCCAGTTCACGATATTCCAAAAAGCAGTGACATAATCCGCGCGGCGGTTTTGGTAGTTTAAGTAATAGGCATGCTCCCATACGTCGATGCCGAGCACGGGCGTCAATTTTTGCATGAGGGGGCTGTCTTGGTTTGCGTTCATGATAATCTTTAACCCTTCGACTTCGCTCAGGGCTAGCCATACCCAGCCGCTGCCGAAAATGCCGAGGGCGTTTTTCGTAAATTCTTCTTTAAAAGCGTCGAAGCTACCGAAGGTTTTAGTAATGGCTTCGGCAAGTGTGCCCTTGGGTGCGTTGTTCTCGCGCACAGGGCGAAGCATGGTCCAAAAAAGCGAGTGGTTGTGGTGCCCCCCGCCGTGGTTGCGCACCGTCATGCGGATACTGGGCGGAAGCGTTTCGAGATTTAATAATAATTCCTCAATCGGCTTCCCCTGCCATGCAGGTTCTTTCATAAGTGCTTCGTTTAATTTTGCGACGTATGTCGCATGGTGCTTACCATGGTGCAGTTCCATAGTGCGCGCGTCGATTACCGGTTCGAGCGCGTCGTATGCGTAGGGTAGCTTAGGGAGTTCGTACATATACGGAGTGGGTAGTGAATAGTGGGTAGAGCGACATTATAACGATACCGTATTTATATGCATAAAACAAAACGCCCCCTCACAGGGCGTTCTTGCTATCAAGTATAGCATAAAGAGTTTTTATATATGCAAGTACGAGAATATTATTTGTTGTTTATCTTTGAATATAATTTCCGCCGGTGCTTTTCTATATTGAACGGCATCCACGAATACGGTGAGCGTATAGTCGCTCCGTTCTATAGGCTTACCCCAAACGCGGAAGAAGTCGCCTAAGGAATACGGATATACGTCCTGTGCCTCGACGTGGAGTGTACCGCTTCCGTCATGTGTATGGAGCGCGCTTTGGCAGGCTGCCGTAACGCCGATATCTGTTGGTATGGCTTCCAGTACGCCGTCTACTACAATTTGCAACGTCGCGTGTTGGTGCTGTTCCAAAAATACTTCGGGGTCGAGGCATGGCACGGGCCGAACGGCTGTTTGCTTTTGGTACGCGCCGTACATATTAAAACCAAGAAGGACGACGGCGAGTAGTAAGAGCGGTGTAATCCAATTACGAGTTTTCATTTACCATGATTAAAGCTGAAGGAGGTTAGGTGTGGCAAGGGCTGTGGAGAACTTGCTATGCGCTTATAAGCTATTTTTGGTATGCTATAAATGCATTGGTATAAATTAACAAAGGTCGCGATGCGTGAATAATCAGTATTGTAAATATATGAATTCTAAGCAAATAGGTCATTGGGTATTTTCCCTCGGCCTCGTGCTCGCGGTTGTCAGTCCTTTTGTCTTTATTCCTTATACCGGAATAATTTTATTTATTCTCGGTATTATTATCGGATACGTTAATATCAAGGGAAATGAAGGTCATTCATTTTTACTCGCGGTGATTGCGCTCGTCGTTATTGGGGTTGGTAGTATCCAGCTATTGGCGTTAACTTCGCCGGTTGTGGCGATACTCACGAATATTATCGCTTTAGCATCCCCTGCGGCGTTAGTAGTTGCGGTTAAGCAAATACTCACCACTAGTAAGGCGTAAGTACGGATACGAAGCGTAGTAAATGAAAAGAGTTCTCCGGAGGTATATCCTCAACGAGAACTCTTTTCTTTTCCGCATATATTGATTAAAAGGCGTATTTATTGCATTATTATGAGCGTAATTACTGCCGGATCATCTAGTGGTAGGATAGCGGACTCTGAATCCGTTCACCTTGGTTCGAATCCAAGTCCGGCAACTAAGTTTTTCATTATAATGCCGGACTTGGATTCGAACCGAAAAGGGGGTCGGGGAAAAAGTTTAAGGTTTTCCCCGTGTAGGAAATTAGGCCTTTTTAGGCCGTGAGAAACCGAGGGTTTCTCAGGAGGAGGTTATTAAACCGACGACGTTCGGCTGCCAGTCCGGCAACAAACTCTTTTCTTTTCTTAAATACTCGTTAAATAAAGCCACTCCACTTTCTCCCGTGCCCATGGGGTTTTGCGCAAAAAGACGAGGCTGGACTGTATGCTCGGATCTTTTGTAAAACAGTTGATTGTGATGCGGCGACCGAGCTCCTCCCAGCCGTAGCGTTCTACTAAAAATTCCAATATCGCTTTAAGCGTTTTTCCGTGGAGCGGGTTATTAGGATGCTCGTTCAATTGTATGCTGTTACTATGCGAGTGTAATCACTAACGCCATTACGTAAAGCGATACGAAGCTTTCCGCGGCGTTGAAGGCGAATAATTTGAAGGACTTGCCTTCCCAGAGCCAGCTGCCGGCTTGGATTGGCATTACAAAGCCAAGCCATGGCCAGAACGCGAGCGTGAGTGCGAGCGTCCCCTGCGGCGCGATTTGCGATAAAACGAATGTCATTGCTTGTCATGGGGTAAGAGGTATGCTTCTCATATCTTTATCGGTAAATTTCATCATTCTGCGTCACGCTTTGCCGAATACCGGCCCGTACCATAACGCCCCCACGGCTACGTTTGCGACTGCCGCCCCGATAACCGCCCAGTAATTTATTGTTATTTGCATGAGGTAGGTATAGCTTATTTTTTATTTTCTTCCGGTTTTTTCGTAGGGAATTCTATGAGGATGGGGCTTTTCCATTTTGAATCTAAGTCGAACGGCGGCGCCGTAGTCCGTTCGAAATTTCCTGCAAAATCTCCGGGGAAAATGCCGTCGGGATATATGTAAAAAGTGGATGGCTTGCTTTGGAGTGGCGGTATGAAGGGCACTCTTTTGCCTCGCGCATCAGTGGTTATTTGATATACAGGTCCTACGATATCGGCTATGGCGCAAGCAACTAATTTGGAACAAAAATATGCTTGGTCTGGTGTGGGCGGCACGGGACTTATTTTTGGTGTATCGGCTGCGAGGAGGAGAGTATTTTTTTCGTCATATGGCTTCCCTACTTGTCCTTCAAGAAATGCGGTAAGGGTGGCACTTTGTTTGATATTAAGTGGTGGCCATTTTTGGCGTATGAGTATAGTATCCGGATCGGTTTCGAGGTACGAAGGGTTTTCTGCAAGAACGCCTTTTTTAGCAACGGTGGGGCTGCCACTACGTGTGCTGTTACCTTTGTCGCCAATCGCATGATACATTTTTAATACGCCCTTTTTATTGTATGCAAATATGCCTACATGGGTGATCGGGCTGCCGGTCATTTGTTTATAAAATTTTTGACGATCCGTGTCGTCAGCTTTAAAAAATACCAAGTCTCCCGGTTGGGGGGTGTATAGTTTTGGCAGAAGTTGAGCATACGTTGGCGCATATACGCATAATGCGCTAATCATGAGTGCGATGAATAAGAACTTCTTCACGCTTATAAGTATACCACCGATATTTTTCGTGGTATACTAAGCCGATGGAAAAGCGGCGGTCGTTCATATTGCAATATGTCCAACCCGGTTTATTGGGGTTGATGGGGTATACGCCAAATGGTATTCGTCGCGTTGGCCCCGAGCCGCATAATTAGGGTGTAATGGCATGGGTATTTTACTGTCTATTTTTGGCGGAGACCGTATTGCAAAAATTGTGAGCGGCGAGGTGGTACCGCCATCGATATTCGACGTTCCCGCGGCGCATTAAAAATTTCAGCATGGATTTTTTTAAGGATATTAAAACAGTTGCGACTATTGCGCATGTCTTCTCTGCCGTATGCGCCATGGGCGCGGCGCTTGCGTCCGACGTACTGTTTAATTTTTACCGGACAGATAAGAAATTGTCGTACATGGAGCTGCGGACGCTCGCGACCCTTTCTCGCTTCGTGTGGTATGGGCTTATTGCCATTATTATCTCCGGCGTTGCTATTTTTCTTTCCGATCCTGCGTACTATCTCGCTTCGTCTAAATTTCTCGCGAAGATGACTATTGTGGGTATTCTTATTGTTAATGGATTCATTATTGATCGGTTTATATGGCATCATCTTTCGCATACGGAATTTTTAGTGTCGAAAAAGGAAAAAACGGTGCGCAGGGCAGCCTTTATATGCGGAACTATTTCCGTTATTTCGTGGACATCTGTTCTCTCTTTGGGTGTTTTAGATAGTGTGCGGTTTTCATACGGAGCTATTATAGGGGTATACGGAAGCACTATATTTATAGGCGCGCTCGCCGCGCTTATAATCGAATGGCACGCGTTTAAAACGTAAGCACAAGCGCCATGGCAAAAGCGAATTATAGCCATCGGACTTATAATAAGTGATGTTTTACTTTACCTATATCCTCGAATGCGCGGACGGGACGCTGTACTGCGGTTCGACGAATGATGTGGCGCGCCGACTCACGGCGCATAACGGCTTAAAGAGCGGGGCAAAGTATACGCGGGCACGCCGTCCTGTCATATTAAAATATACGGAGAAGTTTAAAACGGCGACTGAGGCAAAGAAGCGTGAGGCCGAGATAAAAAGCTGGACACGTGAAGAAAAATTAGCCCTATTTTAGGGGCTATTGCCAGAATACGGCAGATACGCTATAATGGGGGTACTGTATTTGTAATAGGATGCGGGCAAAAGTCGAAGTACAATCAACTAGAAAACTAGAATGACAGGAACAATCAAGACTCTGTTGGACAAGGGATTCGGTTTTATCTCTCGCGAAGGCGAGGCAAAGGACCTTTTCTTTCACTCCAACGAATTGAAGGGTGTTATGTTCGACGACCTCAAGGTCGGCGACCAGGTATCCTTCGAGATCGTTGACGGCCAAAAGGGCCCGGCAGCGACAAACGTCTCGCGCGTCTAACGCGTTAGGTGCAAAAAACTCCCCGTACGGGGAGTTTTTTGTTGCGCATTTATTCGTGGCCGCCTTTACCGTGGCCGCCTGCCACGCCTTGGATTGCTGGTACGACGAAGTCGAACGTACGCACTATTCCCTTTTGATTAATTTCTAAAAATATTTTGTAGTCACCGCCAAACGGGAAGGTTGTTCCAAGTGTTATGGTTCCCGTTTGGTGTGACCCGATGCCGTGGGTATGGACGTATTCTAACGTGCCGTTACGGATAATTACCGCATGCGCCATGGCGCCTAAGTAGGGCTCGAGGTCTGTAATAAGGCGCCCGCCCTGTTTCACTTCAAACGAGAGTGTTGTCATTTCGCCAGACCGGACTTCTGTTGGGTTGGTAGTGAGCGTAACCGTATATCCTTCGGCCTCATACTTCGCCTTAGGCATAAGGCGCTCCATTGCCGGATATGCCAATTCGTCCCCCACGGGCATGTCTTCGTGTATAACGGTATTCCCCTCGCCTTCGGGCGTAAAGTCGGCGAATATGCGGTATTCCCCATCACTTTTAAACGTTGCGTCCGCACGGGTAAACTCCCCTGTTTGTTTATTAAACGTGGGGTGTAGGTGTTGGAACAACCCTAAGTCTTTGCGGACGACGATAAGGTGTAAGAGTTTTTCATGGGCGGTTATGAAATTCGTAACAACCTTTCCTTTTGTATTAAATATGGTGAAGGTGTATGCATCAGCCTTATTTGGCTCGCGCTCGATCATATTCTTATTTGAAGAGATGCAATATTTCGCGCCGTTTTGCGGCACGCAGGTAGGTACATCTTTCCCTTTTTTAATTATCGCGGCCGCTCCCCAGCCGATAACGGCGACGAGCACTACTATGCCGATATATTTCATTTTCATGGAGCGAGCATATCATGTTCTATGCAATTGGAAAATATGCTGTAATCGGCGTATACTTGATATATGGCAGTCGTTGTTTTTCCTTTGCGGTTGCGGCATATATTTTCTTTCGCGCGCCTAAAGCGCCAAATCGAATCGTCCGCGTCGCATCTTGTGGTTTCGGGTGGTGAGCGGCGCGAAAGTGGCTTGCATATCTTGGCGCGTATGGTGATAAGCAGGCGTAAATTACATACGCTTATTGCGGCAGACGAATCAGGTTTTTTAGGCTACGTCTCGCTCGTATTTCCCCGCTTCCGCAAGCTGCAGGGTAATGCGTATTTAACCGTTTCCGTTAAAGATTCATTTCGCGGCAGGGGTATTGGCACGCTTTTAATGAAATCGGCGGAAGATTTCGCTCGTGCTCATAACGCGCGCCGCATCGAGCTCGACGTGCTTTCTAAAAACGAGGGCGCCGTCCATTTGTACGAGCGACTTGGTTACGTTATGGAGGGGCGGCGATTGCAGGCGGTGCAGGCCGCGGACGGGTTTGACGACGTTGTTATGATGGCTAAGTTCATATAACCTTCACTTTTATGAATGTCCGTATCGTAGTGCTCGCTGCCGGCAAGGGAAAGCGTATGGGTATAGAGATCCCCAAGGTGCTCGTGCCGCTTAAGGGCGAGCCCGTTTTGTATCACATACTGCGTTCGGTGCGAGCTGCGAATATTGATCCCAAGCCTATCGTCGTCGTGGGTGAAAATAAGCCTCTTATAGAGGCGGCTTTAACTGAGGGTGGATTTACGGCCGAGTATGCCGTGCAAGAGGGGCAGTTGGGAACGGGGCATGCCGTGCGTGCGGCGGAGGCTGCTGCCGGTAGTGCGGAATCTGTATTAGTGCTCTATGGCGACCATCCATTCGTCTCCCCTACGACTATTAAAAAAATAATCAGCCTGCATGAAGCTGAGCGGGCGACGCTTACGCTCGCTACGCTCGTTGTCCCTGACTTTGAGGGGTGGCGCGTTTCGTTTGCGGACTTCGGCCGTATTATAAGGAGTGCTGACGGCGCTATCGAGCGCATTGTGGAGAAGAAAGACGGCACGCCGGAAGAGCTTGCCGTGCGTGAGCTGAACCCTGCATTTTTTTGTTTTAACGGGCTGTGGTTATGGCAAAGTTTAGCAAAACTTAAGAATATGAACGCGCAGGGGGAATATTATCTTACGGACCTCGTAAAAATGGCGATGGAGGGGGGTGTAAAAATCAACTCGCTTTTAATCGACGCGAAAGAAGGTGCGGGTATCAATACGCAGGTGCACTTGGCCGCGGCTGAGGGATTGTAGTGCCTTTTATTTTTTGCAGGTCGTATTCGGCGCAATACGGCACGATAGGTTTCTTGCCATGGCATGGATCAAATCCATAAAGGAGTTATAGACGGAGCCGCCTGTTGGGGTGTAATAGACGGTCATGCGTATATAATCGATATACGCTTGTGTGGGCACGCTTATAATTGTTGAAATACGCACGCCGAACGTCGTTGCTGTTACAGCAGCGGTACTTGCCGCTGCACTACCCCAGAAGCTAGTCGCGTTCGTTGCGAAGCCGTAGGTGGCGACGCCGCCCGCTGAAGACCATACTGCCGCCGATGGATTATTGTTGCCGACAGTTGACCCGCCGCTTAGGAGATAAAGAGTTGTATCTTGCGCTGATGCCCCTGGTAAAACACCGCGGTCGATTTCAACGACTATGCCGTTTATCGTTGCCGTTTGCGGTATTGAGGCGAAGCCGAATCCCGTAACATCTAAATTTGCGGTTTGCCCTGCTCCTCCCGTGGTGGCTATTGCGTTTGCGCTGTCATCGGCATATACGTTTTCAGGACTCGACCACATGATGGCACCACCGCCGTTATTAGCAGCACTGGTTCCGTAATAGGGCCCCATAGACGTCCCCGACCCGCCACCCGAAGACTCTGAATCCCCCGTACCATGCGTCCCCGGCTGCACCAAAGGACGCGCCCTCTGTATGGAAAGGATAGTCGGCGGTGGCGGCGGAGGAACGACCATAATAATAGGGTCCTCTAGTATACATGCATCACCCCTGTTCCTTGTTATAGATATAGCGACGCTCTGTACGGTAACCTTTCCCGTTGAGTTTTCGCCACCGAGGTCCATAAACTTGATTTCAATACCGGCGACATTGAGAAGCTCTGCCGGAGTAACTCCAAAGTTTTGGAAGACGAAACCGTACGGCGTGGCGGTTA
>CALRGO010000005.1 GCA_943357895.1 Parcubacteria group bacterium
CTGCCGTGACGGCGCCGCCCTCAATGAGCATTTCTTTTAGTTTTTCCTGCGGGATGGATAACATCCCCCTTAGTATACTATATGAGCAACTGTGCGTACCACGCGTACTGATACAGATATGCGTTAAGGGCAACCGTTACTGCGGCGCAGGGCAGCCAAAAATAATAAAACGATATGCGGGTGCGGGGGCCGTACGCTACGGTGCCGATAAGCGTTGCGAGTAGGTACGCGCTAAAAACGACTAGAAGATAAAAAATCCATGCGGGGTGGCCGGAGACGAAAAGCCCAATGGCGAGGAAATATAATTCCTCTTTCTCAAAAAGCATCCCCTCGCGGCGGGCGTTGAGCCATTTAGCGCCCGCGAAAAAAAGCACTGCGACGGCAAACGAAATAACATAGGGCAGCCAAAAATGCATAAAGGCATAACGGAAAAAGTAGCCAATCGATTGATACGGCGGCAAGAGATGCGCGGCACCCGCAACATCCGCATGCCACATAAGAAATTGCGCGCGGCTTAGGTGTAAGGCGTATACGGCAAAGCCAGCACATACCGCCCAAAAGCCCCTGCGCGACCACGTAACTATCTTTTTTTCCATAACACGTGATTATTACTATATCGAAAAGACGCAAAAAAAGAACCCCCTGCGGGGTTCTTTTTTATTCGTAATCGCTAACCGAAGTTAGAGAAGAACGTTCGTACCGACTTCGAAAAGCGTGTCAACATTACCGCCGTCTGTCTTTTCAACATCATCCGTACCTGTTGCTTTATACCGCGCGCTCTCCATCTTTGCGCTAAATTCCCACGCATTAGAGGAGTCATAGGCGTAGCTATAGAATAACGTTGTGTTGCTCGTCGTACCGTCGCTCGGATCCTTTGGCCATGCCGCAATTGCCGGAGAAGCGCCCAATGCCACCGGAACCCATCCATTGCCGTCAACTTTCTGCGATCCAGCAATGGCAGGAGTAGCTAATGCCGTAATGCTGGAAGCAGCCGCATAACGGGTTTTGCAGTCATAGGTTGTCAAAAGCTGATAGCACTTTGTCGTCCCCGAACCCATGCTCGGCTGGGTCGAAGACGTCGCAAGCATCAAGCTCATCGCGGAGTTCATCTGACCAAGGTCAGCGATACGCTGCGAGTCGCGTGCTTCTTGGAAAATCTTCACGGGGTTGATAACGAGAATGACTGTCGTTGCCAAAAGCGCGATAAGCGCGATGACGATGATTAATTCGATTAACGTAAAACCTTTCTTATATAACATTCTTTATTTATTTCTTTTATTTTTATATCGACCTAACGACCTTTCGACTTTTTTATTTGTATGTATGTAAGCATACGAAACGCAAGCGTCGAGCGCAAGGAGCGCCTGTGGATAAACTATCTTTATGCTTTCAAAAACTCGCGTACTTTTTGCACAAGTACGTCAATTGGCGTATCCGCTTTTACTAAATAAGAAACTGCACCAAGTTCTTTGCCGCGTGCAATGTCTGACTGCTGACCTAAATTAGAAATAATAATAATCGGCGTACTACCCACCTGCGGTTCCGCCACAATTTTTTCCATCACCTCAAAGCCACTCGCCCCCGGCAAGATTATATCCATTAAAATAACGTCGTGCGGCGCTTCTTTTAACTTTGCTATTGCCTCATCGCCACTTGTAACCCACGTAATATCAAAGCCCTCTTTAATAAAACGGTTTTTCATTAACAGCCCTAAAAACTGGTCGTCCTCCACCAAAAGGATTTTCTTCATACGCCTATAGTACCATACGCTAATCCCCTACGCCGTATTTCAAAATAAAAAAAGAAGCCCTGCGGCGCTTCGGGGAATTCCTTCCGCCGAAACGCCGCAGGGCACACACTTCATTTCTTAGACCTGAAAATGCGCGTTCCTACCGGCCACTTAGCATCGCTATTTTGAGAATAGTTAGCGAAAAAACGCCATCCGCTATCCCCAAAGCCGCGACGGACGTAATAACATGAAACGAGAATATCCGTGTTCATGTAAAAAACGTTCGAAGTGTCTAACGACTGACGAGTAAGAAATAGACGTGAAACTTCCGGCTCCAAAAGGAAGCGAAGTGCCGCAAAATCGACTTCATGCCCTGTGCCCAGCTCGCGGCGGATATCCGAATCCGTCATTGCACAGGATAAACCGAAGCTCGCAAGGCGCCGTTCCGGTTGCGGATCAACAGCGACGCACATCGTAAGAGCCGTGAAATCCGAACTAACCGAAAAGATTTTAAGGGCAGGATTTTGTGAATGGAAATAGTTATCAACCTTAAAGCCGTCGTCGGACTGCGGAATGACGATATCGCCATTCACGGGAACCAAGAGCCGCTGATCAGCGACGGGCGCAACGGTAGGTGCGGGAGGCTTTTGCAGGTTCCGCACCTGTAGCTCATGCAACGCCTTCCGCACTTCGTCCGGTTCGCACCGCAGCAATTCGGGCCACAGCGCCGGCAAATGCCACGTCCATCGATCCCGCAACTCATCGCTCAATCCGTTCGGTAAGCCAAGCCCATCTACCATCTGCAGAAATTTCAATCGCGACATACCAGCATCTCCATTAGAGTTTTCAAAATACGTCCCTATGACGAACCGCCGTTATAATACAATAATTGCCTCGTAAAGGCAATTTTCCTTAAGCAGTCCACCGATGAGCAAGTGGCGCGTGGATATGCTTTTTGGAACATCGCGCAGATGCCCGCAGCTTGGTATTTTTGCCGCGCAAAAATTGCGGGCATCGAGCGGGAAGAAAGTTTTCTCGCCGGAAGAAAACTATTCTGGTTCCAAAAAGCATATGCGCGCGGCGCTTGTGAAATAAAGATTTTCTAGTTGTCCCAACAAAGTCGTGACTTTAGGCTCCACGACCAAAACCTTGTATCTCCCAACAACCCGTGAAGGTGTGTTGGCTTTAATTAAGTAATCCACGAGCAGCTTCCGCTACCCGTGCCTTGTTCATGCTTAACCCGCATGTCGCCATGCGGCATGGACTATATCTTCATCCTGTCTTTCAGAATTTGCGCTTTTATGGGATGAAACGACCCGATGCAACTGGCAAATAGTTTCTGGCTTCGTGCCGAGATAAATATCCGCCAATAATCAGGATCAACTCGTTTACTTGGATTATGGATCTTACCAGAGGTAATACCCATAGCTTCCAATATTTCTTTAAGTGCGGCGATTTTCTGATAATTCTTCTGCACGAGCTGGATATAAAATCTATCCGCCGTGCGTGGAACACCGCCTTCTGCGTCAAAAAATCCCCGCACATATGCAGATTGCGCCTGCTGGCTTTTCAAAGAAAGCGGATCATGCTTGAAATCCAGTTTTGGACATAATGTTTCCAAAACATGCAAATCACGCATTTTTCCCTCCTTGTAAATCCAAGAATTCGAGCCGATGTTTTTTAAGAGCACCTGCAAGGTCTTGAGCCAACGGACATCTTTCTGCACGAAACGAATTCTTCTCCCTTTATTTAACGAAGCATCATGCAACGCTCCGTTCAAATACGCTATTATTTCTTCTTCAGACATAGGAGCTTGGCGTATAGTCTCTGAGGACTCTCTTTCAATAACGCATTGAAAGGTTGCCTGCTGATTTTCTGCACCGAACGCATTTTCACACATGTATCTATTATATCATGCGTAGCGTCGGATACTCAGGAGTTCCAGCATATAGCCAAGTTTTTAATGCTGCATTACTGCAACTAGTCGCAACTTATGCAGATTGCATCAACGACTTCGTCCGTGTCACCGATTCTACCCTGATTCGGCGAGGCCGAACTTCAGATATCCCCGGCTCCCCTGACGTGACGGGCGAGAGTCCTCCGTAAACTCGGAGTTGACATCCCCACGTAGCGAGCGGATTTCCCGCACTACGCGAGCTCAAACTTTTTTAATTTCGTATGAGAGAATCCTTCCCCAGCACCACTTTTACTCATGGTGTTTATATATATGACATTGTTTTTCAAAAAAACTATGTTTTCTATACACAAACATTTTTAGTAAAAGTGGTGCTGGGTACTATGATCCAGCTGACTTCTTACGCCGCGTAAGTTCAATTATATCATATCACGGATATGATAACGGCATAAGATCTCATCGGGTTAGTACGTATTCTCTTCCTAACATCCCGAGCGAACCTTTTTAAAATATCTTCCCCATCCTCACCGCCTATTTCCTTGATGGGTCGATATGGTTCTTTTTTTGCTCGGGCTATTATTCGCCTCCGGATCCTCCGCCATGTCCCTCGCGGACCATGACTATCCTTCGACTACGCTCTTTTGACGGACAAAAGAGGTATGGATTTTAACCATATAGATTACGTACCTGCCGATCGCGGTTTTTGTGAGTACAGGACTCGAGAACGTATTCACCGTGGTATAGCTGACCCACGATTACTAGCGATTCCAGCTTCATGAGGGCGAGTTGCAGCCCTCAATCCGAACTGAGACCAGTTTTGGGGATTAGCTCCGCCTTACGGCTTGGCAACCCATTGTACTGGCCATTGTAACACGTGTGTAGCCCAAGGCATCAAAGGGCCATGCTGATTTGACGTCGTCCCCACCTTCCTCCCAGCACACAACGCACCTTATATATAAGATGCGCTCTGTGCTGGGCAGTTTCCTGCGACACTTGTAACGCAGAATGGGGGTTGCGCTCGTTTCCCCACTGAAGGGAACGTCTCACGATACGAGCTGACGACAACCATGCAGCACCTGTGCACTTGTCCCTTGAGAGGACTGCCAGTCTTTCGATAGGCATTCAAGTACATGTCTAGCCTTGGTAAGGTTCTTCGTTTACCGTCGAATTAAACCACATGTTCCACCGCTTGTGCGAGTCCCCGTCTATTCCTTTGAGTTTTAATCTTGCGATCGTACTTCCCAGGCGGCTGATTTAACGCGTTAGCTACGCCACTCCGAGGGTCGATACTCGAAACAGCTAATCAGCATCGTTTAGGGCGTGGACTACAAGGGTATCTAATCCTTTTTGATCCCCACGCTTTCGCGATTGAGCGTCAGGGATGCCCCAGCTACCTGCCTTCGCCTTCGGTGTTCCCCACAATATCAACGGATTTCACCCCTACACTGTGAGTTCCAGTAGCCTCTAGCACCCTCTAGTCACGCAGTATTTCACGCTAGTCCGAGGTTGAGCCTCGGTATTTGACATGAAACTTACGCGACCGCCTACTCGCTCTTTACGCCCAATAAATCCGGATAACGCTCGGGGCCCTCGTATTACCGCGGCTGCTGGCACGAGGTTAGCAACCCCTTATTCCATGGGTACCATCATTTGTTTTTTCCCCATGAAAAGCAGTTTACAGACCAAGGTCCTTCATCCTGCACGCGGCGTCGCTCGATCAGGCTTGCGCCCATTGTCGAATATTCTCGACTGCTGCCACCCGTAGGTGTACGAGCCGTGTCTCAGTCTCGTCGTTGGAGAATGGCCTCTCAGCCCTCCTATCCGTCATAGCCTTGGTGAGCAGTTACCTCACCAACTAGCTGATAGAGTCTAGGCCGTTCCCGAAGCCCCTTGCGGGTTTACTCTTGCGAGACCATCTGGAATTACCCCGTCTTTCGACGAGCTGTGCCAGACTTCGGGGTACGTACCAAGATATTACTAACTCGTTCGCCGCTAAACTATGTAATCCGCAACCTTTGATGTAATCTCAGCTACTTCAAACATAGTCCCGCTCGACTTGCATGCCTTATCCACGCCGCCAGCGTTCATCCTGGACCAGGATCAAATCCTCTGTGTAAAGCTTCCGGCTCATGGCTTTCAGTTTTTAAATTGCTTCAAACACTCAATGCCGGTCGCCAAAAGCTATTCGTTTATTGGGACAACTAGAAAATTCTTATTTCGTATTGAGTTGCCAATTTGCTGTCAGTTCAGCGTTTTCTGGAAAAACATATCCGCCTCTATTTCGGCTAAGTAGCCGGAACAGGGGCGGATGCATTTTCGTGTTGCGTGCAGCCGCTTGTAAATCGATAAGTCAGTTCAGCATATCAGATAGATTACGGGTGTCAAGCGTGGTTTAAGAGGCATAATAAAGCTGTATAAAACGGTGAAATTAAAGCCTAATTTTCATGCATTAAAAAGTGAGAAAATGCCGATTGCCAAAAAACCCAGCATATAGTACTATACGATTACTTATGAAATCTGACATACATCCCACATATCACGAAAAGGCCAAGGTGACGTGCTCGTGTGGCAACTCATTCGAAGTCGGCTCCACGAAAGCCGCTATTGGTGTTGAAATCTGCTCGCAGTGCCACCCGTTCTTTACGGGCGAAGAAAAGATGCTCGACGTCGCCGGCCGCGTAGAACGCTTTAAGGCGCGTCAGGCGAAAGCCGCAACGACCGTTAAGACGGTAAAGAAGCCGCGCGTACCGAAGGTAGAAAAAGCGAAAAAGGCGTAAACGCAAATATGCAGACGGCAATCCTTGAAGTAAGGGCCGGCGCGGGCGGCGACGAAGCCGCCCTTTTCGCGGGCGATTTGGTACGTATGTACGAACGCTACGCCGCAACGCAGGGCTGGCGCTTTACGGTAATCGACGCAAACCAAAACGACCTGAACGGCTATAAAACATTCGTAGGTAAAGTGACGGGCGAGGGGGCATTCACCGCCCTCATGAACGAAAGCGGCACGCACCGCGTACAGCGCGTCCCCTCTACCGAAAAACAAGGCCGCGTACATACTTCCACCGTGACGGTAGCGGTGCTCCCCGAAGTGGAGGCTAAGGAGGTAGTAATACACCCGAACGATCTCGAGGTAACCTTTTCACGCAGTGGCGGCCCGGGCGGCCAGAATGTTAATAAGGTAGAAAGCGCCGTGCGCATTCACCACAAGCCCACCGGTATCGTCATCTCCTCCCGCGCCGAACGCACGCAAAACGGCAACCGCGAAGCGGCGCTCGTAATCTTGCGCGCCAAGTTATTCGAAATAAACCGCCTCGAAGCGGCAGGCCCTTTAAGCGCCGACCGCAAGGCGCAGGTAGGTAGCGGCGACCGCAGCGAAAAAATCCGTACCTACAACTTCCCCGACGACCGTATCACCGACCACCGCATAGGCAAAAAGTGGCATAACATAGAAAAGATCTTAGAAGGCAATTTTGAGCCTATCGCGAAAGCGTTTCGCGAAACGAAGTGAATAGTGGGTAGTGATTAGTGAGTAGATACGACGACGCAAAAAAAGAACGGCCGCCAGTAAGTCACTGACGGCCGTTTTGTTACCCGGCACTTGATTTCATCGACGGGCGAGATCACTCACGTGCTCTGGCCGACCTTGCACGACCTTCAAATGGTCGTTAATTGGCGAAGTCTCACTCAGTGTCGCGTTCAAATCTTCACGAGGCACGGTCGGATCGAACGAATCCGCACCATGCACTTCAGCCTGAAGCGCCTGCTGCGCCGGATTATCGAGTAGCTCGACGTCAGAATCTCCCCTGTCATCTTTCTTAATGCGACGGGTTAACCCCTCAGGATCGAGCTCCAAGAGCAAGGCGTCCGCAACCTGAACGAGCTCGTTCATGATACGAGCAGAGAGAATTTTCGCAAGCAATTGCGCGCGAGCGATGTGCGCTTCGTCATGCACCCTCATGATTATCTCAACAAAGCCCTGAAATACACTGTCTGTCACGGCGAACTCCTTTACTAAATCAAAGTTTTTTTGGAATACGGAACTGCCTTATTTATAACATAAATAATACTATCCGTCAATAGCACCTCAAAGCGAAGCTATGCCTGCATTCTGGAGCGCCGCAATATCGTTCTCAAACTGCGCTGCTTTTTTTACCACGCGCTCGCCGTATGTCCATAAGTAGTTTTGCCACCGGCCACCGGCGTAATAGCGCGCCGCCGCGCGGCGGTATGCCGTTGCATCCACCTCTGTCCCCGCCCCCGCGTCTTTCATGTACAAGGCAGTCGCCACAAACGCGTCCGCGTGCCGCCACGGCGACGGCGGGTTATTGCCGGTTAAGGCAGTAATACGCGACACAAACCCCTTCCACGTCGCGGGGATAAACTGCGATACGCCCATAGCGCCGCCGTACGCACCGTCTGAATTAGCGCACGAAACGAGCGTCGTATCAGGGTTCATCCCCAATTGCGCCGTAAGCTCCAAAAAAATCGATACGTCGCGCGTAGGGTGCATTGATTTCTGGTACGTACATCGGCCGACGTTACGGCCTAAGGCAGACTCACCATCAAGCACCGCAAGCAAAAGCGCGGGGCGAATACCCACCATACCCGCTGCAGACTTGGCTATCTGGTACGCCTTCTCGAACGTAAGCGCTCCCCCGCCCGCAAATTCAAAGATACGGCTACGAATCTGCGCTGCTGTCTTTTGCGATTCTTTTAAAAGCACTTGATACTGGCTTTCCTGCCCCTTGGTTTCTTTAAGCAAAATATCCTTTTCTTTCTTCGCCGCAAGAACGACTTTATTCTGCTCATCGCGCGCAACCTTCAACTGCGCTGCATCCGTCTTTTTTTCTGCTAGATGTTCTTGCAAATCAACCAGTTCATCGCGCGCCGCAACGGTTTTTTGCAACGCCTCCTTCAAGCTACCCTGTAGCGAAAAAAGTCCATCAATATTATTAAAAAATCCCGAAAGCGTGGGGTTCATTACAAGTATCTCCGCCAAGCTTACACCCCCTTCTTCATGCAGGGACTGTAATGCTGCCGTAAGCATCTGCTTGTTTGTTTGGAGCTTAATAGTCGTCACCTGAATATCACCCTGATTTTTCTTTATTTCCTTATCGAGTTTCAAAAGCGACAACGATATCGCCTTAATTTCCAAATTAAGCTTTTTCGTTTTCGCGTTCATTGTGGCTATTTCGCCGTTCAACGTCTTACCCTGCTTTTGGTACGTACCGATTGTTTTTTCATACGCCTCAATTTGCGCCTCAATTTCTTTTAATTGCGCCTCAAGGACGGCCCGCTCGGCGGCTGATGTCGTTTGCCCGTGCGCAAAAAACGGCACGGTGAGCAATACCAATAACAATGCGGCGAAATGCCTCATAGATAGATATAAGCCTACCATGCTTTTGCGAGTACGAAAAAAGCGCCCTGCGGCGCCTGTTTCGTTATTCTTTAGCGGAATCTTCCTTTTCAGCCTTTGCTTTTTCGCGTGCCGCCTTCTGTTCGTCCGTCTCCGACTTCACGTCGTCCATAGTCATTGTGGGCGCCTCGGCAACTTCCTCTTCGCGCGGGGCGGCAACGGTTGCAACCATCGCGTCCGGCTCAGCTTGAATAACCGCCTTCTTGCTAATAGCGAGATCCTTCACGAGAATGCTGTCGCCTACGTTTACGAGCTTATTAAGATCAACAATCAAGGAGTGCGGCATGTCAGCCGGAAGCGCTTCGACTTCGAAGTCGGATGCCGCTTTTATAAGCACTGCACCCGCCTTTACTGCCGGTGACTCGCCGACAAACTCAACCGGCACGTATGCCGTAAGCTTTTGATCCATGCGAACTTGGCGAAAGTCGGCGTGCTCAACAACGCCCGAAAACGAATCACGTACCACGTCTTGAATAAGCACCGAAACCTTAGCGCCCGCGGCGTTAAGTGTAACAACGGTTGTTTCGCCCGCCGCTTTATATGCCTTTGCAAATTCCTTCGCAGGTACGGCAACATGCACGTTATCGAAACCGTTACCGTACACTTCGCCAATTACGAAGCCCTTCTTACGCCATATTTTCGCTGCGCTCCGTCCGGTTGCCGTGCGCACTTCTGCCTTAAGTTCCATATAAGTCCCGTAACTATACCACGATGGGGCGGATTATTCAATACAGGCTTATTTTCGCCTTAATTGCCTGATAAACAGCTTCTTCCCCTGCGGCGAGCAACTTATAGGGAGCGACCTCGTCGGGCATTTCTTTAAGTGATTCCCCGAGCTTTTCGCGCCACGCGCGACGGATTTCGGTATTGATATGGATTACGGAAATACCGGCTTTAATTGCCGCGCGGATATCGGCATCGCTGTTGCCGCTCGCCCCGTGGAGCACCAAAGGGATCGGTTTACCCTGAGCTTGTCGAAGGGCGTCTTTTATTTTTTTGATAAGCGGAATGTCGAGTGCCGGCTCGTTGCCGCTTGCCATCATGCCATGCACGTTGCCCACGGCAGGCGCCAACATATCCACGCCCGTTTCTTGCACGAACCGCACTGCGTCTTTTACCGTCGTTTTTTGAACTCCTTTGGGAACTTTCTTGAAGACTTGGGAGGCGGTGCCGATGTAGCCCAGCTCGCCTTCCACGATGACACGCGGGCTTACAATGCGCACGTATTCCACGGCGCGTTTTGTTTCGCGGATGTTTTCTGGAAGTGTGAGGCCCGCGCCGTCGAATATAACGGCGTCGAACCCCGTTTCAACCGCCTCTTTTAGTTTTTCGAACGACTTAGTATGGTCCGCGTTCAAGTATATTTTTAATCCCTGCGCCCGATACGCGCGTACTAACGCAACGGCTTCGCGCACGCCCACAAATTCCCGCTCGCCCTCCGAGAGCCCCATAATAATAGGCACGTTAAGCTCCCGCGCCACGCGCGCGGCGGCCTTAAGCGCCGAAAGTTCCGAAAAATTAAAATGCCAAATAACGCCCCCGCGGGAAGTAGCCTCGCTTATAACATCACGCAACGATTGCATATAAAAAGTATACCACCAATAAAAAAACCGCCCTACGCTTGATGCGTGGGGCGGATGGCGATAACGCCGGCTCTGATCAATTCGTCGCGATCCCTGCGCCAATCAACCTCTACCGGATGACCGTGCGAAAGGATACTGCCGCGTAACTCCTCATATGCACCTTCGGATACCCGCATGCTATTGCAATGATGGCATTCTTCAAGCGTCGCCAAAACCATATCAGACCGAGCATACATCAAGCCGTTAATGTCCGGATGAGTATGCACCACGAGCGTAAAATCGCTTTCAACGCACGCATGCTGCGCGGCGCTCAGCATGCTGATTGCGATACCGTCATCCTCCCTTTTCCGACCATGGTGGTAGAAAAAGAAATTATTGCCAGCTCCCGCGACGTCGTGCGGGGGGTTGGGGAAGAAATGGATATGCGGAGGAATGGCAAATTTCTTCGGCATCGTTTCGGCTAAACGCAATCCATCACGCAACCACCCGACATACCGCTTGAATTGTTCGGAGGTCAAGCGAATGCCATCAACGATAACCGGAATGCTATTGTGCAATTCGGTTAAAATCTCCGCACGCCAAGAATCCCTTTCGTACAGATCTTCCATCCAATCTAAAGCGTTTTTAGGCACGATGGCCTCCCTTCTAAGATTTTGTTAGTTAGAACTCGGACGAGGACCTGCTTGCATGCCGAATTTCGTTGCAACCGCTTCGATTTTTCGATATTCAGCCATATGAAGCGGAATCATCGAAATCGTCGCGTCAGGATGACGCTCTTGCAATCCACGAAAGAGAATTAACGCCCCTGCTTGCAATAACTCAGTGCGCTCCGTTGGAGCCGAAACGAAAGCGATCAAATGCGGCTGACTCGGCGTGCGTTTTGGTACGCCCACACCACCAAGTAAATTAGCGGCAGCCGTCGTCAAGATCAGGATATTCCGCTCGGATAAGAAACTTCTCAATCCAGCCGCGAAACGGGCTAAATCGGAAAGAGATATCCGCGTAGTGATGATTTCGAACGCGAGAGGTTCTGTGAGTCCGTTTTCCGGCACCACAGGCATCTCCCACCGCAAGTGGTCATACGCGACTACCTCTTCTGACTGCGGAAAACGATTTGTAGACACGATACTCTCCTTCTCAAATAGGTTTTCAGTGAACAGCTAACAACAGTGCTATTTTGCACTATTTAATACTTTTTGTCAAATACGAGCGAAGTAAACCTCTTTAAGGATAATAGATATTAGCAACTGTCATCGGCATCTCGATTGGGTTCCAAGTCATGCTAGAGGGCGAACCATCACTCCATGTAATATCCCCTGCATTTTTAATTTGCACGGACAATGAATCCTGGGCATTCGAGTTGTTCGTAAATAAACTTGAATCAACGCGTATCCAGACTTTTTTAGTTTTTACTCCATTTGGAATTAGAGCGCTATCAAGACTAAAAGTAACTGAGCATGACCCTGCTATTCCTGCATTGCAGATTTTTTGATTACTTAACCCCGTGACAGACCCCCACGTTGCATCAGGAAAAGTAGAGCTTGCGAAGGACTTAATCATTAAGTCGACTGAAAATGCAGACACAGGAGACGTTGTAGACGTTACGGGCGGCATTATCGCCCTACCCGAAAAATCAAGTTTTACGGTTTTTATACTTACGCCGTCCCCTGTTGCCCCCCACTCAAAAGCTGGTATATCTTTAGTCCCGATAAAATCCATCACAACACGGTCATGATAGATAACGGTTTGAGCTAAAGGCAGGGCGACAGTTGCCTTAGAAGTAGAAGCCGTACTAGATCCATCAACAACAGTCTGTGCGACCCCTGACGGCGTTCCTGTAATTACTGCTAGAACCCCTGAAGATGAGTCAGATGCCACTACGTCCGCCGTTGAAGCGATGCCAAACGTATGCACGGAACCGCTCTTAGCAATAGTTGATGTTGGTGTAAGAACATTAGCCCGTACCACGAATGTCTTCGAGGCGCCTCTTGAAATAATTATTGGATTTCCGAATCCATCGGCTATCTGACTAAAAGATATTTTACCAGGAGAATCAGCCGTAAGACCCATAGTCACTGGCCCTGCCAATAAAACACCCGTATTAGGATCGTATAACCCGATATTATACAAAGAAACTTTACCGGCATCGTTATTCGTAATCGTATCCGTAAATTTCAAACTTGAAATTTTCACATCACTGTCCGTGGATAATCTTATTTTATAAACGATATTATTCTCAGATCCCATCACCAATGAGTTCGAAATACCCGTCGTATCACTCGAAACGGTTACTTGTGGGCCAGCAGCCACTGGCGCTGAAATAACAGGAAGACGATTGCCTAATATCTCCCCACTACTTACGGTGCCCGACCCCGAAACTGTTGCCACGTTCGCATAAGGAGCGGCAATCAAATTCCCTGAAATCTCCTTAATAACCGCTTGCGACTTGATATCGGCTTTCACCGATATGACACGCGGCTGGTTCGCGGGAAGGAAATACCCCAAATTCCCCATGGGTAGGCCGAAATCGGCACGATACGAATTAGAAAAAGTACCTACAGTACCCCAATTACCGGATGGAACGGCTATAGACGAACCGATAACGGTGCCCCTATTGTCAACAAGCCTGATATTGCTAATATCCGCGGAAACCGGAGTAAGACCCTGATCTAGCCCAGCCGTAATCCGTACTTGTAAAAACCTTATGTTCCAATCTTCACCTCCAGGAGTCACGACGAATTTCATAAGTGTAGCGTCCGTTGTCCCGACGGCGACGCTACTCGACGGAGTATCTTGCGCCCTTTCAAATTTAATAGCGGCCTATTGAGTAGAAGTTGAGGAGGAACTGGTAATTGCCTGACCGCCGACCGAAAAATTCGGTTTAACTAATACCTCTGCGGAAATAAAAGTCAAAAACGGCAACCCGTTATTGATGCGCGAAAATTGCGGCGTTGCCGTTACCTCAAACACAATCGTTTTACCCGGATCCACGGGAAAACCTGCTGAAGTAGTGCTTGATAATGAAATAGATTGAGTAGTGCTGGTATTTGTAACTGAAGCGCTAATTGAAAAAGAAGTAGAAGTAGTAGAAGTACCAATAAACGACCTCACGGAGGCCATTGGCGAATTCGGGGGAACGGACAGACCCACCTTTTTTAGATATATAACGTCGCTACTATTATTTGAAATGGTAAATGACCCCATAACCTGACCAGCCCTGCCTTGACTAAAAACAAGGGGATTTGTTCTTAGTGTATTTACCCCTATGCTCAAGAGAGCGGGTGCAGTGGAGGTGGTAGAGCCAAGCACCTGCGCGCGTAAGTCATTATATCGAGATTCGATTATATTAGCGCGGGCAAACGCCCCGCCAGACGCAACATCATTCCCTTTTTTTAGGAAAACGCCGACACCAAAAACGACTGCGCACGTAAAAATTATCACCATGGCGCCATTCATAATTCCTACAGATACTTTTTTATCTCCCATATCTAAATATTTATTTTTATTAATTTATATAGTCTTAAATAGGATACCACTATTCCGCCCCCCCCCCGACACAAAAAAGTTATCCACAGGCATCTATTACACCGCAAACCAGCCCTGCACGATGTTTTTGCGGCTTAATTCCTCGAGTTGCTTTACGCTGAAATATTCTGTAAAAATCTTATTCCATAGCGCTTCTTGCTCGTGATACAGGTAGCGAATCTCTTTGCGCTTTACGAGGGTCATTATAACGTCACCCAGGTTAAGGCTCACGAGCTCATCCTCACCTAAGTCCGTCTTAAAAAAATCACCCACCCAGCCGGCGCCGTTCCAAAAGCGCAGGTCGTCGCCGCCTAAATGCATCACGTCGTCTTCCGCCCGCTGCCAGTGCAACGCCTCGGGGTTTACACGCGGCTCCGCCAAGCGCCAATCATTCGGATCAATCTTCGCCAAGTAGCGCTGCACTACAAGAAAGCGCGGCCGCGCGCCTTCAGGTAATTCCTCCGGCAGACGTTTTTCAATCACATCCCCCCGAAGCATAGAAATAACACTTGCGGCAAACGCTGCCTTATCTTTTTTATACTCGCGAAACGCGTCTGCGTAATACGCCACTTCGTGGAAGTAGTGGAGAAGGAGCGAAACAAGCCGAAGCGTCTCGCCCGATATGCCAAGGAAAATCGGGATGACGAAAATAACGCCGAGTTCTTTTAAGTGGCTTACGTTATGGAACTTTTTGGCGACGAACGTTTCGGCAACTTTCGCCCATTTTTCGTTGAGGGCGCGCATTTCTATATCACGCTCCTCAAAGTCGGCTGGCGTAAGTGCCTCGTATTGCTTAAAAAATATCTCGTTTTGCCACTTTTCGTCTTCCAAAAAACGAAGGGCGCTATACACTTCTTCCAAATTCTCGTTTTCGAGAAGCGTGTCGACGTTTTCATATTTAAGGGCTTTTAAAATATTTAGGGGCGGCACCGCACGCAAGAATTCACGCGCTTTCGCATGCTTTAAGAAAAACCCTCTGCGTGACCCGCCATACGCCGACTTAACAAACGAAACGACCGCTGCAGAAGCGGCATGCCCCCGCAACGACGCATGACCTACAAGCTCTAAAATCTTTAAGTCATCCGCCTCAACTTTAGAAACCAAGGCATCGTACACCTCTTGTGCCTTCGCTTCATGGATCACGCCGAGCATTGCAAGTTTTTCGCCCACGATACGTTCGTTTTCGAAAAAAATCTTCTCAATAATCTCCGTCTTCCCCGTTATGCGTTCAAGAGATGTGATAAATTCAAAAAAACCATTCTTCGGAATTTTTAATATCCGCGCAATTTTTTCTTGGTACAAATTACTATCCATTTTTTATTTTAAATAGTTTCCACCGTGCGTCCTTTTCGAATTGCGTGCGCGTAAGGGCTCCTACATGCGCACCCAGATGTTCCGTAACTGACGTGGCATTCGCGCTCGCAAGGCGCATGGCATAAGCGATATCTTCTTTCCGGATAAACCCCGCCACAAACCCACTCCCGAAGGCATCCCCCGCGCCCGTGCGACTTACTACATTTTTATCCGCGAAAATCCCCGCTTGATATATACGATTACCGTCCGAAACGTGCACGCCGCGCGGCCCATCCGTCATTACGCAGATGCCGTCCACCAGTTCGTCTAAGTACTTAAAAATCTCTTGCTCTTTTGTGGGCGCGATACCGGTTATTATCGCCGCTTCTTCGCGGTTCACGAGCAGTAGCTTTATTTTAGATACCAGCGGCCGAAGTAATGCCCCGCGGTTTGCGCAATATGCAGCAGAAGGATTTAAGGCGACGAGAATACCCTGCGCGTAACAATGGTCGATAATCGCCTCCGTTACCGCCGCGTCTATATGCGACGGCGTAATATACACCCACTTCGCCGCAAGCTTCGCAAACGGGACGTCTTTTAGCGGTAAACTATCCGCCGCGCCACGGTGCGCAAGCACCGTACGCTCGCCATCAGGATACAACAGTATCGCGCTCTGCCCCGTCGCTTCACGGGCATCCGCATGCGCCCACGCCGTAATTCCCTCTTTTTCGACTGCACGCGTAATTGACTCCCCCGCGCTATCCGTGCCCACGCGAAACAATGCCGCCGTTTTAAACCCCTGCCGCGCAAACGTAACGGCCGCGTTCACCGCCCCGCCGCCGACGAAGCATTGCGGTGCGCCGACTTCCGCCTTCGCGCCTTTTTCGAATTTAAAACTATCGCTCGTAAGCGGATAAAAAACATCCTGCGTCGCTGTGCCGATAGTTATAACGTCGAAGACTCCCTCCTCTCTCTCCATAGGAGGAAGTATAACACGACGTTATTCAACCGTGGCGCGGATGCGACGGATACCTTGGGAGACGGCTTCTTCCTTTATGATTTTGAAAACGCCGAGGGCAGAAGTATGGGTTACGTGCGGGCCGCCGCAGAATTCTTTGCTGTAGGCAGACGCGAGCGTAGTACCCACGTAATACACTTTTACCGTATCCGGATATTTTTCTTTAAAATAATATAGAGCGCCGGTTTTTTTAGCTTCTACTAGCGGCATTTCAACGAAGGTCATGGGTAGATCCTCCTTAACCCGAGCATTAACGATATCCTCTACTTTCTTTAACTCTTCTGCCGTTACTTTACGCGCAAACGAAAAGTCAAAACGCGTGCGCTCTACCGTAATATCCGATCCGCGTTGTTCTACTTCGCTACCGAGCACGTCGCGGAGCGCCTGCTGAAGCAAGTGCGTAGCGGTGTGAAGCCGCGTTACTTTTTTAAGCTCTTCTTCGCTACCCGCTTTCAATTCTCCCGTATCCAAAATAAGGCCATGGCCGCCAAACTTCTTTTCTGCTCCCGCGCGGGATATAGCTTGGTGCTTTTCGAATTCTTTATCAAAATCGGCGCGCGTGAGACTCGCCGTCTTATCAGGCGCCATTTCTTTTATTGCCTCGTACGGCAAGCCGTAGCTTTCGAAGAGCTTGAATGCCGCTTGCGGCGTTACCGCATCCATCCTGCCGAGTTCTTTTGCGCCCTGCGCCATAGTCTTTTGAAACTTCACGTATTCGTCATTAAAAACGCCTGTAATGACAACTTCATTAAGCTCCGGATACACAACGGCATATTTTTTAAATATTTCGCGCGTAAGACCAGCGAACAAGGCCCCGTCCATGCCTTGCGCGATAATGCGGCGCATGAGCCGACGCAACACATACCCTGCGCCCTTATTCATCGGGCGCACGCCGTCGCTTACGAGAAACGCGATGGCGCGCGCATGGTCGGCAAAAATACGCGCTGTGCGCTCTGCCGTACCCGTGGGTAATTTCGTGATGAGTGGTAAAAATAAATCCGTTTCAAAGACCGTCTTTGTACCCTGCGAAACCATTACGAGGCGCTCCAAGCCCATGCCGGTATCAACCCCAAACTGCGCAAGGGGCTTTAATTCTTTACCTACTGCGCCTGCAAGTAAATCCTCGCGCGAGCCGTTATAAAAAAACTGGTTAAAGACGACGTTCCAAATTTCCGTATCTTCACCCGAACCGCTCTTGCAGTAGATCTCCGTGGTGGGGCCGCACGGACCGGACGAACCCGTCGGCCCCCAGAAAACGTCTTCCATGCCTTCGTAGCGAACATCCGTAACGCCAAGCTCTTTCCAAATGCCGGCGGATTCTTCGTCGCGCGGCACCGCCTGCCCTGAGCTTGTCGAATGGGAACCCTCGAAGACCGTGACGTAGGAAATTGGCAATGCCATTTCCTTAGTTATAAAATCAAACGCCAACGTTATTGCCTCACGCTTCTCGTAACCGCCAAAAGAAAAATTACCAAGCATCTCGAAAAAAGTAAGGTGACGCTCGTCGCCTACTTCGTCGATATCCGAAGTGCGAAACGATTTTTGGCACGACGCCGTACTCTTAGCACCGAAGTCGCGCACTGCATCTACTTCGCCCGTATAATACGGCTTAAACTGCTGCATGCCAGCGGTAGTTAAAAGCACTGACGGATCAGATGGCACTAAAGATGACGAAGCGACGGCAGCATGGCCGTTTGTTACAAAAAAATCTAAAAACCGTTTACGAATTTCATCCGCTTTCATTTCCTACCTATCCTATATCAAAATTTCCTAATTGCCGAGTAGCGCCAAAACAAGCTTAATTTCGCGGATTGCCACAAGGGTTTCGCGCGCAGGAACACCACCTATCGCGTCTGCCACCGCCGCGATACGCTTATCTATAAACGCCGGCTTTACGCGCACCGCATCGTACTGCAATTTCACAAACGCTAATTCTTCGCGCAAATCCTGCGCGGATAACGTATTTAAAAGCAATGCGTCGGTTGCGGCACCTGATGCAAGCACGCCGTGCTGAAACGCAAGGTCATACGCACCCTCGCCCATAAACCGGTTCGCTTGCTGGATAAAGTAGCTCGCTTGATCACTCTTAACGCCCTGCATAGCGGCAACGGATGCCGCGTGCGCGATTGCCGCACGTGCCTCGTGCGCCGTCATAAACCGCGCCTCGGCTGCCGCCTTTAAAACGCTCTGACTCGCAAGCGTAAGAATATTTTTTGTTTCCACGTCGCCGGCGCGGTCGCGCATGGCGGCTATGGAATAAAACCGCATACGGGGGTCACCCGAAAGCGACGCGAGATTATCGGCAGTCACTAAACCCCTCTTTAACTTACCCACGAGCACGGTTGCCATATCTTCTTTAAAGAGTCCGATCTCCCGCGACATGTCGGGCGAGGCAACTACCGTAGCTAAACCAGCAAGGGCATCCAAAGCGTATAATTCGCGGTATGCGCCGGTATCGGTAGTGACAAACTCCTGCGCGCGGCTACGGAAAGCCCCATGACCGTTCTGCCCGAACACTTCAAGAACAAGGTTTATAAGGTTTTCACGCGAAGCGATAACGCCGGACCGAACACCAACGCTCCCCACTACGCTTTTACCAACAAGCACCGTATTAAAAAATTGCGTGTGCGTCATAAACAGCTCTGCGACGCCCGTAAACACCTGACTATCCCCAATGCCCCGTGCGACAGTAGTAAGGGAATCAACTTCGTCGTCATAGGCGCGCAAAGCCGTAAAAATAACTTCGTCATCCTTTCCCGCCACAAGGACTTCTTTAATATCAGCACGCCGCTCGGAAACAAGGCGTAATTCAAGAAGCGCTTTTGACACGGCATTAAAAGTTAATGCGCGACGCAAGCTCCGCATGCCATCCTGAACGAAATAAAACGGGTTGCCGGGGGGTAATGTTGCCGCGTTTGCGCTACCCGTAAAAAGCGCAAAAATTACCCCATGGGCAATAAAAAAACCAGATATAATCTGCTTTTTCATGATAGGTACAGCATACCATAGGCTGAGCGCGGGTACAAGGAAGAATGCATACACACCCTAGAAAGTTATTTGACATTAAAACAACGATGCGTTATATTATATATAGAGCTTAAAAGCTCGGGTCACGGACCGCCTACGGGAAGGTGAGATATCCCACAAGGCGATGAAGAAAGCGGCACCAAAGAAGGAACGGCATGCCCCCCCTCGCGACGCCAAGTACCCCGTGCCCGAGCTATACTCCCCGACGCGCCATTCTCTCCGCGTCGGGGATTTTTTTCTACCCACTACTCACTATCCACTAATCACTTCGTCAGTATCCCTCGAGCATGTGCGCGTGCTCGTGGCCGCGAATACGCGCCAAGGCCTTTGCCTCGATCTGCCGAATGCGTTCACGGGTGACGCCGAACTGCTTACCCACTTCCTCCAAGGTGTGCGTTACGCCATCATCCAAGCCGAACCGCATGCCCAAAATCTTTTGCTCGCGCGGCGCCAAGTCTTCCAAAATTTTTCTAATGCGTTCGCGCAGCAACGCCTGCGAGGCAGACTGCTGAGGCGATAAGGTCTTTTCGTCCTGTATGAAGTTTGCGAGTACCGAATCATCGTCGTCCCCGCCGTCACCCAAGGGCGATTCTAAGGAAATAACTTCCTGCGAAATTTTCTGTATATGGTAGACGCGCTCCACCGGCACGCCCATTTCTATGGCGATTTCTTCCGCTAATGGTTCGCGGCCGAGTTCTTGGAAAAGGCGGCGCTTCGCCTGCGTGTACTTCGAAATAGTTTCCACCATATGAACGGGGATACGGATAGTACGCGACTGGTCTGCTAAGGCGCGCGTAATTGCCTGCCGGATCCACCAGTGGGCGTAGGTCGAAAACTTGTATCCGCGGCGGTAGTCGAACTTGTCGACCGCGCGCGACAGGCCGATATTCCCTTCTTGTATCAAGTCCAAGATAGAAAGGTTAGGGCTGCGGTTCACATACCGCTTAGCGATGGAAACAACCAAACGAAGGTTCGCCTTAATAAACTGGCGGCGCGCCTCTTCGTCCCCTTTTTCGATGCGCTTGGCGAGTTCGCGCTCATCTTCGGACTTTAAAAGGCTCTCGCGGCCGATTTCCTTTAAATACGATTGCACGGCGTCGAGTGCGGCAGCGGGGATATGGCCGTCGGCCTCAATACCCTTCACGCTCACACTATCATCCTTCGGTACGTCAATAAGCTGGCTCGTCTCGATTACCTTAATGTTCGATTTTTCGAGTTCGTTGTAGATTTCCTCAAGGAAGACGATATCGTCTTCGATCGTCGGGAAATACTGTAAAACCTCGGTATCCGTAATAAACCCACGGCCACGGCCACGGTCGATAAGCTCGCCTAATTTTTCCGTATCAAATTTGCGCTTTTCTTCGGCGCGCAAGGTAGCCTTCGGCTTCTTTGCGGGCTTTGCGGATTTCTTAACAGCCTTACGTGGAGCAACTTTCTTAACCTTGGAAACGGTTTTAGCCCGCGGTGCGGGCTTTTTCACTGCTTTCTTTATATTTTTCTTTACTGCCTTTTTAGCAGGCTTCACTTTTACTTTAGCTTTCGCTTTCGCCGTAGGCTTCTTATTTCCTTTTGCCATCAGGGATAGTATGCAACTGCCGCGTCACATTGTCAAACTCTGTTAGTGCAATTTTAAGCGCCTCGTCGTCACGGGTCGCTTGTGCGGTAAGTATCCGCGCTTTGATATCTAGTAACCGCTCACGATGCAATTCCTTACGTAATTCTTCCGTAAGGGACGTAACCTCCGCCGCGCGATCTTCGGGGGTTATTTCGTGAGTCTCTAATTCAGCTCGTAAATCGGCTATGGGGGAGACTACTACCGCATAATCCGGCATAGCAGCAACAAGCTCGGCATTACCCCCTAACTTAGCGATACGGTCGATTATAAGCGTCTTACGAGCTGCGCGTGGCGGCAGAGGTGCGGCGATAGCAAGCGGCGCCTTGGGGCCGACCGGCGCTTCCAGACGCTCCATTTCAGCATGAAGCACGTGCTCCGTAACGCCGGTAGCCATAGAAAGTGCACATAACCACGCCGATTGCTCGAACGGGCTTTGGAGCGCTTTGATTTTAAGAAGGATAAACCGCGCGCCGCGCTTACGGTCGTCGGGATTCGTAAGCGACTGCGGTAAATAACGGTTAAAATAAAACTCGCGTGCTGACTGCGGGTGCGCCACAAGATCCAAAAGAAGCGCCGGATCGTTTTTCGCGATATCCGCCGGATCCTTATCTTTCATGCTTATAATACCCACCGAAAAATCGTGTGCGAGGGCAAGGTCGATGCCGCGCTCTATCGCCCGCTGACCGGCTTCGTCGTTGTCGAAACATAAGAGCAATTTTTCGCTAATGCGGCGTAAGGCCAGCAAATGGTCGGCGGTAAGCGCGGTGCCGGAGGTTGCTATCACGTTTTTCACCCCGCTTTGGTACGACATCAAAAAATCCATCTGACCTTCCACAAGAACCGCCGTCCCCGCTTCGCGTATCGCCCCTTTGGACTTATGGAAGCCGTATAAAATCTTCGACTTTTGGAAGATGGGGGTTTCGGGCGAGTTCACGTATTTGGCAATGTCAGCCGGTGCAAAAGCCAACGGCATTATGCGGCCGGTAAAACCCACGACTTTACTCACATGGTTATAGAGCGGGAACATCAGCCGGCCACGAAACCTATCCCAATACGTCCCCCGCTCGGTGCGGAATACAAGGCCAGAACTTTCAATGTCTTGCATGCTTAACCCTTTTTTAACCAAGTGCCGCAATAGTAAATCCGAAGAGGGTGGCGCGTAGCCTATTTCGAATTCGGCGATAGTTTCGCGCGTAAGGCCGCGACCAAGGGCGTATTCCCAAATATCGTCCGTCATATTAGCGCGAAAGAATTCCACCGCCGCCTCTTGGGCGGCATACAACGCATCGTATTTTTTGTATTCGGATCCGCCGCTCCGCAAACGGGCGGAATCGATGCCGGCCCGCTCGGCGAGCAACTTCAATGCGTCGTAAAACTCGACGTTTTCATACTTCATTACGAACGAAATCACGTCGCCGCCTTCATTGCACCCGCCGAAGCAATGCCAATTGCGCCGCTCGGGCGATATCATAAATGACGGCGTCTTTTCCTTATGAAACGGGCAACACGCCTTGAAATTGCGGCCGGCCGGAAATACGGGAATATAGCTGCGAATGACTTCGACGACATCCAGCTTATCCTTTACATCTTCTACGACGGTTCCCATTACTATTAGTAGTACCGCATATTTACTGCCTTGCGAAGCACTTGCAAAAACCAGCGAAACGGCATATGATTACCTTACTTAACGTATTCCCATGAAACACTGCTTATTGTGCGGCAAAGGATCAATTATGGCGGGCACTCGCAAGCTTTTGCGTGGCCACTACAACCCTACGAACTGGAGCCGTAAATACCCCAACCTCCAAAAGACCCCCTTAGCCGACGGCCAAACTGTCATGGCGTGCACTCGCTGCCGCCGCACCCTTGTGAAGCCGGCTCGCAAATAAGATACTAGGACTACGGGGTGTAGTATATGGGTAGTACGCAAAGCTGGGGGTTTTGCAAACCGGGTTCAAGCCCCGGCACCCCGACCGCAATAAATCAAAAAGCGCCATACGGCGTTTTTTGATTTATTGTCAAAAAACCCTCTACCCGATATGCGTGTGCACCTTCGCTATAAGGTCATTCGGCGTAAAATGCGCCTTTATCAAATAATCTTTCGCACCTAATTTCATCCCCCGCTCCACATCTTCGCGCTGGCCGAGGTTGCTTAAAATAATTACGGGGATAGCGGCAACGCCCGCTACCTTCGCTTTTGCCTCTAAGTAATCGAACCCATTCATAATAGGTAATATGATATCCAAGACCACTAAATCCGGCTTCTTTTTCGCCGTCATATCGAGCGCCTCGCTGCCGTCGAGCGCCTCGATCACAGTAAACCCCTCCTTCACAAGCTTCGCCACGAGCACTTCGCGCATGTATTTTTCGTCCTCGACCACTAAGATCGTCTTTGTCATATAAGGTTTATATTAGCGCAATGGGAGCGTTATGGTAAACGCCGCACCTTCGTTTTCTTTTGATTCGACTTCTATTGTCCCCCGATGTCGCTCGATAATATTTTTAACGATATATAAACCCAAGCCAAAACCTTGTACCTGCATCTTTACCACGTTATCCCCACGAAAGAATCGCGAAAAAATCTGCGCCTTTTGCTGGGCCGGGATCCCCACGCCGGTATCTACCACCCTAATCTTTACCACATGCACTTCACGCACCACAGAAACCGTAACGGATCCCTTCGGCTTATTGTACCGAATGGCGTTGTCTATGAGGTTACCAATTGCCATTTCGATTTTCTCCGCGTCGAGTGGCACGAGGGGCATACGTAATTTTGTGCGTTGCTTTTCTACCGTAAGCTTCACGCCGGCATGCCGCGCCTCATCGCGGAAGGAATCCGCAACGTGGGCCACGAGCGCTAAAACGTCGGTCTTTCGCGGCATAAAATTATACCGTCCCTCCTCGATACGGGTGATATTTAATAAGTCATTTACAAGCTTAATCATCTGCTCATTCGTTTCGTAACTGCGCGATAGGAAATGCTTTTGCTTTTCGTTCAGCCTGCCCCAATCACCATCAAGTAATGTCTTTATATTCCACTTCGTGCCGGTAAGGGGCGAACGAAGCTGATGCGCTAAAAGGGAAATATAGTCCGACTTCGCCTTATGCAACGTTTCTTCGCGCACGGCTATCGCCATAATTTTTTTGAAATTAATAATAAGGATTATGACGAAAATAACGCCCATCACCATCAAAATGACGGCGAGCGCAATGGCATTATATTTATTCGCCCATGCTTCGGTAAGCGGATCCTCGGCGACCACTGTCCAGCCGATGCCCGTGGCACGCAGTGCAACACCCAACACTTCATCCCCTGCCTCGTTAACGTAGGTGCCCGACCCGCCCGATGGTAAGGCGGCATCCGCGCCCATGAACGAACGTGCACCCTCGACATCGATATCCGTCACGCCCTCGTATTCATGGAATACAATTCCCCCTTTCGCGTCGACCGCGTACAAGCGGCCGAGGACTCCCACGCGCTCCGAGGCCATTTCGGCTATCACGTCGCCTATTGTCACTACCATATCAAGTGAAAAATCGGTATACGGCAAGGGCGCCGTAATACGTATAACCTTGCGACCAGCCATCGGCATGACAGGGCTCACAACATATTCCCCATATTCCGAAGTAGTGGGAATCAAAGACGCCGCTATAAAATCAGGATGACGCGCAAGGAATTTCCCAATAATAATATCCGTCTTTTTCTTATTTGTACCCGTTTCCAAAATATCGAGCGCTAAACCGCCCATTTCGCGTAATTTCTTCTCAAGAAAAAAGTCAGCACGAAGCGCTACGCGCCGCGCGACTTCCGCCTGATACTGCACTGCCGACTGTTCCACATCGCGCATGAAAGGAGCGAGCCATACGGCGTTCGAAAGTATAAAAATAACTCCTATCGCGATGACAACTGGCCACGCGAATAATTTTTCTCGGCTCACCTTACAAGAATACCACACGCGCAACCCGTCGTGTGTGGGGATAAAACTACTGTATTAAAAACGAGAGATACGACTCACGAAGTATACCGCAAAAATACCGATAAGGGCGCCGCAAAGGATATCCGTCGGGTAATGCACAAGCGAATAAACGCGCGCTATACCAACAAGTAAGGCGCAGGCGAAAAACCAGTACCCCCATTTTTTATTTAACTGCCATATGCTCGCCGCAAGCGTAAAAAGCATAGTCGCATGAGCCGAGGGGAAGGACGGCGTCGTATCATGTGCCGTAAGAGGTGTCCAACCAAACTCCACAAAGGGACGCATGCGGCCGTAGCCGTAACGGATTGCCGGCAGCACAATCCCCGAAGCGATGATAATCGCAAGAAGCGTCATAAGGATAAACTGCAAACGCCGCTTCTTACTGAGTAAGGGCGTAGTTTCCGAAAACGCGCGCGGCGTAAAAAGAACTACAACAAAAGCAGCCATAAACAAGTACGGCAAATATGAGGCGAAAAAAACCGCTACTCCGTCCAAAAACGGAAAGCGGCCTATAATCGAATGGGCGAACTCTAGGGTAGCGCCGTCCATTTTTTAGTTGGCGCGGACGAATGGCATGAGCCCTAAAACGCGTGCGCGCTTTATCGCCTGCGCTAAGCGGCGCTGGTGGCGGGCGCAGACAGAGCTATAGCGCGGGTCAATAATCTTCATCTGACCCGAAATAAAGCCACGGAGTAATTCCGTATCTTTGTAATCGATGTCATGCACGTCCTGCGAACAGAAGAAGCACTGGATTTCTTTCATAAATAGTTTTTGTATACTACCGGAAAATTGCTAGAAGTTCAAGTCTTCGGGCTTGATACCGTCTTCCTCGGGAAAGAAGTCCGCCGGCGTTTCGTGCGGCGCGTCGAGATCGATAGTGGGGATTTCTTGCGCTGGAGCAAAGCCGCTTTGCGGCGATGCATCCCCCTGCGGACGGGGCGTAAAGCCTCCTCCTTGGTTACCGGCCGATCGCGGCCCGAGCTGCATAAACTCCGCAACGATTTCCGTGGTGCGGCGCTTACCGCCCGTCTTATCCGTCCAGTCACGGCTCTGCAACCTACCCTCAATAAGCACCATGCCACCTTTGGTTAAAAAGCGCTGGGCAACCTCCGCCTGCCTACCCCATACGACGATGTTATGAAACTGCACATCCTCCTTTTTCGCGCCGCTCTTGTCGTTCCATGTGCGGTTCGTCGCCATAGAAAACGTGGCGACCTGCTGGCCAGCAGGAGTCGTCCGCAGCTGCGGATCCCCCGTTAACCGACCTATAAGCGTTACCTTATTGAGGTTCATTAGTACCCTGAATGGTTTCGAGAGCGGCTTCGAGCGCCGCGTTGCTTACCGCCTCTGGCGAAAAAGGCTTCGTTTCAAGCTTCTCGGCTTTCGGTTCGCGCGCGTCACGACGGCGGGTCATTACGGGTGGAGTGATTAAGATGTGGCGAAGGACTGCCGTGTTCGTACGCACCGACTCCTCCATGACTACGACGTCCTCCGGCGAGGTTTTCACGACGTATATCGTAAGGAAAGCGGATTCATACTTCTTAATCGGGTAGCCCAACGGAACCGATTTCGGCCCTTCTTTTTTAACTACTTCGATATTTGCGCCTAACTCAAGAACCGTCTTATCGCTTACCGTAAGCACGGCAAGTTCGTACAGACGCGCATCCCTCTTTTCTACTACAGAATCCATATGCATGAAAATTACCAAAAAACACCCCCTTAGTCAATCTTCCAGACCGCACGGGCGTTTTGCACCGTTATTCGCGCCACCTCGTCAAAAGCAACGCCTTTTAGCTCAGCTAGCTTCTTAACGACTTCCTCAACGTATGCCGGCTCGTTACGCTTGCCGCGATAGGGAACAGGGGTAACGTATGGAGCGTCCGTTTCGGCTAGTATGCGACTCAGCGGGATTACCGCGATTACTTCATCGTAATCGCGGGTAAAGGTTATCACGCCGCCAAAAGTAAAGTAGCAACCGAGTGCAAGCAGTTGCTCTGCCACGGACACGGAGCCGACGAAAAAATGAATAACAGTAGGTAGTGAGCAGTGGGTAGTAGATAGAATACCAATTAAATCTTCGTAGGCGTCGTCCGTATCCTTCTTAGGCCGGCAGTGGATCATAAGCGGCTTACCGACCTCTTTCGCAACCGCGATATGCGCGCGAAAAACTTCTTTCTGCTTTTCCTTTATCTGTTCCGCGCCATCCTTTAACCGGTAATAATCCAAACCACACTCGCCGATGCCAACGGCCTTCGGGTGCACCGCTAATTCCCGCAACGTATCTATATTAAAACTATCCAAACCGCTCGCCTCGCTTCCCGGGCGAAGCGGGCCATCCGCTGGATGCGTACCGACCGTCGCCCACAGGCAACTCGGATACTCTTCCGCGAGGGCAAGTGCTGCGCGCGACGTAGCCTCGTCCACGCCCACGGTAATTGTTTTTACGCCCGCAGATTGCATACGTAAAATGACATCCGTGCGGTCAGCATCGAATTCTGGTAACTGTAAATGGCTATGAGTATCTATGAGTATTATCATTAATTACTACAATAACATAACTTTATTCTGGATATTTAAAAAAAGACCCGCAACTTTTCAGTTGCGGGTCGTGACCCCTACATGCGCACAAGTCATCTCATGCAACGGCGAGTTCGGTGTCCGCTACGGCTTCTCCGAAGCCGGAATCGGGTTCAACCCACACGCACGTCGCGTCAATGAAATGGAGCCCCATACGACATGAATCGGGGACATTCATAAAAAGGGAATTATCGACGAGTAGAAGTGTAACCACACTCGCCGTCAACGCCCCACTACTCAATGCCTGCAAAATTTCTTCCGGACTTCGACTAAAACCTCTCTTTCCCTGTGAGCAAACTTCAACAGAAAGAAGCTCGCGACCATACTGGTCGTAAATCTTACCTGTTACCTCGTCACGTCGCAAAGAAACGGAAAAAACTTTTGGCTGCCCGCAAGAACCGAGGCTAAATCCCCGACCATCATGCATCTCAGCATCTAAAGAAGCTCCCCGCGGCCATTCAGGCGACGCACGGATCGGAATAAGCCGACCCCCAACCTCAAAATCAACAGCACCGAGACAACCAGATTCATCCGGTATACTAACCGAAGATGAAGTGGTCCCGCCTTTTTTCGAACGCATCCACCGCACGAATAAGGCAACTAACCAGCTAGTCAAAAAACTCATCGATCCTACCTCCAAAAGAAACGAGGAAACAAAAATGCGCGCGCAGCGCATTATCCAAAAACGAACTGTTAATACCTTAACAGATTAGTATTAAAAAGTCAAGTTTTACTGAGAATTATGTGATACGCGGAAAAAGCATCCCCGTCTCACCTGCTTTAATTTTAGCCGCCGTATTCGGTAGAAAAGGCGCCAGTAAATCCGCTAGTGCCGTAAGTAGCGCCAAGCCGTTGCCGATAGCGATATTTTTATCGGCTTCCGCCACTTCTTTATCCCACGGCTTCTTTTCGTTCATGTACTGATTAGCAAACGTTATAAGGTCCCACACGCCCGCCACCGCCTCGTGTAAAGCGTATCCACCCATTTTTACGCGCACTGCCGCCCGCGCCCTCGTTATCGCTTCTACCACCGCATCTTCGGGCGCGATAGCTGCCGTAACGCCCGCGCGCACGGCAAGCGCCGTGACACGCGCCGCAAAATTACCTAAGCCGTTTACGAGGTCCGCCGTATACCGCGCCTCGAACCTCGCTACGCTGAAGTCGCCGTCGTCCGTGGGTGGAATTTCGCGCAATAAGTAGTACCGCACGGCGTCCGCGCCGTATTTTTTTACGAGCTCAAAGGGGTCGACAACGTTGCCGAGCGTCTTCGACATCTTTTGGCCTTCCGCCGTTATATGCCCGTGGACGAAAAGCGCCTTTGGTAAGGGCATCTGCGCCGATAAAAGCATCGCCGGCCAGTAAAGCGCGTGGAAGCGCAAAATATCTTTACCGATACAATGTATATCTGCCGGCCACCGGCCCTGCGGAAACAAATAATTTACCAAGGCGTCGCACCATACGTATATGGTTTGCGTATCGTCCTGTGGCACTGGCACGCCCCACGACAAGTCCTTACGCGGGCGGGAAAAACTAATGTCTTCCATCCCTTGATTGATGAAATTAATAATCTCCTTCGCCCTGCCGTGCGGAATTATCCGCAACTCGCCGGACTCGATGCGATGCTTAACCTCATCTGCGTATTTAGAAAGGCGGAAAAAATAATTTTCTTCTTCGATTACTTCGGGCGCCGCGTTATGGTCGCGGCATATACCATCTACCAGATCCTTTTCTGTCACAAACGCTTCGTGGCCCACACAGTAGAGCCCCGTGTACGTCTTTTTATATATATCGCCGGCCTCTACGAGCTTGTTCCAAACGGATACGACGTTCGGCCAGTGCCGTGCAACGTCGGACGTACGGATAAAATCATCCCACGAAAGAGTAAGTGCTTCTTTTAATGCGCGGAATACTTGGGAATTTTTATCCGTGAGCTCGCGCGGTGTGATTCCCGCCGCTTCGGCAGCGCGAGCAATTTTTGCCCCATGTTCGTCCGTACCTGTCAGAAAAAATACATCGTCCCCCGCCTGCCTATGAAACCGCGCAATAGCATCCGCCTGCGTGATCTCCAACGCATGCCCTAAATGCGGCGCGCCGTTCACATATGCGATGGAAGTAGTTATATAAAATTGAGGCATAGTAAAAATGATTATAATCCCAAGCCGCGACGCTTGTGCTTGCTACTTGTCCAATCTTCCACCACCTCCTGTAAAAGCACTGCCGCGGGCACGGCGAGTATCAACCCCGCAAAGCCGAACACGCCACCGCCGAGCATAAGGGCGATTATCACGACCGCAGGGTTAAGGTTAGTCGTAAAGCGCATGACGGACGGCACCAAGACATGACTCTCCACCTGCTGGATGATGACGAAAAGTGCCAAGGTGTAGAGCGCGACGGTAAGGGAATTCGAAAGCGATATGAGGATAGCGACGCCGCCCGAAAATACCGGCCCTACGAACGGGATAATTTCAAACATACCAGCGAGGAGCGCAAGTAAGAGGGCGTAGTCTACATCTAAGAGCCATAAGCCGATGAATACTGAAATAGAAACGATAACGGAGAGTAGTACCTGTGCCTTGAGCCATTTGCCGATTTTGTGCCGCACGCGGAAGTATAAGTCGAGCGCGTAGTCTTCATATGCCGGCGGCACAGTCGCTAAAATAAATTTCTCCACACCATCCTGCCCAACTGTGAGATAGAAAGATAATACAAATACCGCAACCGCAAGGAATATACCGCCGAAGAGGAAGCTCGCAACGGCAAGAAGTGACACGTTACCGGTAATAAGAGAGTTAGCGAGTATATTAAAACGCTCGACGATGACATTCGTCACCTGCGAAATTTTTATGAAGCCAAGCGAACTATCGGCCCGCCCTTGAATACTCGTCGCATTGGCAATAAGGTTAGTGAATTCCGAAATAGCGATAGGCACAACGGCATAAATGAGGGCGGCCGCAAGCACCAGAAGCGTAGCAAAAATACCGAGCGCCCCCACGACACGCGGTATGCGCTTTTTCTGCAGCCACGTGATCGGCGCATCAAGCGCGGCGGCAATAACTATAGCGAGACAAAACCCGAGTATCACGTCGATCCCCTTATACACGACAAAAGCGAGCGCAACCGCCACTGCGATGCGCCATAAACTCTGCCATGTTATGTCAAATGGGTGCGACGGTTCCATTATTAAGTAATACGATGATTCTACGCGAAACGCAATGCAGCTTTAATGGTGGCTTCGTCCCCCACGGGGCCAATAACGGCTATATTTAAACGATCATTGGTAAAAATATCCTGCGCCACGGCACGAATATCCTCTCCTGTAACCGCCTCCAACTTTTCAACTAATTCCTGTGGTGACATTAAAGGCTCTCCTGCAATTTCTTGCGCGCCGTAAAACGAAGCGAGTTCGTCGGACGCTTCTAACCCCAATATGATGCGGCCTACGAGATGGTTCTTCGCGCGCCGCAACTCCACCTCGGGAACAGGCTCGTTTTTCAACACCTCCATTTCTTCCAAAATGGCTTTTACAACTGGTATGATTTTTGTCTGGTCGATGCCGGCGTTAATAGCGAGAAAGCCATGATCCGTAAATAAGTCGGCGCCTGCGCGTACGGAATATGCCGCGCCCATTTCTTCGCGTATTTTTTGAAACAAGCGCGAGCTCATGCCGCCGCCCAAAATATCAGACAATACTTCGAGTGCGAAGCGGCGCTCGTCGAACGCCGAAAACGCGCGACAGCCTAACATGATATGCGTCTGATCCACCGCTTTCTTTTTCATAAAAACCTGCGGACTAACTTGCGCCTCAGTTACCGCCGATTTGCCGGACTTCGCCCCCGACATAATACCACCGAACGCGGCTTCGATTTTCTTTATGATTGAGGGCTCGTCGAACGACCCTGCTACGACGACCACCGTCGCCTGCGGAACGTAATGCGCGCTACGATACGCGCTAAGCTGTTCTTTCGTAAGCGAACGCACAACTTCTTTCGTGCCGCCGATATCCCACCCTGCCGGCTGGTCGCCGTACAAAAGCTCCATGAACAAGTCGCCGACTTTACGCATCGGTAAATCCTCGTACATATTAAGCTCTTCGATGACGACACCCTTCTCCTTTTCGATTTCCGGAGCGTCGAATACGGGGTTTAAGTACAGGTCAGACACGATGTCGAGCGCTTGATCAAGTTTATGCGCCTCAACTTTAGCGAAGTAACCGGTGTATTCCTGTGATGTAAAGGCATTGCATTCCGCTCCCAAGCCATCGAGCTCACCAGCGATATCTATCGCCCGTGGGCGCTTTACCGTGCCCTTAAAGCACATGTGCTCAAGAAAGTGCGACAACCCGCTAATTTCCTTGGTTTCATATTTAGAGCCAGCCTCCACTAAGACCAAAAAGGTCGTTGCAAGATCATCTTTTCTGGGGATTGTCAAAATCCGCAGGCCGTTTGTAAGGGTGGTTTTGGTGCAGGGACGCATAGTGCAAGCAACAATACACTGGAATCAGTAGCCAGTGCAACTTGACCAAAAATAACTATTATTGCGATTAAACTGCGAGTTTTTTAAGGATATAATCCTTCACGTCTGCAATCTGTATGCGCTCTTGTGCCATAGTATCCCTGTCGCGCACCGTTACCGCATTGTCGTTGATCGTTTCGAAGTCGAGGGTTATGCAAAACGGCGTGCCGATTTCGTCTTGCCTACGGTACCGCTTACCTATCGACTGCGTTTCGTCGTAGTCACACATAAATGCCTTACGCAATTCGGCATATAAGGGCTCTGCGATTTTTGCGAGTTCTTCTTTTTTAGAAAGCGGAAGAACAGCGGCTTTATATGGCGCCATCCAGTACGGGAACTTCATTACAACGCGCACTTCTTTCTCGCCCTCCTCGGCAGTTGGCGCCTCGTCTTCGTGGTATGCCTCGAGCATGGCAACGAGCACCGTACGGTCCAAGCCAAACGTCGGCTCTATCACATGCGGCAAGAACTTCTCGCTGGTTTCAGGGTCGGTGTAGCGCATATCCCTCCCACTCGCTTCCATATGGTTCTTTAAATCGAAGTCTGTGCGGTATGCGAGGCCGTATAATTCTTTACGGCCAAAGGGATAGTCATATTCAATGTCTATTGTGCGCTTCGAGTAATGCGCACGCTCGCCGTCCTCAATGTCCTTAACGTAGTAATGCTCTTTTTTAACGCCGCAATGCGCGAGCCATGCGTGCATTTCTTCCAACCAGTATTCAAAATGCTTTTCCCACTCGACTTCACGCACGAAGTACTCGAATTCCATTAAGTCGAATTCGCGGGTGCGGAAAATAAAATTACCGGGGGTAATTTCGTTACGGAAAACGCGACCTTGTGCGGCGATACCAAACGGCAAACGGCGACGCATGGTCTGCGCCACAGCCGGAAAGTCCACAAACATACCCTGCGCCAATTCGCCGCGCAGATATGCCTGCGACTGCGCGTCTTCCGTAGCGCCTAAAAATGTTTTAAATAAAAGATTAAACTGCCGTGCTTCGCCAAGTTCTCCCCCGCACGACGGACACTTTCCATCTATACTGCCTGTCCCGAGCGATTCGAGGGAATCCGCACGAAAACGCTCGTGGCATTTTTTGCATTCCACTAGTGGATCAGCAAACTGCTTAACGTGGCCACTCGCCTCCCATACCTTCGGGCTCATTACGAGCGCGGCGTCGATGCCCACCATGTCCGTACGCTGTCGCACAAAACGGTTCCACCACTCATCCTTAATATTCTTTTTAAGCTCCACGCCAAGCGGGCCATAATCCCACGAATTAGCTAAGCCGCCGTAAATCTCCGAGCCGGCAAAAACAAAACCGCGTCGCTTCGCCAAATTCGTTATTTTTTCCATCAAGTCCATGCGTTTTTATACCATGCAACCGCCTATTGGACAATTCCCTGCCCTGCCGCCGTTGCGTCGTCTGGCAAGGCTGTTGTTACTTCGGGTGCCGAAGAATGAATAACAATACCGGTAAAGTCATCTGTTGCGGATAAATCCGTAACGCCTAAAAGCGGCGCGTTCTTTCCCTTCATGTCCGCAGTCGGCACCGAAGATAACTGGAACACTGCCTCTGGTGCCGTACCTAACAGGCCCGTGGTTGCTGAAATACGGTCGAGCCGCCACACGACTTCGCGCGTTGCAAGGTCGTATACCGGCTTGCCGTCTACGTTCGATTTTACCGCACCCGTAAACGTAACGCCCTGTGGCACTTTCGCACGCACGGTAACCCCGCGCACGTCTGTTGCGTAGTTTGTTAACTTCCAGTGCACGGTATATTCCGTAAGGTTACCGACTTTCGGCGGCACCATGCCCTTATTCACGATACCCGACGCCGCGTCGCGGAAGTAACCGCGCGACGAAACATCCGTTTGCCCCGCGAGCTTCGTTTCGTAATCGAGTGTGCCCACGGTCGTATCCGCCTTCACCTCACCATGCATCTTTAATATGAAATTGCGGTCGCCGAGCCGGCGAATACCATAATCATTTTTAACTTTTATAGAAAAACCAACAGAACCGCCTTCGGTATCCGGCTTTGCCATATACCACGTAATGCGCGGCGCACCACCAGCACCGCGGCCGACCGTGCCGCCATCTACCGGCACAACTGTGGCGATATCAAACAACGGCGAAAGTAAATCGGCCGTCATAGTAAGCCCGCCGCGCGGTGCCTTTAAGCCGTCCATAGTGTATGAGAGCGTATATGAAAGCGTATCGCCCAAATGCGCCACATAATCCGGCTGGTCGTTCACGTCGGCAAGCACAACAAGTGGCGCGGCCTCTACTTCAACGGAGGTAGACCCCGTGGCTATGGGGTATTTTGCAGAGCCCGTTGACCGGACCACGGAAACAGTAAACGGCGCACTACCCGCAGCCGTAAAACGCCCCTTAATTGCTAAACTATCTGCCGACCCTTTTTTTAATCCGCCGATATTCCATACGTTATTGCCACTATCAGGATCGGTAGAAGCGGAGGCAAATACAAACGAACTAGGATACGTTATTTTCACCGCTAAACCGTCCAAATCCTCGCCGGTTTTATTGGCATACGCTATGGTAATTTCGATCTGCTCGCCGCTTGCGGCTTTTTCGGGTGCCGTGACTGCAAGCTCAAAACCGGATGCGACGACTGGCGGCACCCACTCTTCCGTTTTTTCGAATACCGCGGAGCTGCCGGCTTGGACGTACGACAATTGAGCTTGGAATGAATCGACCGGACCCACTATAGCGTCTACGCCATCCGGAAGCTCAGCGACTGCCATTACGGTAAACGGAATTTCGATAAACGAACCAACACCGACGTCGCCGACCTGCTTTACCATAAAGCTCGTGCCGAGAGAGTCATTCGCAAAAACGAATCCCGCAGGGAGCGAAAGCGAAAGTGATGCGCCCCTCCATACCGCCGCGGATGAATTACCCACGCCAATAACAAGCTCAAAAGGCGCCCCGTAGGCAATCTTTTCCGGCCCCTTGAATACTATTTGCACGCCCGCAGAGCTACCACCTAAAAATAAAAAATAATATGCCGCGCATCCGGCAATAACGACACCGAGAGTCCACCCCCAAAAGCCCTTCATGTAGTTCGTATGATAGCGTGCCCTTATAAGCGCACGCAATCGGCTGCGACGGCACGCTGTGGCAAACAGCTACCGCACAGGAATAACTGCGTGCGGAACGAAAAATAATCAGGGTTACCACCACACCATTCGCACGCGGCAAAGGTAGGGTCGTACCCGAGCACAGCAAGCAAGGCCTGCGGCGCAGGTGGAACTTTTTCAGATAACAATGCCCATAGCTCTTCGTCCGGCTCCCACTCGGGCGCGAGCTCGCGCACAATACGCGCATTCATAAGCGAAGCAAGCGGCA
>CALRGO010000006.1 GCA_943357895.1 Parcubacteria group bacterium
TGATGTGGCTGATGTGGCATGGGGTCTGGGATTCGTACTCATGACATGGGCTTCTTTCTTCCTTTCTAGCGGTTCTGGCACACGAGGAATACTGGTAGGAGCGTTCGTGAGCATTTGGGGCTTGCGTCTGGCGTGGCACATACACACGCGCAACAAGGGCAAGGCGGAGGACTATCGGTACCTCGCGTGGCGGAAAGAATGGGGCAAGTGGTTTTACCCGCGGTCGTATGTGCAAGTGTATCTTTTGCAAGGTGTATTTTTGTTTCTCATTGTTCTGCCAGTACTGCTTATCAACAAGAACGCAGGCGGAGATATCGGTTTACTCGATTTCTTAGGCGTAGCGGTGTGGCTTGTTGGTTTTTATTTTGAAGCGGTTGGTGACGCACAACTCGCCCGATTTATTAAAAATCCTGCGAACAAAGGCAAACTTATGCAAAGTGGTCTCTGGGCATATACTCGACATCCAAATTATTTTGGCGAAGTAATGCAGTGGTGGGGCATTTGGCTTATCGCGCTCTCTGTTTCGGGTGGCTGGCTTGGTATAATCGGGCCGATAACTATAACCTTTTTGATTTTGAAAGTTTCTGGTATTCCTATGCTCGAAAAGAAGATGGAAAAAAATCCAGATTTTGCGGAGTATAAAAGACGAGTTAGTATTCTTATACCCTTGTTATCTAAAAAGTAGTATGATAAAAATGTCGATACACTATATTAATTAATTAAAAAAATATATGAAAATTTATTTTATTATAGGTGCCAGTCTTTCGCTTTTGTTAGCGGTATCTTTGTGGTTTAACGGCCAAACCGATCAAGGTTTATTTGTTGGTCTTTGGGTTCCCTCCATCCTTTCGCTTGGTGCACTTTTGAAAAAATAGAAGTTATGTCGAATGCATATATTTTTATTGGTGGATCAATAATCACAGCTATAGTCCTTTTTGGTATCTGGAAGAACAGATAATCCATGATTTTAGATTTTGTTGGATTATTTCTATTGATTGCGGGGTTTGTCATTGGCCTCGGAGCGGTGATAGTTATTGATATTCATGGATTTTTAGGACGAAAATCAAGTTATTGGACCGAGGCGACAACACGGACACATAAAGTTACAAAGCCACTTATTTGGGTGGGTATTTTTCTAGTTATCATTGGTGGCATTCTATTCTTTAGAAACGAGCCATTTTCTGGAGTGCCGATGTATCTTGCACTCATTTCTATCGTGCTTGTATTTAACGGCCTTTTTTTATCTTTTCGTGTAAGTCCATATCTTTTGCAAAAAGAAAAAGAAGGGCGCGCGAGCGAACTCTTGCCGGAGTCTTGGCAAAGAAAAATAATAGTTGGTCTTATTTTGTCCGATCTTGGATGGTGGGGTTCTCTAGCACTAGTCGTTTGGTATCTTGTTACAAGATAATATGAGCATACAACATCCAACAAAAGTTTTTGTTAATGACAAGATGCAAAAGAAATATAGTTATGTATTAACCGAGCCTGTCGGCAGAAACTTTGATCCGCGCTTTAAACCAGACTTAAGCCCAAAACAAATGCTCGCAATCGGTGTTTTTGGTGGGGTGTACATGCGTGATTGTACGAAAGAGTTCCCTAAAGATTGGTTTACAGAAGCAAAGTTTCAAAAAAATGGTATTTATAAGCATGACCCCAAAATAAATTTTTTTGGAGTAAATGCCGGCCAGCCACTTTCAGTGTGGCTTGCGAAGGGCTGGATCAATCCACAAGATCCACGTGGATGGTTTGAGTGGTATTGTAGATATTTTATGGGTCGTAGAACCGATGATGATGAGAAGCAAATTAAAAGGTGGCTCGCTATGCGTAGGCATATAATGCAAATCAAAAAAAATTGCAGAGCTGAAGATATTTTTTGTCGGCCTCGCCAAAGGCAAGCGTTATTACATTGGGCCTACGACTCGAGAAAGATGTGATCTAGGGATTAATCCCTGTCGTTTTATAGTGTTCCTAACTAGTATATAGTAAATAGTAATGGGTAGACGCGCTCCTAAAAAAATACTTATCTTAGGCGCCGGATTCGCGGGCATCTATGCCTTTTTCGAGTTGCATGGGCGGTATCATAAGGATCCGTCCGTTTCACTTCGCCTTATCTCAGCTACGGATTATTTTTTGTTTACCCCGCTTTTGCATGAAGTGGCGACGGGCGGCGTTTCGCAAGAAAATGTTGCCTTTGATATTTATTCCATAGCGCCATGCTGTCTTGATTTTGTTAAGGCACGAGTGGAGAGCGTGGACACGCGCGCGAAGTCCGTTAAAACCACGGTGGGGGAATTCGAATACGATTATCTCGTGTATGCCTTGGGGTCTACTACCAACTTTTTCGGTCTACCACCAGCCGCTCAAAAGCGCGTCCTGCCGTTAAAAACATTGGCAGATGCGCGCGTAATTAAGGCACGTTTGGTAGGTCTGTTTAAAAATGGAGAGATGCCGCACGTAGTGGTGGTTGGCGGGGGGCCGACGGGCGTGGAGGTTGTGGCTGAGGCGCATGAATATATAGAAGAGCTTATGAAGACATTTCGCATATTAAAGGCGCCTCATGCGCTTACGCTCGTGCATGCCGGTAGCCGTCTATTACCTAATTTTAGCGCGGAGCTTGGCTATGAGGCGGCGCAGGTGCTTAAAAAGCGCGGGGTAGAAATTGTGGCGAACGATAGGGTTGTTGATGTGGGGAGGGATGAAGTAATTCTTGCGAGCGGTCGCCGGTTATCCGCAAACGTTGTTATATGGGCGGCGGGGGTTAAAGCGCATCCGGCACCTTTTAATCCTGCGGTCGAAACCGACGCAAAGGGGCGCATTATCGTAACGGAATCACTCTACTTAAAAAACGACGCGCACGTTTTCATAGTGGGGGACGCGGCGGCGCTAAGTGATGTACCGATGACAGCGCAAGCGGCGGTGGCGATGGGTCGCGCGGCGGGGGATAATATTGCGCGTGACATCGAGCGGGAGCCCATGAAAATATTTTCATACTGGCATAAGGGCGACATGTTTTCGCTCGGGCAGTGGTTTGCGGGAGCGGAAATCGGCGGTTGGCCTTTCTTCGGCCACTTCGCGTGGTGGTTGTGGCGCACAACCTATCTTTCCAAAGTTATTGGCTTTCGCAACAAGATAAAAGTGATGGTGGATTGGACGCTTAATATCTTTTTGCCACGGGATATCGGGATTTAGCGATACTTGACTTTTATACGCTTCTCTAGTATAATAGGACTGTTCATAAAAGATATGAAGAAAACCCTTATTGTAAGCGTATGTATCGGCATAGCCCTCATTGCGGTCTTTTTCGCTTCCAATAGTGCGTCTGCGCAGGAATATTATGATAGCTACGGCACGGGCGGCTACGGTGGTTTCGATTCTGGCTACGGCTCCAATTTGAATCTCTACGATGGCGATTACTACGGCTACAACAGTGATGGTTGTGGTTTGAATTGCGGTTCTAACTACGGATCGAGCTATTCTTCGTATGATTACGGTGGTTTCGGTTGCGGATCCTTCTGCGGAGGTTTTGGCGGATTTAACACGGCATTTTTACCACCCGTTTATGTCCCACCTCGCATTCAGCCACCGGTGATTTTACCTCCGGTGTATGTCCCGCCGGTATACCAGCCTCCGACGTATTTACCGCCGGTCTATGTACCGCCTACGTATAACCCGCCTTCGTACTTACCGCCGATTTACACGCCGCCTACCTACAACCCGCCGGTCTATTACCCACCGCCGGTTATCGTACAGCCGCCCCTCGTGTGCAGTATCCGGTTCTCTAACTTCAACCCGTCGCTCACTGCCGCGGAAGGTCAGCTTTGGTCGTATAACCTACAGTCGATCTCTACGGGACCCTACTCCAACCAGATCAGCTACCGTTTGGTTAATGGTCCAGACGGCATGCTAGTTATGCCTAATGGCCAAGTCGCATGGACGCCCGCATTCAATCAGGGTCGCGCCACTTCGTATATGGTGACTGTCGCCGCATATAACGGCAGCTGCGAAAATGCCCAGACGTTCTATGTAACGGTTGCGGATATGAACCCGCTTCCGCCTACGCCGAAGCCTAAGCCGGTATGCACATGTGCGTGCAATCCGTGCCCGCCTGTAAAGCCGGCATGTACAGCAGTGGTAGCACCGACGTGCTTGCCTAAGCCGGTTACGCCTCAGTATGGTGTATGCCCGCCGGATGCTCCGGTATCGATTGCTGGCACTACCACCCCTACGGATAATTCCATGGGAGGTAATGGTTTCGGTATCGGCTCCGCATTTTCTGCGGCATTCGCCGGACTCTTCGGCGCATTACTTGCATTGCTCTACAGCCCGTGGCTCTTGCTCGCTGTAATCATTATCCTCGCGATTATGGTTATCCGCGCGTACCAGCGCACGCGCAGGATGACGATAGCGATATAACTCCAACTTAATAAATAACGGGAATACCCCGTGTCGCAAATTCGATTATTTTGCTACGATGCATGAAACGATTCATTAGATAAACAGATGCACTCTAAGCGCGATACTTCGAAGATCGTCCAATTAGTCGGATTTGCAACACGGGGTATTTTCACGCTCGGTTTTACCGTACTTATTTTCGGTGCGCCGCAGGCACACGCATTCGATTGGTTTGGGCCGGGTAACGGCATCGACTACACCGGTTTCGTTTACAGTAATAACGGCGTTGGCTTTTCGTGGCCGTGGACGTTCGTTAAAGGCGGTAGCGCGGGCTATTACCAACCCTCCTATCCGCCGCAGTTTCAACAAATCTCTTCGCAGTCCGTGCAGGTGGGGACTATGCTCCAGTTTACGGTTAACGCTACTAACAATTACGGCGGCGCCATAACGTATAGCGCGAGCAGCCTGCCGACCGGCGCGTCGTTCAACGCAACTACCCATACGTTTTCGTGGATGCCGACCGCTACACAAACGGGCTACGCTACCGTGAGCTTCCGCGCTACAGATCGCGTTGGTTCAAGCGACATGACGGTGACAATTACGGTAAACTCGGTGCAGGCTGCGTCTTCATATAATCCGTACACGTACGGCGGTGCGTCGTACTACGGCGGCAGTGGCTATACGTACGGCAATAGCTACTACGGCTCCACGTACTACAACCAAAACCAATACAACCAGCAGCCGCAAATATCGCCTTTAAATTCCAATCCGGTAGTTTACCCTATTCAACAGCAGACGGTCCGCGCGGGCGAAACGCTTCGTATTCAAGTGCAGGGCTACGACCGCGAAGGGGATTACTTGCAGTACTCTATGACGGGTGAGCCGCAGGGTGCGGTGCTTGATCAGTACTCACATACATTTGTGTGGACGCCGACGCCGTTGCAAATAGGGCAATACCGCGTTAACTTCCGTGTGTCGCAGGGCGGTCAGCAATATGCAGATACGGGCGTAGCAATCTATGTGCTCGACCGCACGGGTAATTTGCCCGTAACGGCGTGCACTGCAGGGCCAGGTCCGTACCTCTTTGGGTTTAGCCCGTCGGGGACGGTGCGTGAGGGCGATTTGTTCTCATATCAAATCATTGCGGGTAGCGGTAACGGCAACCAAGCGTCGTACCGCATTATCGATGGCCCGATAGGCTTAACGGTAGACGCAAAGACCGGCTACATGCGCTGGGTACCGAGCTTCAACCAGAGCGGAACCTACCCCGTGCGCCTTGGCATCTACAACGGCCAATGCGAAACCGTGCAGACGTTTACTTTAACGGTGCAGGATGTTCGGTAGACGGAGTGGCTGAGTGGTTGAAAGCACCTGTATTGTTCCCGATTTGTATGCTTATCTTTTTATAAGTATTTACAAATCGCAATCCTGCGTAGGGCGGAGGCGTGGCCGAGCGGTTGATGGCAGCACTCTTGAAAAGTGTCATACCTGAAAAGGTATCGGAAGTTCGAATCTTCCCGCCTCCGCCGTACGCAGGGCAAACACTCATTATTATTAAGTCAGAAATGGCATCGTGAGTTCGAATCTCACCGTCTCTGCCGTACGCAGAAAAATATATTTATAGTAATAGAGCTTTTTAAGGAATATGGTATTATCGAGGTATGGATTTATCAATAAACCAACAAGTATCGCCGCAGCAATCTGGTATTAGGAGATTTTTTTTAACTTCTCTAATTGCGTCTTTAAGTATTAGCGCACTCGTCGCAATTTTCATATTTCTTATGGGGAATTTTGATGGAAAGATAGAGATTCGGATTCTTCTTACTACTCTAGCCATTGGTGGTTATAGTCTTAGTGGGCTCTGTAGTTCCGCCCTTTATGATAAGGGGAGATTTAGATGGTTTGCTTTATTGGGTATTATTATCGCATTCGCTGGATTTTTAGTTACAGTTGCAGGGATATGGAATGCTACTGAGCTGCTACACATTGTTGGCAATTGGAAGATGCTTATTGTTCTTTTCATACTATCTTTTTCGGCGGCCCACTCATCGTTGCTTCTACTTGCTAAATCAGAGAATACTTTCGTTAATTGGGTTTTATCCGCAACAATTTTTTGTATTGCTCTAGTAGCGGCACTGCTTATTAACATGGTAATTGGGGTTTTCGGCGGCAACTTTACTATGGCATGGGACCTACAATACCGACTCCTTGGAGTATTTGCAGTATTGGATGTATTAGGAACAATTATTACTCCTATTCTGCGACGTGTAAGATCGTAAGTTGAAATTGGAGAGATTAGCCTTATAACGTTGATGCGTATATGAAAAGAAAAATTATTTTCCTAGTTCTACCTGTTCTTGTATGTATCGCCTATTTGGGATCTTTTATTTTTTCGTATGACCGCGTGCTTCGTTATAAAGACAAGCTCCTTATTACGGATGTCGCGCGCCTTGTTCCCCGCAAAGTACGTTCTGTGGATACCGCGCATACGGTGGATGATTTAAAGGCAGTCCTTGCCGACGCGCGGCAGAAGGGTCTTAGGGTGTCGATTGCCGGTGCTCAGCACAGTCAGGGAGGGCATACATACTACGAAGACGGGGTCGTGCTCGACATGACAGCTTTTAATAAGGTTCTTGCCTTAGATGAGGCGAATAAAGTGATAACCGTACAAAGCGGTGCGCGGTGGAAGGACGTGCAGGCGTACGCAAGCCCTTACGGGCTTGCGGTGAAGGTAATGCAGTCGTCGTACGTCTTTACTATCGGCGGCACATTAAGCGCTAATGCGCACGGCAGGGATACCGATATGTCTTCGGTCGTCGAGACTGTGCTCGCTTTCCGATTATTAACGGCTGATGGGACGATTCTTAATGTAAGCAGGGCAGAGAACCCTGATCTTTTTGCGCTCGTGATCGGCGGGTATGGCCTTTTTGGTGTTATTCTCGACGCGGATATCCAGCTCACTGACGACGCGGTTTACGCGCAGCAATCTACGCTTATGGACTATAGGGATTTTCCGGCATATTTCGATAGCACTATAAAAGATAATAAGGAGATAAAGATGCTTCTTGCGCGGCCTTCTATCGATCCCGCTCCCGATTCGTTTTTGCGAGAAATGGTGGTGACTACGTGGAGCGCAACGTCTTCGACGGCGGATGGCTTACATGAACTGACTGATGAGGAATACGTGTACCGTGATAAATTCTTTTTCGGGCTTTCGCGGAAGTTCGATTGGGCAAAGGCTTTACGTTGGTCGCTACAGAAGAAGGTTGAGGCGGGCGTAGGGAGCGTGCGACTCGTTTCGCGTAATAATTCCATGCGGCCACCCCTCGCCCCACTTGAGCTTCTGGATTATTATTCAAAGCAGAATACTGACATCATTCAGGAGTATTACGTACCCGTCAGGAATTTCGTTTCGTTTATGGATGAATTCCGGAGTATTCTTTCCGAGGGTGAGATGAATGTTATTAGTTCGACGGTGCGTTACGTAAAAGCGAACAACGAGACGTATATGGCATATTCTCCCCGAGAGGATTCATTTGCCATTATCCATATGAGCAATGCCGGCCTTTCGAAGGAGGCCCAAGCGCATACGGAAACGGTTACTCAGAAGCTCGTTGATGCGGCGATTAAGTACGGAGGGACGTATTACCTTACGTATCAGAATTATCCTACAAAAGCCCAGATGCGTACCGCATACCCTAATACAGAGCTCTTTTTCGGCAAGAAGTTAGAATATGATCCGATGGAGCTTTTCGTAAGCGAATTTTATAAAAAATATGCGCAATAAAATTGTAATTGGGATTGTCGTGTTTCTCGTTGTATCGCTTAGCTATTTTTTCTTATATGAGCCTGATTATGCCGGGCTCATACAGCCATCTTCGCAGGTACTTGTTTTTGCGCACCGCGGGTTCGGTAATTACGCACCCGATAATAGTCTCGCGGGGGCGCAGATTGCCATGCAAGAGGGAATGGATGGCGTAGACGTTGATGGTCAGCAGAGCTCGGATAAGGAGGTTGTAATTTTTCATGATTTGAGCGTGGATCGTCTTACGACGGCAAGCGGAAAAGTTGGCGGCAAAACCGTGACAGAGCTCGTATCGTTGGATTTAGGCCTTAAGTATGGCGAGGGGTTCGAGGGGTCCTTCGTACATACGTTCGAGGATTTTGTCCGCACTATCCCGCAGGACGGCATCCTGATGGTTGAGCTCAAGGTTCCGGGTAAGGGCTCTACCGGCATCGAAGAGCGTGCGGCGGAAATAATTGGGAAATACGACGCCTATGAAAAAGTATATTTAAGTTCGTTTAACCCGCTCGTATTACGCCGTCTCAAGAAAATCGATTCGCGTATTCGGACCGTTTTTATATTCATGGATACTAATTGGAATCCCGAGTTGCTTGCGGAGATACGGCCGGAGGACTTAGTTGAGTTACCGTGGTTTTTGCAGAAGGAGTGGATACGCCGTGCTTTACGGAAGATAGTTAAGCCCGACGGCTTGAGCGTGAACAATGAAGTGGACGAAAAAACGATAGATCATTTACTTGCTAAAGGGCATCCAATCTTTTTATGGACGATAGACGATGAAAATAGAATACGCTGGGCGTTAGCAAAAAAGCCCTACGGTATTATTTCCGACGAGCCGCAGCTTGTGAAGAGACTCCGCGATGCGCAGTAAGGGTCATGCCATGCGGTGGCTTTTAATTTCGCAAAATATCGTTCTTTTCGGGGCGGGGATGGTATTTCCTTACTACGTTATTTTTATCAAGGAGGCGGGCGGCACGTACGTTTCGTTCGGTTTCGCATATGCGCTTTTTGCGCTTAGTTCCGCAGGTGCGCATTATTTCGCGGGAGCTCTTACAGACCGGTTCGGACGAAGTATTTTTCTCGCGTTAAGTAGTTGGGGAATGGCATTCTCGCTCGTATTTTTTCCGAGCGTCACGAGTATGTACCAGATATTTATTCTGCAAGTGGTAATGGGCGTATGTAACGCTTTCCAGAAGACCTCAGAGAAGGCCCTTGTGGCCGATATGACGTTTGCGGAAGGGCGGGGTCGGCAAATCGGCAATTATCATATGTGGACTGCGATCGTTTCCGCATTAGCGGTGATCGGGGCGGGTTATACGATAGACATCCTCTCCCTCGACGTTATTTTTTATACAGCCTCGCTCTTTATGTTTATTGGTGGCTTTGCTTCACTTAAGATCGGAGAAAAGACGTTATGATGACTTTTTTAGGTATGCGGATATATGAGGTGAGTGTTGCTGCGACTGACTTCGTACTTTTTCTCGAGTCAGGGTTTTTTGCGTGGCTTTTATTTCGGCAGGGTGGGCGTCGTCTAAGTACCCTCTTATTCCTTTTTCTTAGTATTTCGTCCCTTGCGGGCGCGCTGTTCCATGCGTTTTTTCCACTTAAGGCGGAATCGCCGGGTGGTTTCGTTGTTTGGATTTTTACGACGGCGGCCATTGGCCTTGTTGCCGTTACCGTACTGCATATCGTCGGCCGCCTGTCGGGAAGTAACGCGGCTTCCAAAGTAATGCGGATCGTGACCCCTGTCTTCTTCGTTTGTTATATGTATGCGCTCCTTTTCATTGATTATGGGTATCTTATGGTTATTAGGTTTTACGGTCCGGTGATTCTGCTTTTAGGGGTGGTGGCCGCCGCGAAGTATAGTACTTCCCGAAAAGCCGTTTTACTGTATCTACTTGCAGGTATTGGGCTTTCCGTTATTGCGGGGGTGGTGCAATCATTGCATGTGAATATCGGAATCCCATACCTCGATTACAATACGCTCTATCATATCGTTCAGGGCATTGGTCTCGTTTTCTTATATTTATTTTTCAGGAAATATCCTTTGCCGTTATGACCCAACAGCGCGCGCTTGAAATATTAAAGACCGGCTCGAACGTTTTTTTGACGGGTGAGCCCGGGGCGGGTAAAACGCACACAATAAACGAATACCTGCGGTATTTGCGCGCGCGAAAGATTGATGCCGCCGTCACGGCCTCCACGGGCATTGCCGCAACGCACATAAACGGCATGACGATCCACTCGTGGAGCGGCGTGGGCATTCGCCCCAGCCTATCTAAGTATGAAGTGGAAGAAATTGCTTCGCGTGAATATGTTGCTAAGCGCATTGTGCGCGCGAAGGTTTTGGTAATAGACGAAGTCTCGATGTTGGGCGCCTACATGATAGACATGGTGGATGCGGTCACGAAAGCGGTTAAGGGCAGCGAGCGGCCGTTCGGCGGGTTGCAGGTGATATTCGTGGGCGACTTTTTCCAGTTGCCGCCGGTAAATAGGGATAGGGAGAAAATCGCCTTCGCGTACGATGCGCCGGCATGGGCGGCAGCAGCGCCCGTTGCCTGCTACCTTACGGAACAGCACCGGCAGGACGACGACGCGTTTTTGTCCGTGCTCGGTGCCATCCGTAAGAATATTTTTAATGATGATCACGCTGCACACATAGAAGGGCGGCGCGTGGAGCGGGGAACAGTGCCAGATACCGTGCCACGTCTTTTTTCGCACAATGCGGACGTGGACAGCACGAACGATGCTATTTTAGCTAAGCTCGAAGGCACAGCGAAAGTTTTTAATATGGTTACGCGCGGGCCGGCGGCAATGGTTGCGGGTCTGCAAAAGGGCTGCTTATCGCCACAGTTTTTAAAGTTAAAGAAGGGTGCGGTTGTGATGTTTACGAAGAACAACCCACAGGAACATTTCGTTAACGGCACGCTCGGCACCGTGCAGGACTTTACGGGCGCGGGCGGTTTGCCGGTAATAAAAACACGCGACGGCCGCCGTATAGAGCCAGAGTTGATGGACTGGGCGATAGAGGAAAACGGCAAAGAGCGCGCCCGTATATCCCAACTACCGCTGCGCCTTGCGTGGGCGATGACAGTGCATAAAAGCCAAGGCGTAAGCTTAGACGAAGCGGTAATGGATTTGAGCGACGTATTCGAATTCGGGCAGGGGTACGTAGCGCTCTCGCGTGTTAAGCGGCTTTCGGGCTTGCACTTGCTCGGCTGGAATGAGCGCGCCTTCCAAGTGCACCCAGAAGTATTCGCGCGCGACGTCGCGTTCCGCGCAGGGTCAGACGAAGCAGATGCGCTCTTCGGTGGTATGGAAAAAGCGAAAATAACAGAACTCCACGCCAACTTCATAGCAAGTGTAGGTGGTAAAGAGATCGCGGTGGGGGAGAAAGAGGATAGTAGCGCGGAAGGTATGGAAGAGCGGCCCATAGATAAATTACGCAAGGGATCACCCCAAGCGTTCCGTAGGTGGACGGACGACGAAGAAAAGAAATTAAAAGACTTATTCAAGCGCGATGCGGGCATCCCCGAGCTCGCAAAACTCTTGGGCCGCAAAGAAGGCGGCATCCGCTCCCGCCTCGAAAAACTTGGCCTCATCGAACCCCTCTACCACCACCCTCAAAAAAAATCGGAGAAACCAGAGTAATTTTAAAAACTTATCCACTCGTTATCGTTATATGCCGACCGTCATATGACGATAATTGGATCGAAATAATGATTAAAGGATTATTTAATTAACCGAGTGAGGGATTTTTTGGCGCGGGTTATCAAAGCTTCGCTTTCGGCTATGGTGGGGCTTTCGGCGAAGAGGCGCACAATCGGCTCGGTGTTCGAGGTGCGCACGTGGAGCCACCGGTCGGGCCATGCGAAGCGTACGCCGTCAGTTACCGTGTGCGGCACGTCGTGGAACAATTTTATTAAAATATCTTTGGCCGCCGGAAAGTCTGCGAGCGTCACTTTGTCTTTGGCTATCGCGTAGCGGGGGATTTCGGCTACGAGTTCGTCTACGGTTTTACCCGTACGCGCCATGCAGTCGAGCACGAGAGCCATACCCATCATTCCGTCGCGGCCGCAGTGCAGTCGCGGGTAGATAACGCCGCCGTTGCCTTCGCCGCCTATTACGGCGTTTTTCTTACGCATTAATGCGACGACGTTCGGCTCGCCCACGATACTGCGGTATACGAGGCATTTGTTTGCTTTCGCGATATCTTCGCTCATGCGGCTCGTAGATTGGTTGATTACAACCGGCCCTTTTTCGATATGCATAAGTACGTGCTGCACGGCGATTGCTACCGTATATTCTTCCGAAAGTACGCCATGCACGGGGGAAACGAGTACGAGTCGGTCGCCATCGGGGTCTAAAGCAAAGCCGATGTCGGCCTTTTTCTTTTTTATAAAGTCGGTAAATGCCGCGAGGTTCTTCGGGTTCGGCTCCGGCATGTGGACGAAGTCGCCGTTCGTTTTCACGTTGAGCCCCGCTACCGTGCAGCCGAGCGCGGCCAAAAGGGGTTTGGCGGTAACCGAGGCGCTCGCGTTTATCGTTTCGAGCGCCACATTAAACTTCCGCGCGCGGATAGCCTTCGCGTTAACGAGCTTTATGATTTGTTTTACGTGGTAATCAGGCGCGGAGAACATGGTTTAAATAATCGCCGGTAGCATCGAATAATTTAAGGCCGTTCCACTCTATGGGGTTATGGCTCGCGGTCACCATCACGCCGCCTTTAGCTTTGAGCTTTACGAGCGCCATAGTGAGCGTGGGCGTGGGGACGATGCCGAGGTCTGTAACTTTGCACCCGCAATCCGTAAGGGTTTTGATAACGGCTTTCGCGATAGCCTTGCCCGAAGGCCGTCCATCACGCCCGATTACTATTTTCCCGCGGTATGTCCCCGCGAACGCCGCGGCATACCGCGCGGCAATATCCGCCGTATTCTCATCGGTCGTAAACCGTATGCCGGAGAGGCTTGGGATAATCATATTTTTTACCGTGCCCGTGCCACTACTGCTGCGATGATTTTTTTCGCGCCGGCGCTTTTTAAAACGCGGACTGCTTCGCGGATGGTGGCGCCCGAGGTGGTTACATCGTCTACGAGCAGTATGTTTTTACCCTTGAATTCTGCGGGACGTTCTACGTGGAACGCGCCTTGGATATTCGTTTCGCGTAACGCGTAGTCCTTTTGGTCTGCCTGTGCGGGCGTTTCTTTCACGCGCACGAGATTCTTTGCGATAGTTGGCAAGTGGAATGCATTGCTTACGTGCGCGCCTAAAACCGCCGCTTGGTTAAAGCCACGCTTCCATTCGCGGTTTTTATGCAAAGGCACGGGGACGACGTGGTAGCCGGTAAAGTCATGCGGCAGGGCGCGCAAGTAATTTGTGAGTAACGTGCCGACGGGCGCGCCCGCCGTCATCCAGTTTTCGTATTTCATCTGCCAAATAAGCTTTTGCACAGGGGTATGCGAATAATGCGTAGCACCCGCTAAAACATACTTCGCTTCGGGGTGGCAGAGTGCGCCACCCTCAGGAATGCGCCGCATGCACACGGGGCAGTGCAACGCATCATACAGGGGGATGCTCGCCATGCACGCATTACAAATAACCGTATGTGCATCCCCTTTAGGAATATTTTTTGCGCACGCAAGGCACGTGCGGGGGAAGAGCATATCGAGTAACAAATTTTTAGCGCGGGTAAGCATGGTATGAGGTATACTAATAATACATGGCACTGGGATTTTTTAAAAAGCTCTTCGGCACGGCCGCACGGCCGTGCTTGGGCGTGGATATCGGCACGACGTCCATAAAAATCGCCGAAATTATTCCCGATAAAGCGGGTGCACGGCTCGGTGATTACGGCATGCTCGAAACGCTCGGCTACCTTACGCGCGGCACTACGGCGATCCAAGCGAGCGGGCTGAAGATTTTTGAGCAAGAAGTAGGGCAGTACCTAAAGATAGTAAAAGACCGTATGCATACGAATACCGTGCGTGCGGTAGCCTCACTTCCATCTTTTTCCGTTTTCTCTACGGTGATAGATTTGCCGCCGATGCCAGAAAAAGAAGTCGTGCAAGCGGTGCAGTTTAAAGCGCGGCAATATATCCCACTTCCTATTACGTCTGTGTCGCTCGACTTTACGCGTATCAGTCCGCAGCGTGTTTTAGTGTTTGCTATTCCGAACGACATTATTGCCAAATATAAATTGATTTTTAAGGTGGCGGGCTTAGAGCTCGTGGCGCTCGAAGCGGAAAGTGTTTCACTTGCCCGTGCCTTTGGCGTGCCGGCTGATACGAACGATGCGCCGACGCTTGTGATAGACATCGGCGCACGCTCAACGGCACTTTCTGTTATTTCGCGTGGCATGGCGTACCTTACCTCTCAGACAGATTTTTCGGGCGCGACTCTTACACATGCCATCGCCGCCGGTTTGCACGTAGCCGAAGTCCGTGCGGAGGAGTTGAAACGTCGGCGTGGCGTGGTAAACGTGGGATTCGGCGCCGAAGAGGAGTTATCCACACTGCTCCTGCCGCTCGTGGATGCTATATTGAATGAGGCTAAACGCCTTTCCGAGCGGTATGTCTCTGCATACGGCGTGCAGGTTAAAAATGCGCTTATAGCGGGCGGTGGTGCGAACCTCCCCGGTATAACGGAATATGCTAGCAAGGGGCTTGATATGCGGGTGCAAAAGGCGATGCCGTTTAGTCGCGTGCAGTTCCCGCCGCAGGCGGAAATTGCGCTTACGCCACTTGGCCCGAGTCTTGCCGTAGCGGTCGGCGCCGGCCTGCGCGGCATCTCGTAGAGAAAAATATGGTATCCCCACTCATGGACGAGCGAATGAAGAGCGAAGAATTGCCGGTCGGCTGGCCGTGGCGGTTTTTAATGTTTACGGTTTTAGTCGCGACGACCGTCGCGGTCGGTTCCGCAGGGCTCATATTCGGCTACAAGCCATTGCTTGATTCGCGTCTTAAAGGGCAAGAGGCAGAGCTTGTAGGGTTAGGGAAGGTAATCCCCGTAAAACAGCAGGACGAATTTGTCCGTTTTTATTCCCAGCTTGCAAATCTCGAAACGCTTTTACGCGGGCACGTATCTGCATCGCCCTTATTTGGGCTTTTGGAATCGCGTACGAACGGAGCAGTTTCTTATATGGTGATGGAGCTACGCGTGCCCGAGCGAAAGATTGTGCTTGAGGGTAATGCAAGCAACTACAAATCGTTCGCCGAGCAATTGCAGTCCTTTACCGAAGCGCCCGAAGTCGAAAGCGTAATCGTTAATGATTCGAACGCGCTCGAGGGTAAGGTTAAATTCCGCATAACCGTTACCCTGCGCGCAGGATTTTTCAAAAAATAACATGGCACTACGACCCTCCGGCAAACGCGCATTCAGTCTCTTCGTGGGGGCGGGCTTATTAGTCGCTTCGCTTGTGGTTTACGCAACGTACTTGCGGCCCGCGTACGACGAAGTATCTACCTTGCGTGGCACGCTTATAGCCAAACAAAATTTATTTGAAGAAAAAAAGCAGGCAGTCGATAAGGTTGAAGGGCTAATTAAGCAGTACCAAGGCGCGGAGCGTTTAGAGGACGTAATCTCTATGTCTTTGCCCGTAAGCGAAGAAGTTTCTTCGGTGTTTAACCAACTGCAGGCGATAGCGGGGGCGAATGGGCTCACCGTGCAGGTATTTAACGTCCAACCCCTTTCCACAAAGCCGTCCGAAAAGTCGTTAGTAAAGCCCCTCGGCACACTTCGCCTGTCGTTGCGGCTCGCCGGCAATTACAACGCGTTTAAAGAATTTGTGAAGGGCTTAGAAACGAACATCCGCGCCATGGATGTGGTAAGTATCAAAGTCGAATCAGCGGCGAGGGGCGACTTCTTCGCCTATACCGTGGTCGCCGATACGTATTATCAAGCCGAGTAAAAAAGATATGGCACTAATCATTGAACAAACAAGGCGTAGCGTTAACTGGTTCGGCATTTTCGTTTTTATATTTTTACTTTTCGTCATCGTGGGTGGTGGGTACTTCTTATTCTTCGGCCCCACACCTGCTATCGAAATTTTGGCGCCCGTAGAACTTAACGCGGCGCAAAACATCGCCGACATTAAACTCGACGCGGGTAAGATTATAGAAAGCCCCGTCTTAAAGAGTTTCAAACAGTACGGCACGGTGCCAGGGGTCGGCAGTCTCGGTCGCTCTAACCCTTTCCTTCCTCTTTGATGATTATTTTTTCGTCGTTTCTACCCACTAATCACTACACACTACCCACTTCGTTATGGACGAACACGCATTAATTCAAGCGCTTGTTGACGGGCAGTTCCTTTCCCAAAGCCAAGGGGATGCATTATTACGCGAATCAGTTTCTATCAGTAAGCGCGCGGAAGATATTATTTATGACCGGCGTTTGGTGGCGGAGACGGAGGTCGCGCGCGCGAAGTCTGTGGTATTAAATATTCCATACGCTAAAGTTTCAACCGAAGGCATAACGCCGGAGCTGATAAAGATGGTGCCGGAAGAAACCGTCGCTACGTACAAAGCCGCGCCCTTGTCGCGGCAGGGCGACATGCTTGTGGTAGGTATGGTGCACCCCGACGACGTTAAGGCACAGGAGGCGTTGCGATTTATCGCCAAGCGCAACCGCGTGTCACTCGGTGTGTATATTATCACGCCGTCGGACTTAGAACTTATCATGCGCAAGTATTCGCCGTTTTCGGCGACGGTAGAAAGCGCCGTGCAGGGGATTGGTGGCGGCCGCGGGGGATCCTCGTCCGGCGAGCGCAAGGTGCGGTTGCTCGAAGAGGCGGTTTCGGTAAACGAAGACGTGCCGGTCATCAAAATCGTTTCGTCTACGCTTAAAGAAGCGGTGAGTTCTGGTGCGTCGGATATCCATATAGAGCCGCAGCGTGACCGCCTGCGCATCCGCTTGCGTTTGGATGGCGTACTGCAAGAAGTGGCGACCATACCCTTAGATTTGCACCAGCCGATTGTTTCGCGCATCAAAATTTTAGCGAACTTAAAAATCGACGAAACGCGCACGCCGCAGGACGGCCGTTTTCGCACGGTGCTTTTCGGGCGCGACATCGACTACCGCGTTTCGACCTTTCCCACGCCCGCAGGCGAAAAGATTGCTATCCGCGTGCTCGACCCGCAGACGGGCTTAAAGAAGCTCGAAGATTTGGGCTTGCAGGGGCATAACGAAAAGTCCGTGCATGCGGCACTCCTAAAACCCTTTGGTATGATTTTAATAAGCGGCCCCACAGGGTCCGGAAAGACGACGACCTTGTACGCCTTGATGCGTGGGTTAAATACCGTGGGTGCGAATGTCGTAAGCTTGGAAGACCCGGTGGAATACACTATGGATGGTGTAAATCAGTCGCAGGTGCGGCCGGAGATTGGCTATGACTTCGCTTCGGGTCTGCGTGAAATATTACGGCAAGATCCGGATGTTATTATGGTCGGCGAAATCCGCGACAAAGAGACGGCGGAGCTCGCGGTCCATGCGGCGCTTACGGGGCATATCGTGCTTTCGACAATTCACACGAACGACGCGGCGGGCGTTATTCCGCGCCTTATCGACATGGGCGTTGATGCATTCTTATTGCCGTCGGCACTTAACTTAATGGTGTCTCAGCGGTTAGTCGGCAGGTTATGCGACGCGTGCAAAAAGTCCGAAAAGCCCTCGCAGGAAATCGCGGAATTATTAGAAAAAGAAATCGGTGCGTTAAAAAAAGGTCCGTACGAAGTGTGGCGCGCGGAGGGTTGTAAGGTATGCCGTAATAAGGGGATTACCGGCCGCGTTGCAATTTTTGAGGTATTCGAGATGACGCGCGAATTAGGCGTTGTAATAGCTAAAGACCCCTCGGCGGGCAACGTCGCCGGCGAGGCCGTGCGCCAAGGCATGCTCACTATGCGGCAGGACGGCTTACTCAAAGCCGTTGCCGGCATAATCTCCGTCGAAGAAGTTCTCCGCGAAACAAGCGCGTCTTAGTTGACATTTTTAAATAAATAGAGTAGTATATAAATACTGTCTAAGGCGTTCTTAGATACGTGAAAGTTCATCGAAAAAGCCCTATATTATTGGAGTTTCAGGCCATGCGTCGTTGTAGAAATTCGTCTCTTATTCAAGCATGCGAAGTACTTGAGTTGCGGACATATCCGTCGTCAATGTGGTCATCAATTGATGGCCTTCTCACGATTATGTGCCCCTCGCCTACGAGCGTGGTCCACATGACCCAGTACGATTATCAAACGGTTGTGCAGGTCGATGCCGAAGCGCCGGTGATATTCGCGAGTGATGCGGTTCGTTATCTGGCGGCTTTTGCCCCTGATGGCGAATATCTCGCTTCAGTTGAAATCGTCGTGTTGCCGGCCGTCGCAGGCGACGTTTCGTTAGCTCAGTCGCGGACGCAAGCGGATGACGACTTCACTTTGTGTTGGAGTCAAAATCCGGATGGCTTGAGTGACGACGACTCGTTCATTGTTCTCGTCGAAGCGGATCTTCCGATTGTCGATGAGAACGATGAGGATCTCGTGAGTGGATTCAGTGCTGATTATCTTTCCGTCGATGTGATTGACGACACATCGGTAGACAGTGCGCTCACAACCGAAGAAGAAGTCAGCTCAGAAACTTTCGAGGTCGCTGTCCTTCCGGAAGAAGTCGTCGATGAGAGCTTCGACACCGTTCTCGTGGAGATTTTCAGCAGTCAGGAAGATCTCTTGGTTGACGCGAACCTTTAGTGGGGTTCGCACATCACTTCTTTCAACTCTTACAAAAAACCGCATGGTTCACCCAGCGGTTTTCTTTTTCCATATGCTATACTTTTCCTAATGGACTATCAGGCGAAGCTTACGGAACTTTTACTCGCGACTGCGCGGCAAAATGCGAGCGATTTGCATATCGGCGTGGGCCAGCCGCCAACGTTGCGTTTGGACGGCGCTTTAATTCCCCTTACGGGCGAGCAGATTATTACACCCGAAATTGCGGAGGGCTTGGCGCAAGCGCTTTTAAACGACGAGCAGAAAAAAGTCTTTGCGGAAAAGAAAGAATTAGACTTTTCGTATTCGCTTGAAGATAAGGCGCGGTTCCGCGTAAACGTCTTTACGCAAAAGGGTTTTGCGGCTGCGGCATTGCGTTTGATTCCCGTAAAAGTCCGCACGGTAGAAGAATTAGGATTACCGCCTATCGTGCATGACTTGACCAAGCTTTCGCAGGGGTTCGTATTAGTTGTCGGCCCTGCGGGCCACGGCAAGTCCACCACACTCGCCGCCTTGGTAGACGAAATAAACCACACGCGCACAGACCATATCATTACTATCGAAGACCCTATCGAATATTTGTTTACGCAGGACAGGTCTATTATTTCCCAGCGCGAAGTGGGTGCTGATACGTTAGGCTTTCACCGCGCGCTCCGCTCCGTACTCCGCCAAGACCCCGACGTGTTAATGATCGGCGAAATGCGCGACCCAATCTCTATGGCAACCGCGATGACCGCGGCCGAAACGGGCCACTTGGCGTTCGCCACACTTCACACTAATTCTGCCGCACAGACGGTTAACCGTATTATCGATTCGTTCCCTGCGGAGCAGCAGGGGCAGGTAACGAGCCAGCTTGCGGCAACCTTAGTCGCTATTATTTCCCAGCGGCTCGTGCCGCGCGTGGACGGCGGCCGCGTACCGGCGATGGAAATCATGTTCGTGAATCCCGCCATCCGTAACCTTATCCGCGAGCGCAAGTCGTACCAGATCGACCTCGTAATCGAAACGAGCTCGCAAGAAGGCATGATAACGTTAAACCGCTCGCTCGCGAGCCTTATCGACCGCCGCATTGTTTCCTTAGAGCAGGCGCTTATTTACTCGCAGAACCCCGCCGAACTTAAAGTATTAGTCGAGCGTTCCGCATAACGGCGCTACTCTAATGGGATGAAATTCAGATACAGCGCACGTACCAAAACAGGGGAGCTGCAGGTAGGCTTCGTCGACGCCATCACGAAAGATGCGGCGTTAAACAGCCTGCACGGCCACGAGCTCTACGTGCTTTCCATCGAAGGCACGGACACGCAGTCGCTGTTTACCTCTATCAATAATTTTTTCAACCGCGTAAAGCGGGCGGACGTAATGATATTCACCCGCCAGTTCGCCGCCATGCTCGAGGCAGCGATACCACTCGGCGACACGTTTAAAGCGCTCTACCGGCAAACGCGTAACCCCGTACTGCGCGACGCAGCGTTTGAGATAAGTGGGGACATAGACTCCGGCCTTGCCTTGTCGCAGGCGCTCGAGCGGCACCGCGGCATATTCTCCGAATTTTACATAAATCTTATAAAGTCCGCCGAAGTCACGGGCCGGGTACAAGAATCCGTCGCCTTTCTCGCCGATTATTTAGAAAAGGAAAACACGCTCGTGTCGAAAATCAAGAATGCCATGATCTATCCGGTATTCGTTATCGTTTTATTTATTATAGTTGCGGGGGTGTTAATGGGTGTCGTCTTCCCGCAGATCGAGCCGATATTCGTGGACGCAAATGTCACGTTACCGCTTATCACGCGCATATTCCTTTCGCTCGGCCACTTTATCGCTAATTGGTGGGCGGCACTCATTGTTATTGCCCTCGCCTTTGCGGCGTTTCTTGTGGAATATGTGCGGAGCGAGGAAGGCGGGGTGGTGTTCGACGAGTTAGTGTTATCACTCCCCGTCGTCGGCAAGCTCCTGAGGCAGGCATACGTTGCGCGTTTCGGCGAAGCGATGAGCGTGCTTATTAAAGGCGGTATCCCCATCGCGCAGGCGATAGAGACGAGCGGGCATACGGTCGGCAGTCTTTTGTATCGTGATTCGCTTCATAGCGTGGCAGAAAAAGTTCGTGGCGGTGAGCTTCTTTCGCGTGCGCTTGAGCAGGAGGAACGGTATTTCCCCCCGCTCGTAAGTCAAATGGTCGCCGTGGGCGAAAGCACGGGCCGGCTCGATGATATGCTCTCGCGTGTGGCGCAATTTTATACGCGCGAAGTGGACGGTATGGTAAGCAATTTGGTGGAATTAATACAGCCAGCCTTAATGGTCGTAATCGGTGCGGGGGTTGGCCTACTATTTGCCTCAATCCTGCTTCCGATATACAATTTGGTACAAGTATTTTAAAACTATGCATAAAAAACAGGGCTTTACGCTCGTAGAAATTCTCGTCGTTGTTTCGATCATCGGCATGCTTTCGTCTATCGTTCTCGTGGGCCTAGGCTCCTTCCGCGCCCGTGGCCGTGATGCGCGCCGCGTTGCCGACCTGCGCGAAACACAGAACGCCTTGGAATTATATTACGGTAAGTTTGGCGGCTATCCCTTAACCACGTGGGACGGGCTTGAAGGAACGCTCATCGAGGCTGAAATCGGCGTATCGGGTATTTCAGACGATCCGCTCGGTGGTACCAATCACTACCGGTATGGCAGCAACGGCCAGAGCTACGTTTTAGGCGCAAAGCTCGAAGACCCTAACAACCAAGTATTGAAGGACGACGTGGATGGTTCGGGCGCGGAAACGATCGGCGTCGATTGCGGATCGGAAGCGGCTGACGAGTTCTATTGTCTTAGGTTTTAAACAATGTTCGTGCCGGCGCTTCTTATCCTTTTCGCATTCGGCGCGGCGATAGGGAGTTTTCTTAACGTCGTAATCTTTCGATACGACGGCGAACAGCCGTTATTTTCGTTTAAGGGTCTCGGCGGCAGGTCGCATTGCATGCACTGCAAGG
>CALRGO010000007.1 GCA_943357895.1 Parcubacteria group bacterium
GTACGGGTGCGTCGCCTTTGGCATCCGTAAAATCTTTTTACGAAGTCGCGTGCCCAAAGTGCGGCGGCAAAGCTCGCAGGGAGACGGACGTATCGGATACCTTTTTAGATTCATCTTGGTATTTCTTGCGCTATCCGGATGCGAAGAATGCAGAAAATCCGTTTAGCGATGAAGTTATGAAGAAGTGGTTGCCGGTGAATATGTACATCGGCGGGGCGGAGCATTCTGTTTTACACCTTTTGTATTCTAGGTTTCTCACGATGGCGCTGAAAGATATGGGGCATATCGCCTTCGACGAGCCGTTTACCGTATTCCGCGCGCACGGACTTCTGATAAAAGAAGGCGCGAAGATGTCCAAGTCAAAGGGGAATGTTATTAATCCGGATGAATATATAGAGCGCTATGGCGCGGACACCTTACGAACCTATTTAATGTTCCTCGCGCCCTTTTCGCAGGGCGGGGACTTCCGCGACGAGTCCGTGATGGGGATATACCGGTTTTTAAACCGTGTATGGGCTTTGGCATCGGGCAAGCTTACTGCGGGGTCGAACGCCGCTTTGCAGAAGGCAATCCATAAAACAATCAAGAAAGTTACGGAAGATATTGCGGACTTAAAATACAACACGGCGATAAGCGCCATGATGATACTGCTCCGCGAGCTCGAAGCCGGCGCGCCGCAAGCAGAAGACGTTAAGATATTCTTAAAACTCCTCGCGCCGTTCGCGCCGCATATAACGGAAGAATTATGGCAAAAATTAGGCGGAGAAGGGGCTTGCCCTGAGCTTGTCGAAGGGTCAATTCATACGTCCGCATGGCCTGTATGGGACGCGAAGTTTATTGAAGAAGATGAATTCGATTTGGTAATCCAGATAAACGGCAAAACAAAGCGCGTCGTGAAAGCTCCGAAGGGGATAGGCGAAGCAGAGGCCGTACAGCTCGCGGCAGTAGAGGGCACGCCGAAGCGCGTCATCTTCGTACCGGATAGGTTGATTAATTTCATCTTATAGTAGCCTTCCTCACTAACCGAACCCCCAACACCGCGGCAACCCGTTACGGCGTATGTAAATCCGACCTCTCTCGTCGTAAAAGCCGACAGGAAAAATCGAACTCAACCCGAATCTCCTAAATAGGAGATTCTTGGGATTCACACAGCGATTTTTCCTCGGCTTTTATTTCCTCCTTCGGGGATTTACTATCCGCCTCCACTTAGGTTGCCTTGATGCTGGAGGTTCGTTATTCAGTGCTTATCCACAGCCTTGTATTGTGTGGAAGAGTGTATACTTATGAAAAAATTCATAGCATTCCTTTTATTCTTCGGGTCGTTCGGTGTGGCGATGGCGCAGACGCCTGCTGACTGGTACCAGAGATTTAGGGGTTTATTTGTTGGTCCTCCGGTGCAAATTCCTAGGATTTTATTTCCTAACGCAACGAGGGCTATAAATGCGGTTACTAGCATTATAACTTGCGCTACTCCTGACGAATTGGCGCATTGTCGGGCGCAGGGTCAACAGGCTGAGGGCGAGCCGGACGGTTCGGAGGGTCGTACGTGCGGCACAAGTGGTAATTGTCATGGTGTTAGACCCGGACATCGTAACTTCGGAAGTAATCCTTGCAGGCCTAGAAGCTGTTCTGCTGCGGACATACGTCCTTCTGATGCCCCTACACCCCCGCAAGTAAATATTACAGTTACTAATGTTTCTTGCACAAAGCCGAATCAGACCCCTAATAATCAGTGTGAATGGTATAAAACGGGCATGGGTGGATCACCCACTGACGCGGAAAGGGTTGAGTTGATGAGGCGTTATGAAATATGTATGCGTGAAATGATGCATATTATGCAGAGGCCTGGTAAGGCCGTCGGTTCTGTTTCGGTGTCTATTTCTGGTGGATCCGAGGGGCCGTATTCAGCAAATACTACTGTCGAGGGCGCGCTATTTTCACCTTATCAGTCGGCGTCCGCCGAGGTGGTTGTTAAAAATAAAAAAGGCGTTTCGGTTATGATAATTCCTATAACTCTTTATTGTCCTGTCTTAAGACCCTCTTTTGATTGTGGGAGAATTAACGTGGCTGATATGTCAAAAGAAGAGGCTTCTCGTGTGTGCGTTGGACAATCTGATGGGCTTTGCCGGTTGGAGGCTGCTTATGGTCCGAGTGGCAGTGGGCAGGATGGATATTATTGTGTTTCTCGTTAATAGTTTTTAACCAAAACCCCCTCACGCGAGGGGGTTTTGTATTGTGACATTCTTATCCACAGGCCAGTCGGGGAGTATAGAGTAGTATGATGACAGAGACAGGATGAAAAACTATTTGCACTTCATCGCGGCGGCTGGGCTTTTCATTCCCTTCCTTGTAAATGCTGAGGTATTTTTTTCCATGATGCCTAAGGCATGCCCCTCGCCTTTTTTCCAGAAAAAATGGTCTTTTGTTCAACTTACAGCATCTAAAGATACGGGTATATGCACTGCCTATTTCGCTGCCGGAGGCGAAGGTTTCGAGGTAAAAAATTGGCAATCGTCCAACTATTTAAACCCGTGGGATCTCCGTGATTACACCGTCGGCGCAGGCGAGGCAGCATGCCAAAAGGCGGCCTGCACGCTCCATATCGGTAGCGGAACGGGGAATACCACAGGAGTCTCTGCGGCGCGCGCCGCTCTCGCCGTACGCAATGCGCCTTTAACGCCCTCCTCACCTTCACCAGAGGCAAAGCCGTGCTTTAGATAATATAGTTATCCACAATATTTTAAGCTGTTTTAAAGGGTATACTTAAAGTACTTATGAAAAAATATATCGCATTACTATTATTCTTTGGGTCATTCGGCGTGGTGTTGGCTAATCATCTTGGGCCATGGAAGACTCATCCAGACTCGGAATGTCCTAATGGTTCTAACTTATGCCCACTTTCATATGCAGGAATGTCCCTTGTTTCATGTAGTGTCGTATCGATTCCTGGGGTAATGGCTCAATGTACATACGACGGGCGGTCAGCAGCTGGCCGTTCAGCAGCAGCCGTTTCCGCCGGTTCCAGTGCTGGTGATAGCAGGGTCGTAATAAATATCCCGATTTCTACGGCGGCATCTCCTGCGGTTGGTTCAGATGTTAGTGTCGGCGCTCGGGCTGTTTTGCGACCGACAGCACCCCTAAGTCCGCGCGCAGCGGCATTATGGGATGCTGTCGCGTCGCGCTCCGCTAGCCGCCCCGCCCCGTCTCGCGCGGTAGCGCCTTCTGCGCCCCGTGCCGCTTTTAGTGCGGCTTCGGCTCCTGTTGCGCGCCCGAGCAATGCGCCTTCAGCTATGCCGAGCTCATTTTCCGCCCCGAGCGCTTTTTCTGCGATGGCGCCCGTCGCAGGGAATGCGCCGGCAATCCCGAATTATATGCAGGCGGGAAGGGGGGTGTCCGGCCCTAGGGTGCAGGTTTTGCTTGTGGGTGTACCGCAATGCGTCCCCGATGGCATTGTAAGTCAGGTGCGCGTTGTCGTTAATGATGCTCGTGGGTATATTAATGCTACTTATGAAAATTATCCTAGGATTACTAATATAATAGGTGGCTCTCAGACTTCAATTCCATTTAAGTTTGATGGAACGGGAGGGGTTAAGTCTTATTTCCCCACAAAGCCTTCCGATCAATATAATAATATCGTCGGGCGTCCTAATGACAATCCTCGCTCTCTAAGAATTAATGTTACGAAGAATAATATTTCAATCGGTCGTCACGTTTTAACCATTGATTCTAATATGTGCCCAACTCCCTGCGACCGTTTATATACGGACCGGGATTGTAATACTGCAGGATTTGATTCGAATGATCAGCAGCGATGTGTATGGAATCCTAGCGTCGGTCCTGGTGGTGTGGGTGGTATAGGCGAACTCTGTGAAAGAAATCCCGCTTACAGGCCTTAAAATAAGCAGAATTAAGAAAATAATAATACCGGCACTAGTGCCGGTATTATTATTTTCTTTCCCCGAGCGTCACATTCACCGTACTCTTCTTCGTCCCGTGCAGTACCGTGAGCGTAAGGACGTCGCCGGCTTCCTTGTCTTCCATAAAATCCTGCGGGGTTTTACCGTTTTCAATTTTCACGCCGTCGCATTCGAGGATTATGTCTTTGTCCTTCAGTCCTGCCGCCGCCGCGGGGCTTTTGGGGATCACGCCGGGGGATAAGGCACCGTGGCTCGTGACGATTACGCCGTAGTCGACAGGCAGTTTCATTTTATCTTTAATTACTTCGTCCACGATGAGGTAGCGGAGGCCAAGAAGTGGACGGCGGATGCGCCCGAATTCCTTAATGTCCTTGATATCGCGCTTCGCGGTGTTGATGGGTATTGAAAAACTTAAGTTTTGTGCGCCGAAGACTATGGCGGCATTGATGCCTATCACTTGGCAGTCACTATTGAAAAGCGGCCCGCCGGAATTACCGGGGTTTATCGCCGTGTCCGTTTGTATCAGGCCGCGCATTTCGGCAATGCCCGCCTTAGGGTCAGGGGCTGCTTGTATAGATCGCGAAAGGCCAGATACAATACCCGAAGATACGGTGTTTTTGAAAAGCCCTAGTGCGTTGCCAATTGCGAGCACCGGCTCGCCGAGGGCAACTTTATCCGAATCGCCGAGGGGGAGTATGGGTGCATTTTTAATATCGATTTTGAGTATCGCTACATCGTCAATCGGGTCGCGCGCGAGCACGGTTGCCGCATAGTGCTTATCGTCGTTTGTAATCACCGTGTACTGCGCGTTCGCGTCTGCTATCACATGCTTGTTGGTTAAAATAATACCCGTGGGGTCTACGAAGAATCCCGACCCACTGCCGATTTTCACCATACCATGGCTGTCGACCGCATCGGGCGGTATGTCTATCGGTTCTTTTGGTTGGGCATAGTCCGGCATCGCCATCATTTCCGCGGCCATATCCTTCTTAAGCGCCTTCACGTTTTTAGAAATGATAATAGTCACAATCGCGGGTGTGGACTGCCGGATTGTCTTACCCCACAGGTTTTCCTTCATTGGTTATAGTATAGGGCTGATGTGGCGCGGGGGATAGTGGGGATAAAAAAAGCCGCCTTAGTGTAGGCGGCTTATGTGGCGGCGCGCAATGGCGTCAGTTGAGCTGGAGGGAGAGCGGTGGGATGCGGGAGGGTATACGAACAATTTTTTCCAAGCATTGGAACAAGGTGCGGGGGACGTCGATAACGCCATACGACAGATTAGTGCGTTTGACTATTCGTCTGCAGATATATATAACGTACTCGTATTCACAGCTCGCGCAGAGCTCCTCATGGGAGCAAATAATGATGGGGATCAAGGGCTTTTCCCATCGGGTTGCGTCAAAAGTCGCCTTTGCTAAATCACGGTAGAACGCCGATGATTCACAGGGTTCTTTTTCATCCTTGTCGAGGCTGTCGATACGGGCAATGCCCTTAAGGATAAGGCGCCTCCTTTGGGTTTCCGTTATAGGTTCGGTAAAAACCATACATGAGAAGATGATTGTGTCGTTGTCGAATTTTTCAAATCTTGTCGTGGCGGAAAAGGCGTGTAATCCGTTCATGATATCCTCCATGTCTTCGTGCCAAAGGGTTAAAGCGGGACAATCCCTACTTCTTATTTTAAAGCATATTCCTGCCTATATAAAAAGCGCAAGGCGGCGGTGTGGACCCAGCGAGAATCGAACTCGCGTCTCCTCATTGCAAATGAGGTGTTCTGCCATTTAACTACGGGCCCTAATATGCGCCCACGGATGTTTCGTCCGCGGGCGACTTTGTTTTGGTGGGGATTAGCGGGTAGCAGGCTTTTTAATGCCGGCGCGTTTTCGGGGGATTTGCCCCTTAAGTCCTGATTTTGCGGACGGTTTTTTCTTCGGCTTGGGCTCTATGCCGCTTGCGAATTGTACGCCGTCTTTCAATTTTAATCGCGCTGTAGAAATCACGGCGCAGTTATGGCTTCTGCCGCATCCATTACATCGCGTGAGGATGTGCTCCTCTGCATCGTTGGACGAATTATTCGTTTTATCCACTAAGCAACTTCCTGATTCGCCGTCGCCGTAGTCGCATACGTTTACTTCGTTGATAAGCCATATCATGGTTCATCCTCCAAAAAGTGTGTTTTCAATACCCTAAGACTGGCAATAGAGTAGCGTATTTTGGCGTACGGGGCAATGTCACTGGTCAAAAAATCTAGTGCGGTGAGGGTGAGATTCGAACTCACGATACCGTTGCCGGTATAACACTTTTCGAGAGTGCCGCCTTCAGCCACTCAGCCACCTCACCGTGTAATTGTTCTTATACGCTTCCTTTGCCTTATAAGGTACGGTAAAATGGTTTCAATGGCAAGAATCATCGCCGTATGTAATGCGAAGGGGGGTGTGGGTAAAACCACGACGACAGTTAATCTCGCTTCGTATTTAGCGCTCTACGGCAGGCGGGTATTGATGGTCGACTTCGACCCGCAGGCGAACGCTTCGTCGAGTTTCGGCTCCGCGCACCGTGAGGACGGCGGCGCAAACATTTACGAGGCCATGGCGGGCCGTAAGAATATTCACGAGATTGTGCGCAATACCGCCATCCCCGGATGCCACTTCGTTTCCGCGCATCCGGCGCTTGCAGGATCGACTATCGAGCTCTTGGAAAAGCCAGAGCGGGAGAAATTCCTTAAAAAAATAATCCATCAGGTGGCGCACCACTACGACTACGTCCTTATAGACCTGCCGCCGTCCGTGAGCCTTTTAACCATCAACGGGCTCATGGCCGCGGACGAAATGATTATCCCCGTGCAGTGCGAATATTACGGTTTGGAGGGGTTGAGTCAAATACTCGAAACGGTCGACATGGTAAACCATAACTTGGGGCATAATTTGCGCATCGCGGGCGCCTTGCTTACCATGTACGACAGTAGGGAGCACCTGTCGCGCGAGGTTTCTAAATCGCTCCGCAAGCACTTCGTGGGGCACGTGTACGACGTGGAAATTCCGCGCGCGGTCGCGCTCGCGGAGGCGCCGAGCTTCGGCAAGCCGATTTGCTTCCACGACCCGCATAGCCCTGGCGCGCGCGCCTATGAGCGTTTGGCAAAAGAGATTATCCAACAAGAAGAGAAAAATAAAAATTATGTATAAGCTCTCATTTTTCGAGTTTTAAAATTATGTTAGGAAAAGGACTTGAATCATTGATACCCGACAGGAGCGCGCCGCAGGTTACTCCTGAAAAGACGCCAGAGAAGCCTCTGTCGCGTTTTGACGCGGGCGAGGCGATTTTCCATATAGAGACGGATAAGATTCAGCCGAACCCGTTCCAGCCGCGGCGGGATTTCGATGAGGGACAGTTAATGGAACTCGCCCAGTCTGTGCGCGAGTTCGGCATCATTCAGCCGATCATAGTTTCAAAGATCGAAAAAGAAACGCCGTATGGTACGGCGATAGAATATCAGCTCATAGCAGGGGAGCGGCGACTTCGCGCCGCAAAAATTGCCGGCTTACCGCGCGTGCCGGCAGTCGTGCGCCGCGCACCCGAAGACCGCGAAAAGTTCGAGATGGCGATCGTCGAGAACGTTCAGCGCACTGACTTAAACCCGATAGAATCCGCGCGGTCATACGCCAAGCTTTCGGAACAGTTCGGTATGACCCAGCGCGAAATCGCGGCGCGTATGGGTAAGAGCCGCGAGACCATAGCCAATTCCATGCGCCTTTTGAATTTGCCGACGGAAATGCAGGACGCAATAGCGGGCGGCAAAATTAGCGAGAGCCAAGGGCGCGTTTTGCTCGCACTTGCCGACCCCATACGGCAACAGCAGTTATTCCAGCAGGTGACGACGACAAACATATCCGTACGTGAAATGAAAAACACCATCGCGCGCATGAACGCGCCGCGCGATATCATGGGCGAAGATATTCAAACCGAGCCGATTTCCGTGCCTGCCGGGGAAGACTTCGTACGCTTCGCGCCCGAAGACGAGTTTTCTAAATTAGCACGTGAACTGCAGGCAACGCTCCGTACGCCGGTGCATATCGAGCGAGCAGGTAACGGCGGCAAAGTTACGATAGATATTTCGTCTGAAGACGACCTACGCGCACTAATAACAAAGATAAGTCGTTTACAGGAGGGCGGCTTCGCATAAAAAATATCCCTGCTAATTGCAGGGATATTTTTTTATTCTTCGCTTTCCGTTTCGGCTACTCCTTCGGCTTCTTTCGTTTTCTTTTCCGGTTCGTTGGGATTTTTCCACGTGGCGTATTTGCACTCGGGGTAGCGTGAGCATCCCCAGAAGGTGCGGCCCTTGCCCGTGCGGCGGTCTATTACGTTACCTTCTTTGCATTCGGGGCAGGGGATTTGCGGCACGCTCGGGTCCGGCGCCGTGCGTTTGGTATTTTTACAGGCGGGGAAGCCCGAGCAGGCGATGAATTTACCAAACCGACCGCTCCTAATAACCATCGGCTTACCGCACTTCTCGCATACTTGGTCCGTCGGTTCCGCCGCGGGCTTTACAATCTGCTCGCCCTCCACGCTTTCGTATTTTTCCGTAAGGTTTTTCATGAACGGGGTATAAAACGAGCCAAGTACATCCTGCCACTGTTCTTTGCCTTCAGCGACCGCATCCAGCGTATTTTCCATATTCGCGGTGAAGTTAATATCCGTCGTTTCGGGGAAGTGCGCCACGAGCACGGCGTTCACTTTTTCGCCCGTGGGCGTGGGGTGAAAGCGCCCCTTATCTTTAATAACGTATTCGCGCGTTTGGATAACGGAAATAATAGGGGCGTAGGTCGACGGGCGGCCAATACCGTATTCTTCGAGCGTTTTTACCAAGCTCGCTTCGCTGTAGCGGGCGGGCGGTTCGGTAAAATGCTGGTCAGCGCGGATTTCTTTCGCCGTAAGCGGTTCACCATTTTTTACGGCCGGCATTTCCTTATCTTCGAATTTTTGCGCCCAGACTTTTAAATAACCGTCGAATTTGAGCACGGCGCCCGCGGCGCGCAGGCCGTACTGACCCGCGACGATATCGATGCCCGTGTTGTCAAAAATAGCTTGCGGCATTTGCGATGCCATAAACCGTTGCCAGATAAGGCGGTAGAGCTTGTTTTCGCCCATATCCGTTACCGAGGGGTTTGTGGGGCGGACGGCTTCGTGCGCTTCTTGTGCGGATTTGGATTTGGTAGTGAAAACGCGCGGCGCCTGCGCGGCATAGGCGGCACCATATTCTTTTTCTAGAAAACTTTTTGCCGCGGCAAGCGACTCCTTTGATAAGTTTACGGAATCCGTACGCATGTAGGTGATAGCGCCCTGCTCATATAATTGCTGGGCGAGCATCATCGTTTTTTTTGCCGTATATCCAAGCCGCTTCGCCGCCTCTTGCTGGAGGGTGCTCGTGGTAAAAGGCGCCAAAGGGTTTTTCTTAATCTCTTTTTTGGTGACGGCGGTAATCACGAAATTTTGCTTTTCCAGATCCGCCTTAATTTCGTCCGCGCGCTCCTTGGCAGGGATAGCAAATTTATCGAGCGTCTCGCCTTTTATTTTCGTAAGCGATGCTTCGATATTTTGCGCGATGCCCGCGTGTGCAAGTGAGGCGTCTACGCTCCAGTACTCTTGTGACTTAAAAGCGCGGATTTCATTTTCGCGTTCGACGATGAGCCGCACGGCAACCGACTGCACGCGGCCGGCGGATAATCCGCGCGCGACTTTCTTCCATAAAAAGGGAGATAGCTTGTAGCCCACGATGCGGTCTAAGGCACGCCGCGCCTGCTGGGCATTAACCATATTTAAATCAAGCGCACGCGGGTGCTTAAGGGCATCTAAAATCGCCGTCTTCGTAATTTCGTGGAAGGCGATACGCTGACTTTCTTTTATGCCTAAGGCTTCGCGCAAGTGCCATGCGATAGCTTCGCCTTCGCGGTCTTCATCAGTAGCGAGAATTACCATATCACATGACTTACCCTTTTCTTTAAGGTTTTTAACGACGCTCTTCGCTTTTGCGGGGATCACATATGAAGGTTCGAAATTATTGTCTACGTCGATGCCGAGCTTGGACTTAGGGAGGTCGCGTACGTGCCCAAAAGACGATTCAACGACATAATTAGAGTCCAAAAACTTCGCGATAGTACGCGCTTTTGTTGGGCTTTCGACGATAATGAGAGTCTTCATAGAGAATATAAGCCGTTTGTTTCATTGAGTGTACCATTAACCGAAAGCATGGCTATGGCATGACTTATGTCTTGGATGCTTAGCATACTAAGTTCCGCGATGGCGTCAATAGTAAGGGGTTTTCCGGCTTTACGAAGCGCGGCAATAATAGCGAGCTCTTCGGACGTACGCCTCGTATCTTCCGTGCTGCCTGCGTGCCCCGATTTTTGGTAGAGAATACCGAGTGCATCGCACACGTCGCAGGCGTTGGTAACGAGACCCGCACCTTCTTGGATTAGTTTATGCGGGCCTACGTAATTAGGGTGATTAATAGGGCCGGGGACGGCGAACACGTCGCGATTCGCTTCTACCGCGAGCTTAGCGGTAACAAGTGCGCCGGATTTAATAGGCGCCTCGATGACGACCGTGCCGCGGCTCACGCCCGCCACAATTCGGTTGCGTTCAAGAAAGTTAGTGGGGAAGGACGGCGTGCCAAACGGATATTCGGATATAAGGCTGCCACCTGTTCGTATAATTTCGTTCGCTAAGTTCATATGGGTCTTCGGGTAGAGGTCGTCGAGTCCACAGGGGAGTACGGCGACCGTAGCACTATGGGCGCCCGATGCTATGGCGCCCGCGTGCGCCGCCCCGTCTATGCCAAGCGCTAAACCGGATGCGATTACGATACCCTGCGCGGCTAAATCATTTGCGAACGCATTCGCGATTTTTAGACCCTCGCCCGTTGCGCGGCGGGTGCCGACGATTGCGACCATGGGTCGACTCCAGTCCGGTTTACCGAGAAGATATAGCCCAAAAGGTTGCCGTGCGGTTTCGCGGAGTAGAGGCGGATAATTCTCGTCTTCGCGTAGCACAAGGCGTACGCTGCGCTTTAAAAGCTTACCCCATTCGGCTTCGGGGTTGATGCGCGTTTCCGTGCGCACGGATTCCCACGCAAGCTTCCAATTATGAAAGCGGTTCCATACCGCTTCGACCTTGCCGTAATTACCTTGGTAGAAACGGTTTACGGCGTTATAGTATATAGGTTGTGACATACGAGTTTTATAAGGAGATTGCGGTAACAGTATTTATTGCGGGAATACTCGCGGTATTTTTAGGCGGGGGTATTGCATGGCTTGCGTACGATATGGACAGGCATGCGACGGGTATTCAGAAGTCCCTTGCTGAAATTCAAGCGCGTAAGGATGCGGAGGGTAATCTTGTGCTTCTGCGTGGGCAAGCATCGCAGGCTTCGGGCTATGTGCCGTTCCTTGTATCTATTCTACCAGAGCCGGATTCGCTAATAGGTCTTCCGCGCGACATGATAAACCGCGCCCGGCTGTACGCAATCGATTTCGCCTTCGCTTTTGGTGCGAGTACGAAGGGGGCGACGACGACGGCCGGCATGATAGCGTATACGATGAGTGGTAAGGGTGCGGCTGAGAAGTGGATAGATTTCTTGCGCGCGTTCGAGAGTGGCGTGCCGCTTGCGAGCGTCGAAAAAGCCACGTTTTCGAGCCTAGATGGGAAAGAATACGAAGTAAAAATAAATGGGACTATTTTTTCGCAATAAGCTTAATATAGTGTTATGGGTCGCAGCCTTTATTATGGTTGCGCTTTTAGTTGTCTATCTTGTCGCGGCCGCACGGTTCTTAGTTGGCGTAAGTGGTGCGGCATTTGGCAGTAGTTTGATAAAAAGTGGGGAAATTGTTACCTTTAACCTTGCGAAAGCCGCCCAACTGAAGGAATTACGCGGCGTGCGGTAAAAGTTTGGGGTTGATGTGCGTGTGTAGTTCAATGGGAAGCCCGTCCCAGCTGAAGCTGGGAATCAGGGCGGGCTTGTTCTGAGTAGTGTCGGCTCCGCCGAACGGATAGATTCAGAACAGAACGCTCGCGAAGGGCAGAGTAATATGCAGGGCGCATAGTTCAGTGGTAGAACGCCATACTGATAATATGGAGGTCCCAAGTTCGATCCTTGGTGCGCCCACACAATGGTAATTACATTCGACGATTTTAAAAAAGTTGAGATACGCATAGGACGTATCGTTTCTGCGGAAAAGATTCCGGAGGGTGACAAGCTATTGAAATTGTCCGTGGATTTCGGCACGGAGACGCGGCAGATTATGTCTGGCATCGCGGAATTCTTTCCCGACCCATCTGTGCTTGTAGGTAGGCAGGCGCCGTTCGTGATTAACCTCGAAACGCGCGTTTTACGCGGCCACGAAAGCCAAGGCATGATCCTCGCCACCGACGGCGAACAGGGTATTGTCCTTTTGCACCCTGCCGCTGAAGTTCCGAACGGCAGTTTGGTTAAATAGGCGAAATATTGTCGAGGGTGGGTTTATGGGGTAGTATGGGTAATATCTTTTTTGCGCCCATAGCTCAGTGGCAGAGCGTTTCATTGACATTGAAAAGGTTGAAGGTTCGATCCCTTCTGGGCGCACAGTATGGAGCCAACTGTCATATATAAAGAAGATGATTTTCTGGTTATCAATAAGCCGGCCGGTCTTATTGTACATGGTGTAAACGGCAAGGATGAAAAATCCGTTGTGAGCTGGCTTGCTGAAAACTATCCTGAAACGCAGGTCGTTGGCGATGATACGGAGCAGCGGGGCGGCATCGTGCATCGGCTCGACCGCGATACCTCGGGCGTTATGATAATCCCGCGTACGCAGGAGGCATTTTTGTTTTTCAAAAATCTCTTCCAAACGAAGACGGTGCATAAGACATATATGGCGCTCGTATACGGCGCGCCGAAAGATAAAAAGGGGACTATAGATAAGCCGATAGGCCTTAACTCCGGCACGGTAAAGCGCACGGTACACGTGAAGAACGCGAAGATGGTAAAAGATGCGGTGACAGACTACGAGGTTATTAAAACGTTTGAGATAGATGGCATAAAAGTGTCTTTGGTGTGCGTTAGCCCCCGCACAGGGAGAACCCACCAAATACGCGTGCATATGGCTTCAATTAATTGTCCTATCGTGGGCGATGTGCTCTACGGCCCTAAAAAACCACTTATAAAAATAAGCCGGCAGTTTTTGCATGCCGACTCTATCGAATTCCCTACGCCGCGCGGGAATAGGCTTACTATAAGCGCGGACATGCCGCCGGAGTTAGCTGTGCTCGTGCAATAAATCAGATAAGTTGCGCAAAAGGGGAATATCGTGTACTATATGGTGACATATATGGATAAGGTGATTGCCGACCAAATCAAGCCCGGAGCCGAAGTTCGCGTCCACGAGATAATCAAGGAGGCGGTCGTTGCGGTTAAGAAGGGTGCGAAAGCGAAGAAGCCCGACGGTAAAGCCCCGAAGGTGCGCATGAGCGTCTTTTCGGGCATCGTTTTAGCCCGCAAGCACGGCAACGAAGCAGGCGCTACGTTCACTGTCCGCGCGGTAATTGCCGACGAGGGCGTTGAAAAACTGTACCCGCTCCACTCGCCGTTAATCTCGAAGGTTGAGATTGTAAGCTCACCGAAGAAAGTCCACCGCTCGAAGCTCTACTACCTCCGCGACGTGTCGCCTAAGAAGGCGCGCGAGAAGATGCGGAAGATTTCAGGCAAGACCATAAAGGTAACAAAAGCCGCGAAGTAGCAAAAAATCCCTTCGGGGATTTTTTAATTGCTATATTGGCAGACGCTTATATCTTGAGGTATTATTAAAGGGTAATGGCTAAGCCGCAGGGGAGGGTGGTAATCAAGTGGTCGCCGGAGTTCGCGTATGCGATAGGGCTCTTGGTTACGGACGGGAACCTTTCGCCTGACGGACGGCATTTCAACTTTACGTCCAAGGATATCGAACTGGTCGAGCTGTTTAAAAATGCCTTAGGTCTTACGAATAAAATTGGGCGCAAAGCGCGCGGCGGCGAGACCGAAAAGAAGTATTACGTCATCCAGTTCGGCGATGTTCTTTTTTATGATTTTTGCGTACGTATCGGTTTGCATCCGAATAAATCGAAAACGCTTG
>CALRGO010000008.1 GCA_943357895.1 Parcubacteria group bacterium
CAGACGGTCTCCGGCTCCACTACCTTTAATAACTTTACAAAAGCCGTCGCAACAGCTCGCACCCTTACATTCGCCTCGTCTACGACTCAGACCGTTCTTGGGACGCTTACCTTAACCGGCCAAAGTGGCGCGCTACTGTCTCTTCGGTCAAGTAATACGGGTGCAGTATGGAGTATCGATCCGCAGGGGACGCGCACGCTCTCATACATAGACGTGAAAGACAGCACGAACGCGAACGCGACGGCGATTGACTGTTCGGCAAGCAACTGTACGAATTCTGAAAACAATACCAACTGGACGTTCACCGTTTCTTCAAGTGGCGATAGCGCCGGTTATTACAATCCCCAAGCAGTGGCAATCAGCCGCTCAGCTATGGCGAAGCTTATCCAATCAAAAGCGTCGTTTAATGCTTTTTCGAAGCAGCTTATGATTAGCATTAAGGCGAAGTTATCTGATTTCATGTGGCGTGGCGGCGTATTCCGCCTGCAGTCTTCTACCGACTGTACGGGGGCATACGCCAATTACGACGAGCCCTTGTTTACGAACGAGTTAGGGGGCATCAACGCGGAAAAGGAATATGTATGGCAATTTTCCATCGATCAGTCAAAACTCGCTGCCGGCACCGACACCTGTTTCAGAATTGCGAAGGCGGACGGCACGCCGCTTGATGGATATGAAATGAACGCATCTATCGCAGGGCCAGTAGTTGCGGGGAAGGAAGTACAAGCGACCGCCACAGAACCTTCCACTCAAGCTAAAACATTCTTACCTGAAGTAGCTTCCCCTACCTCATCTAGCGCAAAGAACGTTGCAACGTGCATCGATCTCACAAAAGACTTGGGATATAGCCAGAAAGGCATGAAAGTCTCGAGCATTAAAGAATTGCAACGCTTCCTTGCGAACGAAGGTTTTCTAAAAGCAAAACCGACGGGTATATTCGGTACTCTTACCGTGCGTGCAGTGAAAGAGTTCCAAAAGGATAGCGGTATCAAAACGACGGGCGTTGCAGGGCCGGCAACACGCAAGCTGATACGGCAGATGACGTGTTTATAAAACCATTGATCAATCTATTTCTTATGTAAGGTTGCGAGCTAGGTGGTGACGTGCGAAAGTAGGGGGATGGATTCAGCTGAGTTTAATAAGCGCCTTGCGGCGCTGAATGCCGAGCAGCGGCAAGCCGTCGAATTGCCCGCGGGGCATGCTTTGGTGCTTGCGGGGCCGGGGAGTGGCAAGACGGAGACGCTTGCCTTGCGCATTGCATATTTGCTGTCGCAAAAGACGTACGCAGGCGCGATTTTATGCCTTACGTTTACCGAGGCTGCGGCTGCCAATATGCGTGCGCGGCTTTTTGGGCTCGTGGGTGCGGCGGCATACCGTGTGCCAATCCATACCTTCCACAGTTTTTGTACGGAGCTTATTAACCGCAACCCCGAATATTTTTATGACTGCGCCGCGTTTAAGCCCGCGGACGACCTTGCGCGCATTTCGATACTGCAAGATATCTTTCGCAACTTAGCGCACGATAACCCGCTTTGTACTCAGCACCCCGAGCAAGGCTTTGTGTATTTGAAGGCTGTGCAGCAGGCAATAACGCATTTAAAAAAGGCGGGTATGACACCGGACGGTTTTCGGGATTTTCTTTTGGTGAATAAGGGCCAGTATGCGGCAATCAATGCGGGGATCGGGGTGTTCGACGAACGGTTGTCGGCAAAGCGCATCCCCGTGATTCGTGACTATGCGGATTCTTTACAATCCGTTTCAGAGGCTTTGCATGCCTCCTTATCGCATGCGCTCGATCTTGCGGATGAAGACGGCAAAACTGCGATGGTTTCGGCGTGGAAAGAAAAGTGGACGCGCAAGGACGATAGCGGCGTGCGCATCTTTAAAGATTCCGCCTATGCGGAAAAGATGGATGCGCTGGCCAGCGTTTACAAAGAATACCGCACGGCGATGCACGCAAAAGCGCTCTATGATTTTGACGACATGATTTTAGATGTACTTGCTGCGTTTAAGGCGCACGCAGGATTTAGACAGACGATTGCCGAGCGGTACGCGTACGTTTTGGTAGACGAGTTTCAAGATACGAACGAGGCGCAGATGCGTATTTTAGAAACGTTCTTGGGTGACGTCATGGCCGTGGGCGACGACGACCAAGCAATATACAAGTTCCAAGGCGCGGAGGTGGCAAATATTTTGGGTTTTAAAAAGCGTTTCCCTGAAGCGAGGGTTATAGCCTTTTCTTCTAACTACCGCTCGCACGACGTTATCGTCGAGGCGGCACAGCGCGTTGCCGCGCAGGGAGAAAATCGGTTAGAGGGTGGCGCGGAGTTTGCAAAAAAAGGGTCGGTTGCCGTGCGCGGTGCAGGTGGCGCGATTATCAGCAAGTCTTTTCCAACTCCCTTGCACGAATACGCGTGGATAGCGGGGGAGCTTAAGCGGTTGATAGCTGCGGGCACAAACCCCGAGAGTATTGCGGTAATTGCCCGTGAGCATAAGCATCTTGAGGCCTTACAGCCCTTTTGCGCGGCGCAGGGCGTGCCCGTAGCATATGAGCGCTTGCGGAACGCCTTGGAAGATCTGCGCGTGCGTGAATTACTTACAATGGCGAAGTTTGCGGACTCCGTGGCGCGCAAGTCTATGGAAGAGGCGGATTATTTACTGCCAGAGATTTTAAGTTTCCCGTTCTGGCAATTTACACGGCAAACGGCGTGGGAAATATCCGTAGCGGCGCGCGGGGAGCGCGGGTCGTGGCTTTCTGCTATGCGGCATAATGCGGATGCACAGGTTGTAGTGTGCGCTAACTTCTTAATCGAAGCAGGCACACGCGCAAAAGAAGAAACGGCAGATAGTGTTATCGACTTTCTTGTGAGCGGGCCGTTCCGCATGCATTATTTCAGCCCCGAGCGATTAGAAAAGAATGCCGCCGAATATGCTTTATTCCTTTCCGGCTTGCGGGCATTTATGCGCGCGCTACGGGAATATCGCGCGGGCGAATTCATAACCCTTCATGAATGCCTTGAGTTCGTTGCGTTGCATCAAGTGAACGGCATCGCGATCTCCGATAAGAGCCCGTTTATTTCCGCAAAGAACGCCGTGCATATGGCAAGTGTACACAAAATAAAAGGGCTGGAATTCGAAACCGTTTTCGTCATCGGGTGTACGGACTCCGTATGGGCTTCGGGCGGGCGCGGGTCCTTATTGCCGTTCCCTATTAACTTGCCCATAGCGCCATTAGCGGACTCGGCTGATGACCACGTGCGTCTACTTTATGTCGCAATGACGCGCGCGAAGCATACGCTGTATCTCACGGCGTACGAGCAGACCGAAGGCGGGCGTGCTATGGAGCGTGTGCGCTTTCTTGCGGATATCCCCGTGGTGCCATCTGGAGACGAATGCCCGCCGGCAGAAGATATTCTTTCGGTGCGTGCCGATGCGGTGAATTCTTTTGCGTTTACGGGTGGCGAGCGGGCATTTTTAGAATCGCTCTTGCCGCAATACCAGTTGAGCGTCACGCACCTGAATACGTTTTTAAATGTGGCGGACGGCGGGCCGCACAAGTTTCTCGAACAGTGCTTATTGCACTTTCCACACGCTAAGTCGCCCTCAGCGTCATATGGGTCCGCTATGCACGCGGCGGTGGAGGCGCTACACGCACGGTTTCGGCAGAGCGGTATATTACCTTTGACTGAAGACTTGGTCGGCTTCTTTAAGCGCGCATTATCAACCGAGCGGTTGGCGCTCCATGACGTAAAGACGTACTTAGCCCGTGGCACTAAGGCCCTTACCGCGTTTTATGCGGCAAAGGCACATACGTTTAAGGAGAGCGATATTGTGGAAATGAATTTTAAAACCGAAGGCGTGTTGATTGAGAGCGCGCGTTTAACGGGTAAAATCGACCGTATAGAATTAGTTGGCGATACGCATGCTATTGCGTACGACTTAAAGACGGGCAAGCCGTCCCCAGCGTGGGAGCAGACCGACGCGCACAAAAAAATCCAATTGCACGGCTACCGCCGCCAACTATTGTTTTATAAACTGCTTATAGAAAATTCGACTACCCTCGGCGACCGGTCCATGGAGCGCGGCGTGCTTAACTTCCTCGAGCCGCACAAAACGCAGGGCATTCTCGACCTCGCGCTCGAAATAGACGCGGTAGAAGTGGCGCGTCTTGAAAAGCTCATATCAGTCGTCTCACAAAAAATCCAATCGCTCGACTTCCCTGATATCTCGAAATACCCGAAAGACTTGTCTGGCATTATAGCGTTCGAGGAAGATTTATTAGGATGAGGAGATGAAATATGGCATACTATATATATGGTTAATTTTTTAAGGCAGTATAATACTGCAATTATTCTATTTTTGAATATATGTGGTGCATCACTTGTTTTTATGGGGATGGCGTTAGCAGGGCCTTTTGCGACCTCAGCTTTGACTAGTACAGTAAATGGATTGATTGCGTTCGCGGCCCTTCAAATCCCTTTTTTTATCAAAGGCAGGGCATTCAGATTTTTTTTAAGTTATTTTTTATTAATCCTTGCATTCATAGCCATGACTTATATAATACGGTGGCTTCATCCTTCCGCAGGCCTTGAGGGATTAGGCGTAGTTTTCATTATGTACCTTGTTATTTTTATCCCTTTTGTTTTGATATCTAATTTCATAGGATTCTTCGATTAAGAAAATAATTAAAACTGAATCCATGCGCAGGGGATTTTCGGTTATCGAGATGCTCGTCGTGATGAGTATTTTAGTGGTGCTTTCGTCGTTCCTTATTTTATATAACCGCACGGGCGAGTTACAGATAATCCTTTTGCGCGAACAGGCGCAACTGATAAGCACCGTAATCCGTGCCAAGTCCTTGGCTTTAAACACGCTTATAGAAGACGTGCCTGCATGCGGCTACGGCGTGCATATAGAGGTTTCTACCAGTGCAACGCCGAGTAAATACTTCGTATACCGCGACAAGGCAATCAATTGCCGCACGAGTGATAGGATCTACGCGGCGGCATCAGACGAAATCGTCGCGGGCACGGAAGTCGTACTACCCAAGCAGGTCGTTTTCGGCGACATAGGCGTACGCGATATCATGTTCGTGCCGCCGGAGCCGGAGGCATATCTGGACGGCAGCCAAGCCTTAGCGGAAGCTGATATAGTAATGACAAGTAACGACGGTAAAACTAAAGCGACCGTCACCGTAAACAATGCAGGGCAGATATCGCAAAAATAAGGGTTATATATTAATCGAGGCCATCATCGCGATTACTATCGCGGTTGTTGGTCTCCTTGGTATTTTTTCGCTCCTTTCGCGATCACTTTCGCTCAACCGCGTGGTTGCCGACCGGTTCGTTGCTTCGTACCTTGCCGCCGAAGGCATCGAGATCGTTAAAAATCTCATCGACAACAATATCTTGGCGGGGAGGCCGTGGAACGCGGGTATTCCGAACGGTACGTACGAAGCGGATTATACGGATACGGGGTTGCGGCCGGATAGTAGCCGCTTTATCAATATCAACAGCGAAACGGGCGCCTACGGGTATGCGGAGCTCGTGCCGACGCTCATGAAGCGGAAGATTACGATAAGTAATTCAACGGATGGTGAAAAGATATCCGTCGGGTCGCGCGTTAATTGGATAACCCGCGGCGGGGGAAAATTCGACATTAA
>CALRGO010000009.1 GCA_943357895.1 Parcubacteria group bacterium
TGCGCCGCAGTAACGGTTGCCCTTAACGCATATCTGTATCAGTACGCGTGGTACGCACAGTTGCTCATATAGTATACTAAGGGGGATGTTATCCATCCCGCAGGAAAAACTAAAAGAAATGCTCATTGAGGGCGGCGCCGTCACGGCAGATGTTTTTGACGCGGCGGAAAAGGAGTCGGGCCGTATGGGGGGCGACGTGAGCGATGTTTTAATAGCCCGTAACGCCATTACTCAAAAATATTATTTCGACCTGCTCGCGAAGTTTTTCGCCGTCGAGCGCGCAACGCTCGTGGGCCGCGCCCTACCGCAAGACGTGGTGCAATTAATTTCCGAAGATATTGCGCGCGGTAAGCGCGTAATAGTTTTTGGTAAAAATGCGGATGGCTCGTTCGACGTAGCGATGGAAAATCCGGTTGACTTGGAGGCTATTGAATATTTGAAGCGCTCGCTTAAGGGTTCGGTTAATCCGTACCTCGTTTTGCCGGAGGATATGAATTACGGTTTCACGTTTTATGGCCGTCGTTCGGCGGATAGCTTCAAGAAAATAATCGAGGATAATATCGCGGCGTCCTTGCGCATTAAAAACGAGGGTGCGGATGAGGCGGCGGAAGAAGTGCCGATTGTGGCGATAGTAGATACCGTCGTATCCTATGCCATATCTTCGCGCGCTTCGGATATTCATATAGAGGCGCTCGAGGCAGAGGTATTAGTGCGGTACCGCGTGGACGGCATTTTGCACGAAATTGCGCGCATCCCCAGCCCAGTGCATCCGGCGATTGCTGCGCGTATAAAGCTCCTCGCGGGCCTTAAGCTCGACGAACATAATAAGCCGCAAGACGGCCGGTTCCGCTACAAGACGGGCGCAGACGCCGTAGATATTCGTGTGGGTATCATGCCGACGTTTTATGGCGAAAAGATCGTTATGCGTATTTTATCCGCCACTGCGCGCCCGCAGTCCTTGGAAGAGTTGGGTATGCTCGACGACCATGCGGCGGTATTTAAAGAAAATTCTAAAAAAACGTACGGCATGCTCTTAGTCTCTGGCCCTACCGGTTCTGGTAAAACGACGACGCTGTATTCGCTGATGAACCTCTTGAACCGGTCGGACGTGAATATCGTGACCATCGAAGACCCGATAGAATACGACATGAAATACGTAAACCAAACGCAGGTGAATCCCGCGCAGGGTATTACGTTCGCTACGGGTTTGCGCGAAATTGTGCGTCAAGACCCGAATATCGTGATGGTAGGTGAAATTCGTGACGAAGAAACGGCGGATATTGCGGTACAGGCAGCGCTTACCGGCCACTTAGTGCTTTCGACATTGCACACGAACGACGCGCCGTCCGCCGTGCCGCGCTTGTTCGATTTAAAGGTATTGCCATTCTTGGCTGCTGCGGTATTGAATGTTGTGCTCGCTCAGCGCTTGGTGCGGAAAATCTGCTTGACGTGTATCACCTCTTATAAGCCCGACGAAAAGTTAGCAGCTTCGATTCAAGAGCAGCTGACATCGTTAAAGCTTAAAGAAGATGTTAAAGTGCCGAAATTATTATTTAAAGGGCAGGGCTGCCCCACGTGCAATAACACGGGGTATAAGGGACGTATCGGCATTTTCGAGATGCTTGCGGTAAGTGAGGACATACGCCGTATTATCGCCACGCAAGGCTTTTCTTTGGACATTTTATATGAGGAAGCGCGCAAGGAGGGCATGGTGACAATGTTTCAGGATGGGTTGCGGAAGGTGGAGCGGGGCATGACAACCATCGAGGAGATTTTACGGGTTATACGGGAATAATATTTTGTTTGCCGGCCGGCGCGCATATGCTTTCGGGAAACATGCTCGCTGCTCTCCTGCGGAGCAGCGGCATTCGCTCTCAACCCAACGGCCCGATAAAAATCGGGCACCAAGCCGTTGGGTCTCCGAGATGTTCCCGACAAGCATATCCACGCCGTCCTTTCCGCATATCATTGTCATTCCTAAGTCCCGTAAAATCCCCGTCTCTGTAAAAGAAAAAAGAAGGAAAGAAAAGAAGGGGGGATTTAAATATCAACTATAATATGCAATTGGATATTATAGTTGATATAGACAGTTGGTGGTTAAAATGGTATTAATGGCGGAGCGTACTTTGGCATAGGCCGGCTTGAAAGCCGGTTTTCCAATATCACAGACGTTCCGGAAAGGGGGGGTGTTTCATGTGGCAGCACGTTATCGGATTCGTTTCAGGCCTATTAGTCGTTGTGAGTAATTTTCCCTTGTGTTGGGGTATTCAGACCGGTAAGCGCGAACTGAGGTCTGGGCAATGGACGGTGTGGGCCTTGATCGCATTTACGATGGCTTTCACGTACTGTAATGCGGGCACGGGAGCGAATGCGTGGCCAGCGGTATTCGGTTTTGCGAATGTCGTTACGGCATGCGGATGCGTTTTCCGTACGATCAAACGCAAGTATGGCAGTCTTGATTCCGTAAATTTGCATGGGATGGTCGTGCTGTTTTGCGCCTTCGGGTCCGTGCTCGCGATCGTAGTTGGTTTCGTTCCTCATGGGGTGAGGTTGCTGTTGTATTGCGCGATGTTCGCGGACGCCCTAATAGCCATCCGAGTGATTCGGGGATTTGTTAGTAAACCGGATACCGCAGGGCCGTTCGCTTATGTCTTTTTCGGATGCGGCCATGGTCTTAGTATGTTCGCCATCGTGAACCATACCGTGGCTAACTACGCGTTGCCCGTGTATATGGTCGCCGTTTCCTTATGCGCGGCCGTGCCGCTTACGATCTATCGCCTTAAGAAGGGCGTTCCGTTCCGCACGTGGCAGGAATGGATTTAATTGGAAGCATGCTGCGTTGCAGCGGGGCCGGCTCAGGCAACTGGGACCGGCTTTTCTTTTTGTCTGGTATACTCTAAGTAATGAAGTTTTCGTATGTTGCGATGCAGCCGGATGGGAAGACTGTTCGGGGGACGGTGGAGGCCGCAAGCCAAGCCGCAGTCTTGAGTTTTTTAGCGCAACGCGAGTTGCGGCCGGTGTCCGTGTTACCCGCATCTGCCGGTGGTGGGTTGTTTCATGCGCGCATCAGCGCGACGGATGTTATTTTCCTTACCAAGTACTTGGCACTCATGCTCCGTGCCGGCACTGATTTATTCCGCGCCTTAGATATTTTGATAAGCGATTTTGAAAAGCCTGCTATGAAAGCGCTCCTTATGGAAATCCGTGAATCCCTCGAGCGCGGCCAACCGTTTTATACAACGTTTGCGCGCTACCCAAGGCAATTCGAGCCGGTGTTCGTAAACCTCGTAAAGGCAGGGGAGCTATCTGGTAATTTAGAGAACGTGTTTGAGAATTTAAGCGTAATGCTCGTGAAGAAGGAGGAATTGCGTCGCCGTATTGTTTCGGCCTTAACATACCCCGCCATACTTTTTGTGGCGTCTATGGGTATTGTGGCGTTTCTCGTCACGTTTGCCTTACCACGTATTGCGGATGTATTTAAGTCCGGCGGGTTTACGCCGCCAGGGTTCGTTTCGGTGGTATTTGCCTTTGCCGGCTTTATTTCGGCTAATATCATAGCGCTTGGCATAGCCGGTTTCATAGGCGTTATATTTTTATGGTTTTTCTTTTTCCGCACTATTCTCGGGCGTGCATACTTATTTGCCATTTTACGGCACATCCCCGTGGTGCGCGGAGTGTTGCAGCGCATTGCCATACAGCGGTTCGCTTCTACCTTGTCGTCGCTTTTGCGTGCTGGCCTACCTATTATCGATTCGCTTGAATTGACTGCTACAGCCGTGGGGGATTATGCGTTTGAAACGGCGCTCCAGCATATCGCGCGCGAAGGCATTGCGCGCGGCCTTACGCTCGGCGACGCCTTCCGGCGCGAGGCGGCGTTCCCCCTCGTTATTACTACGCTCATAGGCGTGTCTGAAAAGGCCGGCCATTTGGACGAAGTGCTTGCCACGCTCGGGACCTTTTATGATTCCGAAATAGATTCCTCCATTAAGAATATGGTGACCTTAATCGAACCGTTGATGCTTATCATATTAGGCGGCATCGTGGG